>PLLW01000037.1:0-20840 GCA_003141435.1 Ignavibacteriales bacterium
AAAATCATTGTAGATATTAGAAGAAGAACAAAAGACAAAGCCCCCTTATTATCGGCAGGCATAACCCAAGGTCCCGCTTTCGAAAAAACTTTAGTCCACGATTATATTACCGATACCGAACTCTGGCAGTGCACTACCTGTATGGCTTGTGTTCAGGAATGTCCCGTCATGATTGAGCATCTTGATTCAATCATAGACATGCGCCGTAACCTCGTATTAACCGAGTCCAAATTCCCCACAAGTCTGAATGCTGTTTTCAAAAGTTTGGAAACTAACTTCACTCCGTGGGCATTTAATCAGTCCGATAGAGCTGCTTGGGCTGAAGGAATGGACATCAAAACGATGGCTGAGGACCCCAATTGTGACGTTTTGTTCTGGGTAGGGTGCGCCGGCTCCTTCGATGCCCGCTATAAAAAAGTTTCTCAAACATTTGCAAAATTATTGCAAAAAGCTAATATTAGCTTCAGAATTCTGGGAATTGAGGAAAAATGTACTGGAGACACCGCTCGTCGGCTTGGAAATGAGTACCTTGCACAGTCGATGATAAAGGAAAATATCCAAACATTAAATAATTATGGAGTAAAAAAAATAGTTACCGCATGCCCTCATTGCTTTCATTCATTAGGCAATGAATACAAACAATTCGGTGGTAATTATGAAGTTCAACATCATTCACAATTTATTGAAGAACTTCTGACTTCAGGTAAAATTCAATTGAAGAACAATTCCGTCTCTTCAAGAGTAACTTATCATGATTCCTGTTACCTTGGTAGATATAATTCCTTGTATGATGCTCCAAGAAATTCTCTTGCCGGTATCAAAGGATTGGAATTGGTCGAAATGAAAAGAAATAAAAGCAAAGGATTCTGCTGTGGTGCCGGCGGGGGACGAATGTTCCTCGAAGATGAAGAAGGCGGCAGGATAAATGAAGAGCGTACAAAAGAAGCTCTCGCTACAAATGCAGATACAATTGCTTCGGCTTGCCCATTCTGTATGACTATGCTTACGGATGGCGTTAAACATTTTGAAAAGATAGATCAGGTTTCTATTAAGGATATTGCTGAAATAATCCTTGAAAATTCAATATAAACATTCATTAACTAAATTAGGAGGTATACATGAAAAAACTCGAAGACCTTACACAGGCGGTCAAAAATCTGGAAGCAGATTTTGTTAAATTCTATGAAAAAGAACAGGCTGCTGCAGGTACCCGTTTACGTAAGGGTTTAAGCGAATTAAGAAAACTTGCACAAGATGCACGTAAGGAAATCCAGGAAACAAAAGCTTCAAGGAAATCCGCAAAACCTTAATTTGTACTTAAAGGCGTCTTCCTTGTAATGAGTTAGACGCCTTTTCTTTTCCCTCTCGTTATCACTCTATGAAAATATCATTTCTACTCGTATTCCTGTATTCATTGAGTTCCTTTGCCCAACAGCAATCTAATCCAAATATCCGTAATCAGCTCCCAACTATTAACAATCCCGATTCTATCCTTACCATTAGAATAGCTGCAGTAGGCGACCTCATGTGCCATTCCCCCCAGTTCAGATATTCTCATGTGTCAAAAGATAGTTTCGATTTCGTCCCTGTATTTAGATACATAAATAAATATCTCACCGATGCTGATTTTACAATGGGCAATCTCGAAACCATTACCGCGGGTAAGGAAAATAAATATTCGGGTTATCCTAAATTTAATTCCCCTGATGAATTTATCTCCGCTGTAAAGACCGCAGGTTTTAATCTTGTTACTACATCCAACAACCATTCTCTCGATAGGGGAGAGTTCGGAATAAATAGAACTATCTCTCAGCTTATAAAAAATAACCTAAACTATACTGGCACTTTTACCTCTCAGAAGGATAGGGATTCCATTAGGATATTTAATATAAAAGGAATAAAAACTGCTTTCCTCTCCTATTCCTATGGAACCAACGGGAATCCCATCCCCGATGGTAAAAAATATCTGATTAACATAATTGACTACGATCTTATCCAAAAAGATATTACACATGCACGGCAGCTTGGTGCGGAACTCATAATCGTTTATTACCACTTTGGTGATGAATATAAAAGAGAACCATCCTCAATTCAGATAACTACAGTAAACAGAACCATAGAAATGGGAGCCGATATCATTCTCGGCGGACATCCTCATGTCCTCGAGCCCGCCGTTTACTTCAAAACTCATAATGCTAAACTTGATACAGGATTTGCAGTCTATTCCCTCGGCAACTTCCTCTCCAACCAGCGCAAAAGATATACCGATGGAGGAACCATACTCTATCTGAACATTACCAAAAATACAAACACAGATTCACTATGGATCTCTTCCGTGGAATTTCTCCCCACCTGGATATACAGGGGACAAACCGATCACGGGAGGGAATACCTCATACTTCCCGCTAAAAATGAACAGGACTATCCCTTCCTCCACCAATCCGACAAACGCCAAAGGCAAACCTCCTTCGACGATACCCGTTATATTCTCCATAAATACACCTCTCAGATTCATACCGTTAAATAAAATTTAAAACCTCTACTGTAGTTAGGTAACAAAACCCGCTTCCAACGATTAAATAAACAAAATATATTTTTCGTTGGAAGGCCAAATCGTTACCTAACTATAGTGTAGGTTTTAGGAAATAATTTTAAATCCCCTACAGTAGGTAGGCACGAAATCCGGAAAAGGTCGAAAAATAAATAAAATATATTTTTCGACCTTTTTGCTAAAACATGCCTACATACTATATAGGCTTTTTTAAATTATTTCCCAGGACTTTTACACGATAGATGAAGCCGAGATGAACGATAGATGAGCGACTCAGATACGGCTCAGTACACCAATAGCTCCGGCTCTGTCCCAAAATGAGACTGAATTAGTAAGAATTGTCATTACCATGAAGGTGGGAATCTTATTTTGACCCCCAAATACCCAATCAAGGGGTAGCACAATAAAAAGAAGAATAAGAAAAAGGATTTAATAATTATTTAGAAAAATTGGCAGTTCTTTAATAAATCGAAATATTGTAATTTAAATTTTATAAATAATAATTTTAAAGCAGAGTGATGGCAACTTATCATAAATTGATTTTCGGCAATTGTATGAATATGGAAGAAATTGAAAATGAAAGTGTCCATTTAATTGTCACTTCACCTCCATATTTTAATGCTCCATTTGATTATGAAGGATTATTTATAAATTATGATCAGTATTTGGGAGTATTAAATAATTTTGCAAAAGAATCATATAGGGTTCTTCAAGAAGGACGCATTATCGCATTAAATATTGACGATATGCTGGTAGATGGGCAAAAATATCCAATCGTAGCAGATGCAATCAAAATTTTACAAAAAGCCGGATTTCGGTATCGAGATAAAATAATTTGGAAAAAACCAAACGGATATCTAAGAATCAGCAAAAGAAGTGGGGTTATTTTACAAAACCCGTTTCCAATGTATTTCTATCCAGACAACCTCTTAGAAAGCATAGTGATACTTCAAAAAGGTAAATTTGATTATCGTTCTATATCTAATGAAATTAGAAATTTATCAAGAATTGATAAAGATGAGATTCAAGATAACGGTTGGTATAAAACATTATGGGAAATGACAAACGTATTACCAGGTTCAGTCTTAGAAAAAAATGTTGCAGCTTTTCCCGAACAATTACCATATAGAATTATAAAATTATACTCTTATGTCGGCGAGACTGTCTTAGACCCATTTCTCGGAAGTGGAACGACAATGAAAGTAGCACGTAATCTCAAACGTAATTCCATAGGGATTGAAATTATTCAAGATTTAGAAAATGTAATAATTAAAAAAGTGGGTTTTGAAAAAGACTGTGAAGGGAAGAATGATGGAGATAAATTTGAAATCATTAAAAGAAGTATTGGCAAATTTAAGTCTGTTACTATCAACTATATTCAAAAAAAGAAGTCAAAGGATATAAATTAAAATGAATATTACAGCCGAAATAACCGGAATAAAGTACAAGGTAATTTATGGTGCGGAATTGGCAGAAGTAGATTTTAATAATTTAGATATAAACACTTCCAAAACTTATTTTCTGTTATCCTATAATAAAAGTAATTATGGTGTGTCAAAATGGAAAAGTCCCAAAAGATCAAGATCATATCCTTTTGAAAGAGTATATAACACATTTAATACAGCTAAAAAGATAACTGTAATTCCAATAATAAAAGATGAGGGATTGAGGGGTGATAGAGATTTTATACAATGGGATACTGTATCCCTGATGAGTCTTTTGGACATCTATGTTATTTTTGCTTATTATCATAAGGCAGCGGTTCATAATTCAAGAGATAATAAAATATCAAAACAAGAGTTTGATAATAATTATGTTAAAAATAAAATTGACGAGATAAATAATTATAAAAGTTCAGCCTTACATTGGAATCTAAAAGAAATAAAGGACACTTTACCCGCTATAATCGATTTAGTTCAAACTTCTTATTCTAAAATATCGGGAGATCTGAGTATTAAAATGCATAGTGATAAGGGTATTGCTAAATTTAAAAAACAATTCGAAAATGGTGTCGCAGATTTTATGTCAACATCGAGAGATAAGGCTAAAAAAGCACAGAGCAGAGAAATGGTTACAATACAACCTAAAGAACATCTAACAACTGCGACTAAGGCTACTATAACGATAAAAAATTATTTGGGCGGAGAATATTATCTAACAACTGATGAAATTCTAATTGATTTAGATAAACTTTATCTAATCGAAGGAAAGCACACAAAAGAATTGATATTTCCTAGTAAGGGTGATATTAAAGATGGACTTCTAAAAATGGTCCTTTATACTAATCTGATAAATGTTAAAATAAATAATGTTGAGTATATAGCTAAGCCCGTATTAAAATTAACTTCAATAAATATTATTGGATGCATAACATCACATAGTTCGGAAGTTGCAATAACTAAATTTATAAAGATGAATAAACTCAAAGAAAATATAATTGATAGAATTGATAATGTTTTTAAGGAAGCAAAAGAGAATAATTTTGAAGTTAGAATAGAGGGTGTTTAAAATATGATTAAAAGCCCGTTAAGGTATCCAGGCGGAAAGAGCAAAGCAATTGATACTATATCAAAATTAATTCCCGATTATTCAGAATTTAGGGAACCGTTTGTTGGCGGCGGATCAGTATTCGTCTATTTGAAGCAAAAATACCCCTCGAAAAAATATTGGATAAACGATATTTATAAAAATTTATACTACTTTTGGAAAGAATGCAAAGATAATCCTAAAGAATTAATAAAAGATATTATTGATTTTAGAGAAATGTTTACCGATGGTAAAGATTTGCACAAATATCTAGGAATTAATATTGAGCAATTAGATAATACTAAAAAAGCAGCGGCATTTTTTGCTTTCAATAGGATTACTTTTTCCGGGACAACTGAAAGTGGTGGATTTTCAAAGGCAGCTTTTGAAAAAAGATTTACAACTTCAAGTATTCATCGAGTAGAATTACTTTCAATATTATTATCAAACAGCCTGATAACTAATTATGATTATGAAGAGGTGATCTCAGCTGAGGGTGAAAATGTATTTATCTTTCTTGATCCGCCATATTATTCTGCAACAAAATCATCTTTATATGGCAAAAATGGTAACCTTCATAAAAAATTTGATCATGAAAGATTTTCTAGGTTAATTAAACAAAATAAACATAAATGGTTAATTACTTATGACGATTGCGATTATATAAGAAATCTATTCTCCTTTGCAAATATTATATCGTGGGATTTGACCTATGGTATGAGAAATGTCAATAAGAATTCAGATCAAATTGGTAAAGAATTATTTATATCCAATTATCCTATAGAGGAAGAAGAGATATATCAGCCAGAATTATTTTCAACTAAACTTAATGATTAAAATACTATATCCTACTAACAATCCTTGAGCATAAAATATTTTGGATTTTCTCCCCCGCAGAATCCTTTAAGTATAAGACATACTAAGCGTCCAGAGGAGTTTCTTAAACGCATTCATTAGACAAGCTTTAAAAATCTGAATCAACTTGACAAATGGTAAACTTGCAGTTAACTTTCTTACGACAAAAACGGAATTAAACTGATGTTATTGAAACCGAACACCTTCACTAAAAATCCCAAAAGAGGAAGTGAAATATGGGTAAGAGATTTTGTTAAACTGAAAGATTGCTCACGACAGGCAGTTTATGATGCTGTACATAATGGAAAGCTGAATGCTGTTCAAAAATACAACTCTATTTTTATATTATGGGATAAAGACTCGAAAAACTGGACTCCGAAACCATTAGCAGGTAAAAATGGTTAATAGCCTCACTACTAATAAACAAAAGAACAGCGAATCAGAATTGGAAAACCTTTTCAACAGCCTAATGCAAAAAGCATTCAAAGGGGAATTATTTTAAGTTAATGAAGTGCTGCGCGGTAAACGCTTACAGGAATTCAAGTTGGGGCTAAAATCAGATAATGTTAACGACATTGATGTCGTTAACCAAGCTCCTCAACTCGATGTGTTTAACTTCCGTTCTTATCTAAACTTAGCAATTCCAAAGGTCCAAGATCAAATGATCCATCTTGATATTCTATTAAATAATCCTATTGCTAAAAGTTAACTAATTAGTTATCTTTCATTATGAAAAGAAAGATTATCTTTTACGGTGATTACTTCTTGGATTTTTATTATAAACAAGAAGATAAAACAAAACTGAAAATTGATTTTGTTCTTGACTTAATCAGAAATGTAGAAAAAGTCCCGGTTAAGTTTCTAAAACATCTGGAAGGAACAGATGGTTTATATGAAATAAAAATAATAACAAGTTTAAAAAGCATAAGAATATTTTGCTGTTTTGATGAAGGGAATTTAATAGTACTGCTAAATTGTATTATTAAGAAAACTAATAAAACTCCTAAAAGGGAACTTGAAAAAGCTCTTAAACTGAAAGAAGAATATTTATTGATAAAATGAAAAGGATATAAAGATGAAAAAGTTAACGTCGTTTGAAGAACATTTAGATAAACAATATGGGGAAAAAGGAAACTCTAAAAGAGAAAAGTTTGAGAATGATTCATTAGCATTCAGGCTTGGAGAGATGTTAAAAGTTGAACGTAAAAAAGCTCAATTAACACAAGAACAACTAGCCGAAAAAACCGGAACTAAAAAAAGTTATATATCCAGAATTGAAGCCGGTAAGAGCGATATCCAACTTTCTACCTTCAGCAGAATAATTGAAATTGGACTAAATAAAAAAATAAATATTTCAATCGCCTAATAAATCTCAGGACAATGTAATTCAAGTATAAAAAAATAAAATATATTTTTCTCCAATTTCTTAAAATACAACCTAACTATAGTATAGACTCTTGTGTAATATCCTTATTTGGTTCTTATGTTAAGTACAGTGAAATTAGTAATATAATGGAATCTTTCACTATATTTTTGTTAATTAGAACTTAAAAAATTAGGGTTTACGCAAACAATACCCGAAGGCTCGGAGACAATTAATGATGAATAAATTCAATAAAATAATACTTCTAGTTATACTATATTCTACATCCTTTGCACAGCTAAAAGAATTTATAATTACTCCTTTGCCCCTGCCATCCGGGTTTTCCATCATCATGAGCAGCCCTACTAAGGATGCAGCTGTAATAATTTACAGCTCTATACCAGGTCTCCGGTTTGAGTCAGACAACAACAAGATAATCGATATAAAAGAAGAAGATGGAAATTACACCCTCTTCATTAAACCCCAAAAGACAATAATTAAAGTAAAGAAAAAAGAGTTTATAGAACAAAGTCTCCCATTATTATCACTTTCGGCAAAGGAAGTCAAGTATTTCATGGTTGAGGAGAAAGATAATACTTTGTCTGAAATCCAAATAAATATTTCCTCGAACCCCACAGATCCAAAAATCTTTATAGATGGAAAATTTCTTGGCACTAAACCGCAGATCAAAGTTACTCCCGGAGTCCATGTATTAAGGTTAGAGAAGGACGGATATAAAACTTTGGAAAAATCAATAGAAGTAACAGAAACCAATAGGTACTTTTGGGAAAGTATGGACTTAATAGAAAATATTGCTGTTACAATTTCGTCAGAACCCGATAAAGCTTCTTTATTTATTGATAACACTTCCAAAGGGGAAACTCCACAGCGTGTATTTCTCTTTCCTGGAAAATATAAGTTGAAATTAACCAAAGCGGGTTTCCGGGATTTTGAGAAAGTGATCGAAATATCAGATACAGGTAAATCATATTATTCCTTTCCTCTTATAGGAATTGGTGGAGAATTGGAATTGAACATCACTCCCTCTGATTGTGATATCTATATCAATCGCGTAAAGCAAATTCAGCAGAAACAATATAATCTATCACCCGGCAAATATAATATTCAGTTAAGCAAGGAAGGTTATTATGACAAGGATACGATCATTGATATAGAACCTGGGAAAAAAATCAGTAAAGCATTTAATCTTGTAGCAAAGAAAGTTAACGCTCCTGTTGCCCAAGTTGTTTTAATAAATGAAAACAAGGCAAAAATTGAGGATATAACATTAAAGAAAAATGTAGAAGAAGGGAATAAGAAAAAAGAAAATAAGCCGATAGAAATTAAGCCGGTAGAAATTAAGCCGATTGTGAATACAACATTCTCTAAAAAATTATCTTTGGATACAATTACTTATGAGGGAAAAACATATCATCAAGTGAACATAGGCACACAAGGCTGGCTGAAAGAAAACCTTGATGTGGGTACAATGATTAAAAAAAGCGAAAGCCAAACGAATAATAGTGTAATAGAAAAGTATTGCTATAATGATAAGATTGAGAACTGTACAAAATATGGGGGATTGTACCAATGGGAAGAAGCTATGCAGTATGTAACTACACTGGGAACCAAAGGAATATGTCCAACTGGCTGGCACATACCAACAATAGCTGAATTGCAAATATTAGCCGCAACAGTTAACAATGACGGCAATGCACTAAAAGGAATTGATCAGGGAAGTGAATCTGGGGCAGGAACTAATACAAGCGGATTTTCTGCCTTGTTGGCGGGCTACCGTAACTACTTAACAGATTTCACTAATTTAGGAAACCAAGCTTACTTTTGGAGTTCTACGGAGAAAGATGAATCTTACTCGCAAAGCATGTACCTGAGCAGCGATAATAATAATATTAAGTTCACCATCTACAAAAAGAAAGTTGGTCTCAGTGTCCGTTGCCTCAAGGATTAAAAAATACCAATGATTAAAACGAATAAAATATTTCCTGTAATTCTCTTAGTTATACTTTATTCCAAATCCTTCGCACAGCTTAAAGAATTTATTTTAACGTCTTTATCACAGACGTGACCAGCCAAAATTTCATCTAATATAAAAATGAGGCTCTTATTCGATGTTTCCTTCCTTATTTGGTTTTAATTTGGATCGTATTTAACGGCCTTAAATATTCTATGTTAAAAAATTTCAGCATAATGGAATGTCCTTATTTGGTCTGTATTTAAGGGCATCAATTAAAATACGTTAAATAAATTTACCGGAACGAAGCGCTAGCGGGAAACGTTGTTTGAGTCCGAAGGACGAGTTCGTTTACCGCAGCGTAGTGGAAGTAAATTTATAGTATTTTAATTGCAGCCAAAGTTCTTTTGGTACTCGTATGTTAAGAAAAGTACAGAGAGAAATTTTAAGCCAAATTTCTTTTACTACTTCTCTTGCAACAAGAAAAGTAGATATAACTCCTTTTCCATCCCCTTGGTCTATTGATTTTAGTTCTGAAAAGTTAGAACTTATACTTATTATTATTAAAGAAATGTTCTTCAGAAGTATCTGCGTTTTTTTTCAATAATGTAAAAAATAATAATTCAGATCGCGACTATGCAGCCAGGAGTGAATGATGAATAATCTCAAGAATATTGATAAACAGAAAATCGTTTTGTTTAGTCTTGATGAACCGCGTTATGCTCTTTACTTATCAGAAGTTGAAAGAGTAGTCAGTGCGGTTGAAATCATTCCATTGCCAAAAGCCCCCGAAATAGTTTCCGGTGTAATAAACTTTCATGGAGAGATAATCCCGGTTATTGATATTCGTAAGCGTTTCCGTTTACCACTGCACGATATAAACTTGGAAGATCATTTCATTATTGCGCGGACATCAAAACGGCTTGTTGTACTTGTAGTTGATTCGGTCAATGGTGTTTATGATATTGATAGTTATCAGGTAGTAAAAACGGACGAGGCTTTCCCTTTTACAGATTATATATCTGGCATCGCTAAAATTGAAACTGATATTATACTGATAAATGATCTCGAAAAATTTCTTTCTCTTAACGAACAGCAAAAACTGGATGATGCACTTTCTGCGGGTAAAGAATGAAGCACGCTCTTCCGGAAAATACTTTATTACAACTAAGCGAATTTATTTCTTCCAATCTTGCTCTTCATTTTCCTCAAAAGCGGTGGAATGATTTAGAACGCAATATTATATCTGCTTCTAAAGAGTTCGGTTATAACGATGTAGAAAAATTTATTCAGCATATTATTTCTTCACCTCTAACGCGTGAAAACGTGGAGATTCTGGCTGCTAATCTTACAATCAACGAAACTTATTTCTGGCGTGAGCCTCAAACATTTGAGGCTTTGGAACAAAAAATTATACCTGGGTTGATCCGGCATCGCCAACATGGAGAAAGGAGATTAAGAATTTGGAGTGCAGGATGTTCAACCGGCGAAGAACCATATTCCATTGCCATTGCATTCAGTAGGCTTATCCCAAATATGAAAGACTGGAATATTTCCATTCTTGCTACAGATATAAGTCCCCGGATTTTACATAAAGCAATAGCCGGTGAATATGGCCAATGGTCCTTTCGGGGTGCACCTCAATGGCTAAAAGAAAATTACTTCATTCAAAAGCCGAACAATAAGTTTGAGATTATTCCGGACATCAAAAGTATGGTGAAATATGAATATCTGAATTTAGCCGAAGATATTTATCCTTCGTCACTTAATGACACAAATGCAATGGATATAATTTATTGCCGTAATGTTCTTATGTATTTCACACAGGATCGTTTTAGACAAGTTTCTCGAAGGTTGTATAATTCCCTAGTGCAGAGCGGTTATCTTGTGGTTTCTGCAAGCGAACTCTCTATGCAAAATTTCTCTGAGTTTGTACCGGTTAACGTTCCGGGTATGGTATTATATCAGAAGACTTCTAAAAAAATTAAAAATCAGAACAAATTTACTTTTGTAGAATCTCCTCCTGAATCAGTTGTGTTTCAGATGCCTCCGGAACCTGATAATAATATTGAAGCAATTCCTCAAAAAATCGATCCGGTTTATGAAGAAACTCTAAATTCCTATACGCAAGGGAACTATGAGGATGTAATTGATAAACTTCCAAAAGATGATCAGACATCAGAGGAACGGATACTTTTAATTAGAGCTTATGCAAATCAAGGAAAACTTCCAGAAGCTATAGAATTATGTAAAATAGCAATTGCAAATGACAAAATTGATCCTCGCTTACAATATCTGTACGCAACAATTCTTCAGGAAAATAATCAGCTGGATGAAGCAGTCGAATCGCTCAAACGTGCAATATATCTGGACTCTAACTTCGTTCTCTCTTACTATGCTTTGGGGAAAATATACGAGCGTCTTGGCAATGTTAAAAATGCAAATAAATGTAATAAAAACGTCTTAACAATTTTAAGTAAATGTAGCCAGGATGAAATCCTCTTTGAATCAGAAGGACTGACTGCCGGCAGATTCAAGGAAATAATTAATGCTTCAAATCAAACAAGAGCGTTAGAATGAAAAATAATCAAATTAAATCCGGGCAAGAGGATAAAATAAAATTGCAGGAAGTACTTTCAGTAAATGAAGTCGCATCGCCTGAATTAAAACGTAAAATATTAAGAGCTAGGGCGAAAGCTTTAGCCCTGGAAGTGAAAGATGAATCCGCTCAACAAGAATGTATTGAAATAATCGAGTTCCGTTTAGGATCTGAAACATATGCAGTGGAAACTGAATTTGTCCGTGAAGTGTACTTATTAAATAATTTTACACCTCTTCCCGGATTGCCTGATTTTATTCTTGGTATAATAAATATCCGGGGACAAATTATTTCAATCGTTGATCTGAAAAAATTATTTAATCTTCCCGCAAACGGTTTGGGAGAACTAAATAAAATAATAGTCCTGCAAAATGAAAAAATGGAATTCGGAATTCTTGCCGACTTTATTCTGGGAACTCGTTCAATTCAGTTAACCTCTGTTCAAACATCATATACGAGTATGCCGGGTATTAGTAGCGAATATTTGAAAGGCGTAACAAGCGATCATCTGATTATTCTTAACGCTAAAAATATTTTAGAAGACAAAAAAATATTAATTAATCAGGAAATAAAATAAATTTATTATTAAAGGAAAATAACTATGAAATATTTTACTAACCTCTCAACACGCGCTAAACTGCTATTTAGTTTTGGATTAATTTGGATAATGTTTTTAATAATTATATCAATTGCCTACCGCGATATTCAGGGGGTAGTTTTATCAGGAAAAGAGATGCACGATGTATATTTTGCAATTGATAACGACCTTAGTGATTTAAGAGCCTACGAGAATTTTGAAGAATGGGCTGTTCTCGATATGATGTTGACACAAAAGCAATCCGAACGGTTATTTCTTGAGAAAAGTATAAATGAAAAGACACAACTGGTAAATGATATCATTGAAAAACTACTAAAACTTGATAAAGATGCTCACTTTCAAAACCAGATGAAAGAATTGAGAGATAATATCAATATGTACCGCAATGGCAGAAAGGAAGTGATTGCTTTAATGAATGAAGGAAAGATTGATCAGGCAAAGCAATTAATAGTCAGTGTTCAGGGTGAGAGAGTTGAAAAAATTCGATCAATAGCAGAAGATTTAGAAGGGAAAGCATCGAAAAATGAGGATGAACAACTATTACTCAGTCAGCAGCAGGCAGATTCATCTTTATTATTTTTTATAATATTTGGAATAGCTGCATTTATTTTTAGTGTAATAATTGTAGTTGTAATGAACAGAACAATAGCCCAACCGCTTACTTTGATTGCAAATATAGCTTCGCGGATTGCTTCGGGAGATTTGAAAGTCGAAGTAAGTGCAAACGAAAGAAAAGATGAAGTGGGATTGCTTAATCAGGCATTTTACATTATGGTTGAAAAACTGCGCAGATCAATGAAAGAAATTATAGAAGGAATCAACTTGCTTGGTTCATCAGCCAGCGAAATATTAGCCGCAACTACACAGGTTGCATCCGGTTCGGCAGAAACCGCTACTGCAATTACAGAAACCACAACAACAGTTGAGGAAATCCGGCAGGCAGCACAGCTCTCAAACAAAAAAGCAACCCGTGTTTCAGAGAACGCTCAGCAGGTTTCTCAGGTAACACAGAACGGGCAAATAGCAGTCGATGAGACCGTAAGCGGAATGCATGATATTCAAAATCAAATGGAAGCAGTAGCAAATACAATTGTCCGTTTGAGCGAGCAAAACCAGCAGATCGGTGAAATAATCGCATCGGTAACAGATGTAGCCGACCAAGCTAATTTATTGGCCGTAAACGCCGCT
Source organism: Ignavibacteriales bacterium (assembly GCA_003141435.1). Classification (GTDB taxonomy): domain Bacteria; phylum Bacteroidota; class Ignavibacteria; order Ignavibacteriales; family Ignavibacteriaceae; genus Fen-1301. The sequence goes on from PLLW01000037.1 coordinate 13,653, forward strand.
ATAGAAGCAGCCAAAGCCGGTGAACAAGGGAAAGGATTTGCAGTTGTTGCCCAGGAAATAAAGAATCTTGCACAGCAGTCAAAACAGGCAACGATACAGGTTCGTAATATTTTAATCGATGTACAGAAGGCAACTAGTGCCGCAGTTATGGCGACAGAACAGACCAGTAAAGCAGTTGAAAATGGAGTAAAGCAATCAATTCAAGCCGGCGAAGCAATCAAAAAATTAGCCGATAGCAGCAGCAAAGCTTTGGAAGCTGCATCTCAGATCGTTGCGTCTAGCCAGCAGCAAGTAGTAGGAATGGATCAGATAGGTTTGGCAATGCAAAATATTAATCAAGCCGGTACTGAAAATGCGGCAAGTATGATTCAAGCTGAAAAGGCAGCTAAGGGCTTGAATGAGTTAGGGCAAAAATTGAAACTCCTGGTTGAACAGTATAAATTATAAAAACGGTTACTCAGATGGATACAAAAGAAGAAGAATTTCTAAAACGACTGCAGGCAATGTTCAAGATTGAAGCCCAAGAGCATATTCAAGTAATCTCTTCTGGATTAATTGAACTGGAAAAAAATCCCCAGAATAATATGTCGTTGGAGTTGATAGAAACTATATTCCGGGAGGCGCATAGTTTAAAAGGTGCCGCCCGTTCTGTCAATAGAAATGATATCGAGTCAATTTGCCAGGTATTGGAAACTACATTCGCAAAAGTTAAAAATGAACAGTGGGCTTTAACTGCAGAACATTTCGATCTTATTCATAAAGCTATTGATACTATTTCAAAAATGGTTTCAGAAGCTGTATCAAAAACTTCTGATGACAATAGAGAATTAATAAAAATGCTCCGTTCCATTACACAGTCGGATCAACCGGTTACTGTTAAAAAACTATCTAAGGATAGTAAACACGATGCGCAGCTTCCTGCTGAAGTGCCTTCAGCTAAAGAAGTAGTAATGGAAAAGAAATCATCTGAGGAAATAGTGCAGGCTGAACTGAAACCTCGGCAATTGGAAACCGTGCGCATACCAACAGAAAAATTAGATCCCCTTTTCTTACAGGCTGAACAAATGATTCAGTCTAAAATAGCATTTACCCAAAGAACAATAGACCTAAAGAATATTTATGATTTTGTCGGATCTTGGAAAACGGAATTGAGAAAATTGGAAACCCGGCATTTTACCGATAGCGGGCTGCAGTTAAAAGAAATAATTAATTGGACTAATGAAAAGCTGGATGAAACAGAAAGAAGCATATCTACTGTTGTCCATGCAATGGAAAGTGATCAGCGGTCGCTTGGAAGAATGATTGATGATCACGTGGACTCTATGAAAAAAGTGTTGATGCTTCCTATGTTTACCATTATTGAAGTTTTTCCCAAACTTGTTCGTGATCTTGCCCGAAGTCAAGGTAAAGAAGTAGAGTTAATAATACTAGGGAAAGAAATTGAAGTTGACAAACGAATTTTAGAAGAACTCAAAGATCCGTTAACACATTTGCTTAGAAATTGTATTGACCATGGAATAAAAAGTCCTGAAGAACGGCTTAAAATAAAAAAAACGGCTCAGGGTACTATTATTCTAAAATTTACAGTAATAGACGGTCGTAACTTGGAAATAAGCATTTCAGATGATGGTGCGGGTATAGATATAGATAAAGTCATTTCTGCCGCTGTCAAATCAGGTGTGGTATTAAAAGACAATGTTGAAAAGATAAGTACTCTGGAATCTTTTGCCTTAATATTTAAATCTGGAATTTCTACAAGCCCCTTGATCACAGATATCTCTGGGCGCGGACTTGGTTTAGCTATTGTCCGGGAAAAAGTAGAAAAACTTGGCGGAAAGATTTCTGTTGAAAGCCAGCCGAATATTGGTACAACTTTTCACCTTGTTCTACCGCAAACTCTTTCTACCTTTAGAGGCGTCTTGGTAAAATCCGCAGAACATTTCTTCTTTATCCCAATATTTAATGTCGAACGTGTTCTTAGGGTTAAGGACGAGGAGATCAAGACGGTTGAAAACAGGGAAACAATTTCCATAGATCAGGAAATAGTTGGAATATTTAAACTTAGCGATATACTGGGCTTAAATGACAGGGCTATCGCAAAATTTTCACAAAAAGGTCATAAAGCATCCTCTTCAAATTTAACGCAGCTTTTAGTTCTATCACAAGGTAATAAGCGAATCTGCTTTAAGGTTGATGATATTTTAGATGAACATCAAATTCTTGTAAAAGAATTGAGCAGGCAATTAAAAAATGTTCGGAATATAAGCGGTGCCACAGTTCTCGGCTCCGGGAAAGTTGTGCCAGTAATTAATGTTTCGGATTTAATGAAATCGGCAATGGATTCTGCCTTATCAACAGGAAAAATGGGAAATGAAATACAGCTCGCGGTAAAGATCTATAAAATCTTAGTGGTCGATGATTCAATTACATCAAGATCATTAATTAAAAATATACTTGAAACCGCAGGTTATGATGTTACAACCGCCGTAGATGGCGCTGAAGCATTTACGAAGGTATTGGCAGGAGAATTCGATTTGGTAGTTTCAGATATTGATATGCCAAGGATGAATGGTTTTGAACTTACCGCAAAAATCAAAAAAGATAAAAAACTTGGCGAACTGCCGGTAGTTCTTGTAACAGCTCTTGAATCGCGTGAAGACCGTGAGCACGGGATTGAAGTCGGCGCAGACGCATATATAATAAAAAGCAGTTTTGACCAGAGTAATTTGTTAGATGTCCTGAATAAACTTTTATAATTATTTTTGGAACGGAAAAATGATCAAAGTTCTAATTGTTGAAGACTCACCGGTAATGCAACAGTTGCTTATTCATACTATTAATTCAGATCCGATTTTTATGATTGTTGGTGTCGCTAATGATGGGGAAGAAGCAATAGAAGCTGCTGCCAGACTGCACCCGGATGTAATTGCTATGGATTGGTATATGCCTAAATTAGACGGACAAAAAGCCACACGCAGAATAATGGAAACAAATCCTATACCCATTGTTCTTGTTACTGCTAGTATGGCTATTAAAGATGTGATGTTTTCATTTGGTATTATGGAAGCCGGTGCATTGGCAATAGTTAAAAAACCACACAGTATAGATCATCCTGAATATAAAAAAGATGCAAAAGAATTGATCCAAACTCTGAAAACGATGTCCGAAGTAAAATTAGTTAGAAGAATGGTACGTATTACTGGAAAACATGTACCAATTAAATTCACAGCAGAAAAACCATTAAAAATCGATTCGGAAATTCAGGTCGTTGCTATCGGTGCGTCAACAGGCGGACCTCTTATTTTACAAAAAATTATTTTAGGATTGCCTAAAAATATTCCGGTTCCACTGCTGATTGTTCAGCATATATCGCCGGGTTTTACTAAAGGATTTGCTGAATGGCTTGGCAACACTACAGGATTTTCTCTTACCGTTGCCAAACATGGTGAGTATATTTTACCTGGCACCGGTTACATTGCCCCGGATGGATTTCATATGGGAGTAGATAGCTCTAGAAAAATATTTCTTAGTCAGCATGAGCCCGAAAATAATCTGAGACCATCTGTAGCTTATTTATTCCGAACCGTGGCAAACGTCTTCGGTTCTAATGCAATTGGCATATTGTTAACCGGAATGGGGAGAGATGGTGCAGATGAATTAAAATTAATGAAAGATAAAGGCGCTGTTACTATTGCTCAGGATAAAGAAACTTGTATTGTGTATGGTATGCCTAATGAAGCGGTTAAACTCGGTGCCGCTATGCATGTCCTTTCACCGGAAGAAATTGTAAAAACAATAATTTCATTAACAACTAATCATGGCTTGCAAAATGAAAAATAATGAAAATAATAATGGTCTGATCTTAGTCGTAGAAGATAGTCCTACTCAAGCCGAGCATTTAAAATATGTTCTTGAGGAAAGCAATTTCAAAGTATTGATTGCTAAAGATGGGAATGAGGCTCTCTCACTTATTCAAGAAAATAAACCGTCAATGGTTATCAGCGATATAGTAATGCCGGAAATGACAGGGTTCGAACTTTGTAAGCGGATTAAGGCTGATAAAAACTTTAAAGACATTCCGGTTATATTGCTTTCGTCTTTAACTGAGGCAAAGGATGTATATGAAAGTGTTTCCTGCGGAGCCGATAGTTTTATAAACAAGCCATATGATGAAATATTTCTCATTTCGCACCTTAAAAAAATAGAGAAAGAAAATAATCTTAAAAAAAATAATACCTCTGAGATTAGTGTAAAAGTTATGGTTGATGGTAAAACACAAACATTATTTTTAGATCCTGATAAAATGTTGAATCTTTTGATTTCAACCTATGAGGCTGCGGTAAGTAAAAATAAAGAATTGATCCAGAGCCAGTATCAATTGAGATCTGTTAACGATCACTTAGAAGAATTAGTTGAAGAAAGAACGAAAGAACTATCGGAAGAAGTTGCTATCCGTAAACAGTCGGAAATTCAGGTAAAAAGATTAAACCGTGTTTATACAGTTCTAAGTAATATAAATAAAGTCATCGTTCGGGTTCATGATTCGCATCAATTACTTAAAGAAACTTGCCTAATAGCTGTGGACGAAGGAAAATTTCAGCGCTCATGTATTTGGACTATAAATAATGAAACAAATAAAATTGAGATCTTTGCTACTGCCGGTTTGACAAATGAATATTTTAATCATTTTGCAAGTGATCTGGAGAATGAAAATCCTATTATGACTATGATTTCTTCCGGGAAACATTATATCTCAAATAACATTTTGACCGATAACAGTTTAAATAAAGTTTGGAAACAAAATTCTTTGTCTTTAGGATTTAATTCATTTGGAGCATTTCCTCTTGTAGTCTTTGGAAAAATTGCAGGCGGCTTTGATCTCTATTCTGAAGATGTTGACTTTTTCGATGCTACAGAAATTTGTTTGCTGGATGAAATGGCAACTGATATTTCTTTTGCACTTGAATACATTCAAAATGAAATCCAGCACAAACTTGCTGAAGAAGCATTGCGGGAAAGTGAGGAAAAATATCGAATTCTTGCAGAGTTATCTCCTGAGATGATCTATCTCATTGATCTGAATGGATGTGTAACCTATTTAAACAAAACCGGCGCTGCACAATTTAAAGTCAATCCTCAAGAGATCGAAGGAAAACACATCACAGATATTTTTGATCCGGATGTCGCAAACCAAAATCTGGAAAATATCCAAAAGGTTATAAAAACTAAATCTTACTTGTATAATGAAACGGAAATGAAATTTCCATTCGGAAATATCTGGCTTGGTACTCGGTTATCTCCAGTTTTTAACAAGGAATATCAGGTGGTCTCAGTCCTGGGTTTATCCATCGATATAACCGAGCGCAAACATGCCGAGAAAGAACTAATTAAAGCAAAAGAAAAGGCTGAATCAGCCAATAAACTAAAAGATGCTTTTATTGCCAATATTTCTCATGAAATTAGAACCCCATTAACTGGGATACTTGGAATGACCAGCGTAATCAAAGAATTATTCCAAAGTAATATTAAGAAAGAAGATGAGGTGCTCTTTGAAGGAATAGATATTTCAAGCAACCGCATTATAAGAACAATAGATATGATTTTGAACTTTTCCCGCTTACAAGTGGGAGATTTCAGTATCACACCAAATAAAATAAATATTTCACTCATCTGTACAAATATTATTCAAGAATTTAATAATGTGGCTAAATCTAAAGCGCTTGAACTTACATTCCGGAATAACTGTGGAGATACAGAGATATTTGCTGACGAATATTCAATAACTATGGCTATTTTCAATTTAATTGATAATGCGATTAAATTTACCAATAAAGGGTCTGTCAAGGTTATTCTTCGTAAAGTTACTGGTGATGAAATAATTCTTGATGTAAAAGATACCGGAATTGGAATCGATAAAGAATATTTGGAAGATTTATTTGAACCATACAGACAGGAAGACATGGGATACGGAAGAGCGTATGAAGGAGTTGGGCTTAGTCTTGCTATAGCTAATAAAGTCCTCAATCTGAATAATTGTGTCTTAAGTGTCGAAAGTAAAAAAGGCGAAGGTACAATATTTTCTATTAATTTCGGTAAAGGGGAACAACTCATTGAAAATAAATCTAAACCAGTAACAGCTACAAATATTATTCCTGTGCCGGAAGAGAAGCAAAAGAAGATGGTACTGTTAGTTGAAGATGATTTTATGAATCAGATAACCATCAGAAAACTTATGGAAAATAGCTATAACGTAATAGTGACAGATTCTTCAGATGAGGCAATGGAGATAATAAAAAAAGGAAAAATTGATGTAATATTAATGGACATATCAATTAAGGGGAGCATGAACGGATTGGAACTAACAAAAAAATTAAAAGCATCACAAGAATTCTCCCGTATACCTGTTATAGCGGTTACAGCTCATGCTTTTGAATCAGACAGGAAAAATTCATTAGAAGCCGGCTGTGATAGTTATATATCAAAACCTTTTACAAAAGAATTACTGCTTCAAATGATTAAAGATTTTGTAAATCCTTAGCTATTCATCTCCATTTCCTCAAAAATCCACCTAATCATGTTATAGACCTTTCCTTATTTGGTTATTCCTTATTTGTCCGTATTTGGTTCTTATTTACCGGCCNNTTTCTTGCGCCAAGAAAAGGAGATAAAAGCTTTTAGAAAAGTGGATATAAATAGTTGTAATTAAAACACAAATGATAAAATAGTTTCTTACTATATTAACATTCTTAATTTTGAATTATTCATAAACAATAGGAATAATTTTGAGCTATAAATTCACCCTAATCNNGCATTTGATAAATATAAAGACCCGCTCCCTCAGGAAACTATCGATTCAGTCGCAAGGAATAAATATGCTCTGAAAGGTCCCTTAACTACTCCGGTTGGTAAAAGCTTCCGAAGTGTGAACGTCGCTCTTAGAAAAGAATTCGACCTTTACGTAAATAAAAGACCTGCTAAAACTTATCAAGGTATCAAAACTCTATATTTCGATCATATCGATATAATGATGTTTAGGGAAAATACTGAGGAATTCTATTCCGGTATCGAGCATTATATCGATGCCACTCGGACGGCCGCTGAAACAATCGGTATCGTCACTCAAAGAGGTTGTGAACGTATCGTTCGTTATGCATTTGAATATTCAAGAAAAAATAAAAGAAAAAAAGT
>PLLW01000037.1:20850-20975 GCA_003141435.1 Ignavibacteriales bacterium
TTCGGCGATATATTATCCGATCTTGCCTCTGGCTTGGTGGGAGGACTTGGTATGGCTCCCGGCGCTAATATTGGCGGTGAGATTGGCATATATGAAGCTGTACATGGCTCTGCCCCCGATATCGC
>PLLW01000113.1 GCA_003141435.1 Ignavibacteriales bacterium
CTCTGTTGAATAATGAAACCTCCGATTTTTTCTTTATCCAGGAAGCGGATAATTCCCTTATACCGAATATTATTGTTGAGTTGTGCACTAAAAGACTTCCATCCAAATATGAATTCGATCCAATGAAGGACATTCAAGTCCTTGCTCCTATGTACAAAGGGGATGCCGGAGCTGATAATCTTAATTCTATTCTGCAATCTGCCTTAAATAAAAACGAAGTATTAATTACACGCGGCAGAAGAAGCTATAAGGTTGGAGACAAAGTGATGCAGCTAAGAAATAATTATGATAAAGACGTATTTAACGGAGATATTGGGTTGATCCATACGATTGATACAGAAGATCAGAAACTTGAAATAATATTTAATGGTAAAATAGTCCCTTATGATTTTCTTGATCTGGATGATATTACACTAGCTTATGCGATAACTGTCCACAAATCCCAGGGTTCCGAATATCCCTGTGTAATCCTGTCTCTCACTACGGCACATTATATAATGCTCCAGAGGAACCTCTTATATACAGCCATAACTCGTGCTTCCAGAATGATGATCATTGCCGGTTCAAAACAAGCACTTCAAATAGCAGTGGCAAATAAAAAATCACGCAAGCGGTATACTTCCTTATTCGGCCTCTAACCCAGTCTTAAATATTTTACATTAATTAACTTTGGGATATTTAATCGCGTCCGGGTTTTTTTAAATGAATACGTCCAGGCGTATAAGGCGCATTGTATTTATCAAGTATCGTTTCAATCAGTCTGATCTCTTCGCCTATTGATTTCAGCGAACCAGATAAATCAATAAACTTATTCTTTGCGGCTTCAAAATTTTGATAAAATGGTTATTTGCATATTAGTAGCTTTCAAATAATTGATGGATTCATTAAATTATGACTCAAGAAATAGTCCTGAACAAAGGAAACCTTAAACATAATTTCACATAAACCGGAAGAATTAAAATGATAACTGATGCTGAACTTTTTAAAACACTGTCTGATGCAAATAATGGTCTTTTATTCCAGACTGAGCTTGACTATCCATTCGAAGTTTTCATCCATGACAATACGAAGGAGACCAATATAAACAAGGAAAATATTATCAAACTCATGAAGGGATCTCCGGAAGATCCCATAGAAGAATCTAATATCGATACTTTTTTTTCTACTCCAACTTTGGATCAGGATTGGCACTCGCCTGAGGATAAAAAGAGAGTTGTCCGCTTCAGGAATCTGGTTTCCTCGATTAAGGAAAACCTTAAGGAAATAAAAGTATTCAAGAAAGGACGAATATATATTGATGTTTATATAGCTGGAAGGGCACCTTCCGGAAATATTGCTGTAGTTTCTACAAAACTGATGCAGACTTAAATAAAAAAAGCATGCCCATGGCATGCTTTTCGTTCGAAAATTTAAATGTCCTATTGTGTAGGACCGTTATCTATGACAGATTCAATTGATGCCTGGATTGAAGTTGATACATTTGAGAAGAAATCAAACCCGGTTAAGGATTCGATATAATCAACACTTACCCTATATGTACCCCAGCTATTAAATGGTCCATTATCATTATTCATTATCACCGCGATACATCTTGTGCTTGTGGTAACACGCGAAACATCATTTGTTCCGGCTGGAAGTACCATGATAACTTTCCATGTTTTTGCAGGTACGGTTACTTTCCCCCCTGCAATTGTGGTTTTTAACGTTCCATTAAGGTCTTTTCCACCTGCACCATATCCGCCGCTGATAATATAAAGTACATTACCTGCGTTTGCTAATGTGCGTTCATAGGTTTCAAGAGCTTCCCATGGACCCCCATTATTTGTCTGGTTCTGAGGGATCATATTAGTCATTACAAATACAGCATCATTATTTGCTTGTGTATTTATACGATCGGCTGAAGGACACATATGTCCTCGTGAGAAATTCGATCCAGTATAATCTCCTGTAACAACATGGTACCATGCTGAAGGTAATGTATTATCCGGAATAAAATTATCTTTCCTTACTCCAGGTCCGTTACACCACGTTGAATTTACCTGCCAGCTTGTCCAAATAGGGATTCCTTTATCACGATCATAAGCTGCACAAAACTGAGGTTTATCCAATAGATAATTATGGGGATAATTTACATCAATTGTTGCACCGCTGGGATTTCCCATCGTTAGATTCACATTACTTGAAACTGTATAGATCGTAAATGTCAGACCCGATGAAGTACCACCACCCGGTGTAGGTGTAAATACAGTTACAGTTGCAGTGCCTGCTGTTGCAATATTTGCAGCAGGAACAGTTGCGTTTAGCTTAGTAGCAGATACATAAGTTGTAGTAAGACTCGTTCCGTTCCATTTAACAATTGATGATGAAATAAAACTACTCCCTGTAACTGCCAATGTGAAAGAAGAACTTCCTTTTGCTGCAGATGAAGGACTCATCGATATAGCTACAGGTACAGGGTTATTACTTGAGGTTATCGTAAATGTTAATCCTGAAGATGTACCTCCCCCCGATGTTGGGTTAAATACAGTTACTGTTGCGCTTCCGCCTGAGACAATATTCGCTGCAGGGACTGTTGCCGTAACCTTGGTAGCGGAAACATATGTAGTTGTAAGACTTGTTCCGTTCCATTTAACAATTGATGAAGAAATGAAATTGTTCCCATTTACTGTTAGAGTAAATGAGGTTCCTCCTGCTGCAGCAGAAGAAGGACTTAAAGATGTTGCTGCTGGAATAGGGTTATTAACTGAATAATCAGATACAGATATATCGTCAAAGTTAATTCTGTTAGCTGAGCCGTCTGTTTTTCTTATATCAAATCTGATTGTACCGGAAATATTTACAGTGAACGAAGCTGTCTGCAGTGTTGTTGCAGATGTGGTAATTGTTGATCCGGTCTGTGTCCATGTTGATCCACTGTTTATTGAATACCACAATTGCCATGTGCTCGAAGCATCTGAACCGTATTTGGCATGTTTAATAGTAACGGTTGATGCACCGGTGGTAATATTAAACGTCATTGTGATTGTACCTGAGTTACGAACGCGGGCAGAAGCGGTACCATTCTTAATATCGCTTGTGCTGGTACCGATAAGAGCATCGTTCATATTCCAGACGCCTGTTCCCAATGTAACGTCTGCTGCAGCATAGGCTGTCTTGGATCCGGTTTCAAAACCTTCGGTTGCTATTGACTGCGTAGCCAAGGGAATAATGGCTTTGGAAAGAGTTTGACCATTTCCGGATGGGTCTATTATTGTGTCGGAAGATTCTTTGCAGCCGGAAACAAACAGAAAGGAAAGGAAAACGAACAGAAGAAAGGTCCGTAAAATGCTTTTCATAGCATCTCCTTTTTATGGTGGTTTAGTAGGTTATTTTCCGAACATTCAAACTTAATAAATTATTTTACTTTTTTCACAAATTCTTTTACGCGTTTTATTTCAACTGGGTTGTACCATTTTCCTTCGGTCTTAAAATATGATCCGATAATAAGTGAATCGCAGTACTGATTATAGTCCTGAACATTATCAATTGTAATTCCGGAACCGGCAAGGACAGGAATAGTAATACTTTCTTTTACCCTGCGAATTTCTTCAAGGGAGGGTTCTTTCCCTGTAGCACTCCCGGTAATAATAACCCCATCGCTTAAAAAATATTCAGCTGCTTTTGCAGTATCAGCAATATCTGTATCATCGGTAATTGAATGTGAACTGTGTTTCTTTTTAATATCGGTAAAAATTGAAATGTGGCCCGCACCAATCTGTTTCCTATAACGCAAAATTTCACCGGCGTCGGAGTTAAAAAAACCTTCATCTGCAACATGAGCATATACAAATCCTTCGGCTCTTATGAAATCGGCACCTGCTGCCAGCGCAGCTCCTAATGCCTGTTTATTAGCCCCGGCAAGTATCTGTATGCCAGAAGGAAGACCGGAAATATTCTTCACTTCGTATAAGAGAATACTCATTATCGCCGTAATTTCGGGACCTGCTGTGCGGTTGAGATATGGTACATCGTGCATGTTTTCGATCATTAAAACATCAATGCCGGCATCTTTATATAACACTGCTTCAGATTTAGCTTTATTTATTATTGATTTGATATTACTGCCGTATTTTGGTGTGCCCGGTAATGCGTCCACGTGAATCATTGCAATTATCGGTTTTTCAAGGTTAAGAACTTTCATCTATATACACTCCTGATTAATATTAATTACTCATACAATTTAGCAAATAATATTATTATAGTTTTTGAAAGAAGGACAACTACCCATTAAAAGATCATTAAGCCAGAGACTCTTCCGAATCAGGTTCCAATACAGGTTCTTTCCTTTTGATTACTTTTATCCATTTAGGTATTGCATCAAAGAAAATAGAAAGTGCACAAATCATAATAATTCCAGTCAGGGCAAGATTAATAATCCCTTGTATCATCGTTTTTGGATTGAGCACCTGGGGATAATAGATATTGGTAATGTTTTCAACCCCGGCAGTAAAGGTAATAATAAAAATAAATACCAGGGGAATGACTGTAACCCATGCATAACGAACTTTGCCTTTATTTATTATGTAGGATGTTCCTATTACAAGTGCAATTCCTGCAAGAAGCTGATTGGCTGTTCCGAACATTGGCCAGATGGTTGCTACGGTCCCAGTATATATAAAATATCCCCATGCAAAAACGATTAAAAAACTGGCAAGAAGATTACCCGGAAGCCAGTTTGTTCTTCCAAATGGCTTGTATACTTTCCCTAACGATTCCTGCAGAACAAACCTGCCTATTCTTGTCCCGGCATCTATTGTTGTCAGTATAAACAGGGCTTCGAACATGATAGCAAAATGATACCAGTAGGACATAAGATTTTTCAAACCCGGAATTGATGAAAATATCTGTGCCATACCTACAGCAAGCGAAACAGCTCCGCCGGTTCTTCCGGCTATTTTTTCTCCAACCTGCGCGGATAAATTTGGAAGATCAGAGGTATAAAAGCCCATACCATGGAGTTGTGGTAGTATGCTTTGAATTTTATCAATTGGAACATTGATAATGAAATAGTCAAGAGGAAACAGGCTTGATGCAGCTATTAACGCAAGTATACTTACTAAACCTTCCACAAGCATTGCGCCTGCAGCTATTGATTTTATATGACCTTCCCTCATTAACATTTTGGGTGTAGTACCCGAACTTACAAGGGAATGAAAACCTGAAATTGCTCCGCATGCAATTGTGATAAACAAATAAGGAAAGAGAGTGCCGGGAATAACCGGTCCGCCTCCATGAACATAATTTGTAAATGCCGGCATTTTCAGAGTAGGTGCCACTATAATGATACCAACAGCAAGAAGAGCTATTACCGAAATTTTCATTATTGAACTAAGATAATCTCGCGGAGATAAAAGGAGCCAAACAGGCAGCACTGAGGCTAAAAATCCATATCCGGCAAGAAGAAGCGTCAACGTATGGTGATCAAATGTAAACCAGGATGCAAATGGAGATCCGGGGATGAATCTTCCTAAAATTACGCAAGCCGAAAGTATTATAACTCCGAAAGTGGTTGCTTCAGCAGTTTTCCCTTTTCTTATCTTGAACATCCATAACCCCATTATGATGGCTATAGGAATAGTAGCTGCAATAGTAAATGTTCCCCACGAACTTTCTGACAAAGAATTAATAACAACCAAGCCTAATCCCGCTAATGCTATTACAATTATGATTAACACGGCTATGCTTGTTGTTATGCCACTGACCTTTCCTATTTCCGCTTTTGCAATTTCGACAATAGATTTGCCATCATGATTGACAGAAGCAACCAAAATGACAAAATCATGCACGGCTCCCGCCATAACGGCACCGACAAGCATCCAAATGAACCCGGGAAAATATCCAAACTGGGCTGCAAGTACTGGACCAACCAAAGGACCGGCTCCTGCTATTGCGGCAAAATGATGACCAAATAGAACCCACTTACTCATTGGATAGAAATTCTGTCCATCATATAATCTGTTTGAGGGAGTTATTCTTTCATCATGTATTACAGCAACTTTTGCAGCTATGAAACTGAAATAAAATCTATATGCTAATGCAAAGAAGACTATGGCAATAATAATCAAAGGCATTGCATTCATAATAATAACTTGTCTTAATTATTAAATACAATTTAAACTTATATTTTCTTGGACTCTTTTTCAAAAATATAATAGACCAAATCTCGTACCAGTTTATTAAATTATTTTTTGCAGAGATTCAAAATTGGCTTTGATAGTTTTATCTAGATCTTTGGTTGTATGAGCTGTGGAGATAAAGATCGCTTCAAACTGTGCCGGGGCAAGATAAATTCCTCTTGTTAACATTTCATGAAAATATTTCCCAAAAAGTGTTGTGTCGGATTTAACCGCAGTTTGAAAACTGTTTACGTTTCCTTCATAAAAAAACAGAGTCAGCATAGAGCCCACACGGTTAAGGGCAAAGTTCTTATTAAGTTTATTCATGTTTTCTTTGAATCCATTTTCGAGGTAAGCGGATTTTTTTTCAAGCTCATCATAAACTTCAGGATGATCTTTTAGATGAGTTAATGCTGCATACCCAGCTGCCATTGCAAGAGGATTACCACTTAATGTGCCTGCCTGGTAAACTGGTCCAGCCGGAGCTACAGTTTCCATAATTGCTTTCTTACCGCCAAAAGCTCCGACCGGAAGACCGCCTCCTATAATTTTTCCGAAAGTTACCATATCAGGTTTAATTTTATATACTCCTTGTGCACCCTGTTGAGAAAGACGGAAACCCGTCATTACTTCATCAAAGATTAAAACAATTTTTTCTTCATCGCAGATTTGTCTGAGTTCCCTCAGGAATTTATTCTCTGCCCGCACTACTCCCATGTTTCCGGCCACAGGTTCAATAATTACTGCGGCAATTTCATTTTTATTGGCTTTTACTAACCGTTTAACAGACTCAATATTATTGTAATCGGCAAGCAGCGTATCTGCTGCATTTCCCTTGGTAACGCCCGGGCTTGTCGAAATACCTAAAGTTAAAGCACCAGAACCGGCTTTGATAAGAAAATAATCGGCATGGCCATGATAGCACCCTTCAAATTTTATAAATTTTTCTTTCCCGGTATAACCGCGCGCAGTGCGAACAGCACTCATTGTTGCTTCAGTACCGCTATTAACCATTCTTATCATTTCAACTGAAGGTACAAGATCAATAATGAGCTTTGCCATTTTTACTTCAAGTTCAGTGGGAGCACCGAAACTTGTGCCATTTTCAATGGCTTTTAATAAAGCATTTTTTATAAATGGGGGATTATGACCAAACAAATGCGGACCCCAGCTCCCGATATACTCTATGAACTCATTTCCATCAACATCGTAGATTTTTGAGCCCTCCCCTCTCTTTATAAAAAGAGGATTGCTTCCTACAGATTTAAATGCTCTAACTGGGGAATTTACTCCCCCGGGTATAATCTTCTTTGCTTCTTCAAATAATTGTTTGCTTTTATTAGTATTCATAATCTTTATTTAATTTATTATCGTTTGTTGTTAAAAATATAGGAATCCAGTTAAATAATCTATGTTATAAAGTTTATATGGATGAAGCAGAAATACCGGCAATCCAACCCGTTGTCCAGGCAGCCTGAAAATTAAATCCTCCTGTAACTGCGTCAATATCAATAACTTCTCCGGTAAAAAACAAACCCTTATGAAATTTGCTTTGCATAGTTCTAAAATCAATCTCCCTCCTGCTGACACCACCGCACGTGATAAACTCTTCTTTGAAAGGACTCTTTCCGCTAACGGAAAAATTGCTTTGAGTTAATTGGACTGCCAACCTATTCATAAAAGTTCCGGACAGATTATTCCACTTGAGGTCTCTACCAATACCAGAATATTCAAGAAGTCTTTCCCATAATCGGATCGGCAGACCGAAGGGGGAAAAAGAATAAATACTCCTGGTTAGATTATTATTTTTGACCTGGCTTAACATCTCTTTTGCTGATTCCTGATTCAAACCTGGAAGCCAGTTTATAACTAAGTTGAACTTATAATCCTTTTTGTGTATTTCCCTTGCGCCCCAGGCCGATAATTTCAGAATAGCTGGTCCACT
This sequence comes from Ignavibacteriales bacterium, assembly GCA_003141435.1. Lineage (GTDB taxonomy): Bacteria > Bacteroidota > Ignavibacteria > Ignavibacteriales > Ignavibacteriaceae > Fen-1301. The sequence goes on from PLLW01000113.1 coordinate 8,101, forward strand.
CATTCCCCAATGAGTAATCAGCAATGGTCCATTTGATTTTAATTTCGTCCCTTCTATATTAATTACAGCATCATTTACTGATACACCGGGTAAACCATCTATTCTTTTGTCTTTAATATTAAAAGTGAAAAGAGAGGGTACGGGAAGCTCAATCGTATGACCAAGTAATTCAATTGTTTTCCAAATGGAATAGCTGCTTCCTGAACAGATGATAACCGCATCAGCTGCAAATTCTTTGCCGGGAGAAGTAATGGTCCAATTTCCATGTTGAGGAGATTTCTGAATATTGGTAACACCAGTCTGCAATAAAACCGTGATACCTTTACGTTGGACAGAATCAAACAGACAATCAACAATAGTCTGTGAATCATCCGATATCGGAAATATTTTTCCGTCAGGTTCAGTTTTTAATTTTACACCTCTTTTTTCAAACCATTCTACTGTATCCTTTGTATTGAACTTATGGAAAGGTGATAATAATTCCTTTCCACCGCGGGGATAATATTTTATAAGCTCTCCAGGTTCTAAACATGAATTAGTAACATTACATCTTCCTCCGCCGGAAATTTTCACTTTACTTAAAACCGTATTCCCCTTTTCAAGTATCATTACATTGTTCCCTGGGTTCTTTTCCGCAGATGCTGCAGCAGCAAAGAATCCTGCCGCTCCTCCACCGATAATGACTATATTTTTTCCTTTTTTCTTCAACACTCAAATTTAATATAATTGAATCAAGAATATATTATTTTATTCGATGATCAAATTTATTTCGTTCGGCAGTGCAGGTGAAAAAATTTAAACACATAATGGTTTATTCTGCAGAAGCAGGAAAAGAATTATTATTGTAACAGACGGGATCATTTTTCAGAAATCAGCTTCTGTTTGTAGCTAAATGCTAAACTTTCGAAAGATTTTCTTTTTCTTTTTTCGGAAGCCCCTTTACAATCAGCTCATAGGATAGATCGATCCACTCATAAATGTATTTATCTGGAATAGTGCCATCCAGGATGACTGTATTCCAATGTAACTTATTCATATGGTAACCGGAAGTTACAGCATCATATTTTTCTCTTAATTCAACCGCAAGTTCCGGATCGCATTTTATATTAATACTTACAGGAGGTGTAAGATTTGAAAGTAAGAACATTTTCCCCATTACCTTGTAAACAGGAGTTTCTTCGTCAAAGGGAAGGGATTCAGTAACGCCTTTTTTCTTTAAACAATAACTTCTTATTTTTTCAAGATCCATACTTATGCCAATAATATTTTATCACACAACGCCAAAACATCCTCCAATCTAATTGTATTTATATCCCTGGGGTCCGATTTTAAATTATATTTGTTCTCGCCAGCAGGAGCCCATTCATATATATTAGCATCCAGAATTAAAGAAATTTGATTAACATTTGTCATTGCGGCAATATGCATTGGCCCGGTATCGTTTGTAACATAAAGGTTTATTTTCCCCAGAACTGCAGCTAATTGCAAGATAGACAGGTGTTCAGCTATTGTGAATCTAATTTCCCTTTTTATTAAACCTTCTTTTATTTTAAGTATAACCTCTTTATCTATTTCCCACATGTAATCAGAATATAATTGTTATATTTTTTATAAAGTTCTTCAATTAAAGATAAGAAGTTATTTGTGCTCCAGGTATTTATTAACTTACCGGCGCCAGGATGGAAACCTATAATAAGCTTTTCATTTTCAGGAAAATTCTGCTTGATAAATTTATCTGAAAATTCCATATCTTCGGGAGAACTCTTTAACCTGAAATCTTCTTTTTCATCAGATAATTCGCATCCGGCTAACCGGGCAATCTGAAGGTTTCGATTTGTCTGATGCACTTTGTTCTTAGCCCAGTAAAAATCTGCACTAACATTAAGAAGAATTGCAGCAGAGTTTTTCACTTCATCAATACTTTTAACCCCCACTCTTTGCTTTGCTCCAGATAGGAAATTAATTATGTGAGAGGTTGTAGAAACCTTTACTGTAGAAGGCACGATACCAAGGCAGTATTTTTTTAGTCTAAGCTTTTTATAGAAATTGATAATTGTTTTAATTGAAGTCTTATCGTAAAAAATAACATGATCAATAAATAGATTTATTTTTTTAAAAGGGATATTATAATTTGTTGGAGAGGCAACTAAGGTAATTGACGAGTGGAGATACTTTATCTTAAGTGCCCTATATAAAGGAAGAGAGCATAACATATCACCGATTTGATTATGTCTTCTCACAACCAGAATATTCATTTCAGAATTATTTTTTATAGCAGAATCCTTTCATCAATTAGTTTTGTTAAAGTGCTGAATTCCACAACCCTGATTTAAGAAATTATTTTCTCGTTTTGTCCAGATATTTAGCAGCATCCTTTGCAAAATAAGTTAAAATCATATCCGCGCCTGCACGTTTAATGGCTGTTAATGATTCCATCATAACCCTTTCTTCATCGATACAGCCATTTTTTCCTGCAGCCTTGATCATTGCGAATTCACCCGAAACCTGATAAGCCGCAGTAGGAAGCCCGAATTTCTGTTTAGCACGGTAAATTATATCCAAATAGGGACCGGCTGGTTTTACCATTATGATATCGGCGCCTTCTTCTATATCGTCTTCAATTTCACGCATCGCTTCGTTGCTGTTCCCGGGATCCATCTGGTGGGATTTCCTGTCACCAAAAGCCGGGGTTGATTCAGCGGCTTCACGGAACGGACCATAATATCCTGAGGCATATTTAGCGGCGTAACTCAAAATTGGAGTTTTATAAAAACCTTTTTGGTCCAAGGCCTTTCTTATTGCCCCGATCCTCCCGTCCATCATATCTGAAGGGGCAATTATATCAGCTCCCGCTTCGGCATGAGAAACAGCCTCTTTAACGAGAAGCTCTACTGTTTCATCATTTAAAACTTCCTCGCCTTTCAATACACCGCAATGACCATGCGATGTATATTCGCACAAACAGACATCGGTTATGACGAGCAGATCTTTTACTTCTTTCTTGATTGCTTTTATAGCCTGCTGGATTACACCGTTAGGATCATAAGCGCCGGAACCCACCTCATCCTTATATTCAGGGATTCCAAATAGGATAATTGCAGGAATACCAAGCGATTGAATCTCTTTACATTCTCTCACGATCTCATCTACAGACATATGATAATTCCCAGGCATCGATTTCACTTCTTTTTTAATATTTTTACCCGGAACAACAAATAAGGGATAAATGAAATCTTTCTTAGTAACAATTGTTTCACAGATCATATCCCTGACTATGGGACTATATCTTAATCTTCTCAATCTTTTAGTTGGATATACTGCCATATCATACTCCTTCTTTAATTATTTGAAAGGTTTTTAATTTTATTCAAAATCTTCTCTGAATTTTTAATACAATCGCCGACAGAAATTCCTTCCCGGTAGTTTCCAGCGATTAAAATTCCCGGATTTTCCTTTTCGAATTTATTGAAATAATTTTCATGTTCGACATAACCCAAGTTATATTGGGGAATTGCTTTAGGCCAGAATTTATAAGAAAGAAATACCGGTTCTCCCACAATCCTCATTAATGTTTCAAATTCATTCCTCACTCTTTTAATCAGGAGTTCTTTATCATAACTCCCAACTTCCGGATCCCTAGCACCGCCAATAAACAGCGTGAATGATGCTTTGTCTTCACCCGCTCGGTTAGGGAAAAGAACTGAGCTCCATATTGCTCCCAGAAAGGATTTCTTTTCTTTTGCAGGAATTAAAAATCCGAATCCATCGAGAGGTTGCCCTATATCTTTTATATTGTACGCGATATAAAGAACAAGTACCGGCGGATAATAAATTTTATTCAAATGTTCTGCCAGCACTGTATCAAAATGACCAAACAGGATAGAAGCGGAATAAGCAGGAATTGTTGAAACAATATAGTTACAGATTAATGATGAGGAAACACCGACTTCGGAATAATTAATTTTATATCCGGAGGAAACCTTCTCAATTGATGTAACCTCAGAATCCAAATGAACTTTCTCACCAAGATAGCGGGCGATAGCTTTGGGGAATACCTGCATACCATCAGTAAAAGAAAACATTTTGGCGTCCTGCTTTGATTTCTCAGGTCTGTTTTTTCTTTCCTTTANNCTTAAATCTTCCGGATTGCCAGCATAAACACCGGCTACAAAAGGATTGATTGCATAATCTAGAAATTCCTGCCCAAGCCTTCTTTTAACAAAATCAGCTATGCTCTGGTAATAGCCATCTTTGGAACGTCCTATAAAAAGTTCAGCAAATAATCTGAACTTTCCGCTTGTCGAAAATAATTTTGATTTTAAAAAACTTCTAGGGTTCATTGGCAGAGGATGAAGTATATCGTCTCTTAAAATGTACCTTTTATTTCCTTTCCGATTTGCATAAACAAACTGATCCGAAATGTTCAGTTCATTAACAATCTGTTCGATCAATGGGGTTGTCTCAAGTCCGCTGTTAGGACCCCTGTCAAATAAATATCCTTTTTCAAAAACAGTTTCAATAGAACCACCTGTTTCATTTTTTTTCTCAAGGACTGTTACGTCAAATCCTTCTTTGTCTAAAAGATAAGCTGCGGTTAATCCTGAAATACCTGCACCTAGCAAAACGATTTTATTGTTCATTAATTTTATTTTTGTTAAAATTTATACTGTTCTTGAATACCTTGCCTTATCTTCTTTTCTTTCACCATAGCCATCAAAATTCATAGCTATGTTCCGGATGAGCAATCTCCCCATATCATGAACGGAGATCTTTCCATCCGAGATACTAACAAGATTATCGACTTCCATCTCTTTCATGTTATTAAGACCCCATTCAAAATATTTCTTAAAATCTATATCAAATTTCTGTTCAACAGCCGCAATGTCAATTTCAAAATCGCACATAATTTTCATTATGACATATCTTCGAATAATATCATCCCCATTAAGTTTATATCCTTTTACTACAGGAAGAATTTCCTCATCCAGGGCTTTGTAATAATCTTTCTCTGTTTTATAATTCTGTGAATAAATATTCTCCAGCTGGCTAATTCCTGTAATACCCATGGCATAAAGATCCGCCCCTGCATTTGTGCTATAGCCCTGAAAATTACGGTATAACTTCTTTTCTTTAAATGCCACAGCAAGTTCATCATCAGGTTTTGAAAAATGGTCCATACCTATACATATATAACCTGCACCAGTTAATTTTTCAACTGTCATTTTTAAGATTTGGAGTTTCTCTTCTGGTAGGGGAATATCTTCGGGATGAATCAGTCCCATATGTTTCTTCATCCATGGCACATAAGCATAATTAAATACAGCAATCCTATCTGGGGAAATATCAATTATCCTGTCTACTGTATCCGCAAAGGAATCCACAGTCTGAAAAGGGAGCCCATATATAAGATCAAGATTGAAACTATGAAATTTTAATTCCCTGATCCAGTCAATTGCCTGTCTTGTCATATCTTCGGGTTGAATCCTGTTAACAGCCTTCTGTACTTTCTCATTAAAATCCTGCACGCCCATACTGATCCTGTTAAACCCATTAAACCGCAGGGCTTCAAGATGGTCTTTGGTTAAACCACGTGGATCGATCTCACAGCTGTTTTCTGAATCTTCCCTGAACTTAAATGATTCCTGAATATAAGAAGCAAGATTGGCTATTTCATCCGGATTAAGATGTGTGGGAGTACCCCCGCCCCAATGAAGCTGCGCGACCTGCCTGTCAACATTCAGATAACTTCTGATCATGTCCATTTCTTTCTTCAAATAGGATTGATATTCTTTAACCCTGTCGCGGTTCCTTGTAATAATCATGTTGCATCCACAGAAATAACATAGGGTATCACAATATGGAAGATGGAAATAAAGTGAAAGATCGGGAAGATTATCCCCATAGTTAGTTTTTACTATTTCATCAAGATAGTTTTCATGTTTAAAGTTTTCATTAAACTGGGGAGCTGTTGGATAACTTGTATACCTTGGTCCCGGTTTATCATATTTCCTGATTTTTGCTAAATCAATTTCAAACATTTTACGTTCCTTTGTTTAAACTTTCTTTCACATGGAAGCGGGGACTTTCTTTTTTTACGAAATCAACCAATGCCTTCGCATTTTCCGGTTCAACATCGGGTAATATACCATGTCCCAAGTTAAATATATGTCCGTTTCCGCATCCATAAGACTCTAAAACTTTTATTACTTCACTTTTAATTTTTTCCTTATTTGCATAAAGTACTGCGGGATCCAAATTACCCTGCAAGGCTGTTTTTCCCTGCAGTATATTTCTAACTTTCCCAATGTCTACAGTCCAGTCTAAGCCTAAAACATCGGCCCCGGTTGAAGCCAGTTTTGTTGGATCATAATTAACTCCTTTTGCAAAAAAGATAACCGGTTCTTTTTTTCTTTTCATCAAAGAGATGATTTTAGCAACGTATTGAAGGGAGAATTCTTCAAAGTCGTTTGGAGATAATATTCCCCCCCATGTATCAAATATCTGGACCGCATTAACACCTGCTTCAATTTTTGCAGAAAGATAATCTGCTACTGCTTCAGTAAGTTTATTAAGAATTTCGTGAGCCAGGGAGGGATAATTATATATAAGCTTTTTTACAATTGAAAAATTCTTAGACCCCTTTCCTTCCACCATATAAGTTAATAATGTCCATGGTGACCCGCTGAATCCAATAAGGGGAACCCGGCCATTCAATTCTTTTTTAGCCAGAGAAACAGCATCCATCACATACTTCAAATCCTTCCATGGGTCTATCCTTTTTAAGCGTGAAACATCATCTCTGGTTCTGACCGGATTATGAAACATCGGACCCTTACCTTCATGCATTTCAAGATTCATCCCCATTGCCTCGGGGATAACAAGTATGTCTGAAAAAATAATAGCTGCATCGACACCGATAATATCTACCGGCTGGAGAGTAACCTGGGCAGCTAATTCAGGTGTTTTGCACATAGTCAGAAAATCAGCTTTCTCACGAATCATCCTATATTGAGGAAGATACCTTCCTGCCTGGCGCATAATCCATACAGGAGTGCGTTCTGTCTCTTCCCTTCTACAGGCTCTTAAAAACAGATCATTTTGTAAATTGCTCAAAACTTCTCCATATTCTTCTTATAATAATTAACTATTGCTTTTGCCAGTCCTTCAATTGTGTATTCATTCGGAATAATATTCACTTTTAATTTCCTGCTTTCAATTGCAATCCTGGTAGTTGGACCTATTGCCGCAATAAGAGCGTCTGAAAAATAGTGAGCCGGCACGGTTATTTTTAGGATTTGCAGAAAGTTATCAAATGTAGAGGGACTCGTAAATATATAAAGATCAGGTCGGCTTTTTTTTAATTTATCGATATAAGGTGCAATATTTTCCTCTGATGGAACTGAAACATTATATACTGGAACTGATTTAATGATAGCGCCTAATTCTTCAAGACCAACCGGCAGTTCTTCCCTGCCTATCGCAGAGCGAGGGATGAATATAATTTTATTATTCAGTTTGAATTTCAACAATTCTGAAATAACTCCCTCACTGCTGAAATTCTTAGGGATAATATTTATGGGGATTCTATATTTTTCGCAAATCGCAGAAGTCTTATTACCTACCGCCACTACTTTAACCGTGGAATAATTAATTATTTCATTCAACTCTTCAAGGCGCTTTCTAAACATCTTAACAGCATGAGCAGAAGTAAAGATTATGAAGTCAATTTTATTCTTATTTAAGATAAAATCATCAAATTGCTTCCAACTGTCGGGAGGGACTATATCAAGAGTAGGAAATGTTATTACATTAGCACCTAACTGAATAAATATTTCTGCAGACTCTTTTGATGTTTCAACTGCCCTAGTGATAACAATTGTTTTGTTTTTCAGAGGAAGAGTTTCATTATTCTGGAAACCCGAGAATAATCCGTGTAATATAAAATCATAAATACTCTCTCTCTCATTTATTTTCTGATCCTCATTCAAATTCTTTTCAATTCCACGATGAACAGATCCATATATACTTCCAAGGACAAGGTCAATACAGAATTCCTCATCAAGATTTCTAAAAATATCTTCATTTTTCCCGGACCTAATTATTTTTCTTAATATTCCTTTGAGGTCCTTTTCAAGTTTTATTAATTCTAAACATAAAGCATTTTCAGCGCTTAATGATTCTTTTCTGTACATCAAAAAGAAATTTTGATGTTTCATCATAAACATATACAAGTGAATAATAAATGAGCGTAGGGAATCAACACTGCTCTGAGGTCCCGAAATATTTTCTTTTAGTGAAAGGTTGAGTTTTTCCATCCTTCCCTGCATGATAGAAAAATACAGATCTTCCTTAGAAGCAAAATAATTATAAACAGTTCCTTTAGCTATTGAAGCCAGTTTCGCCACTTCTTCCATCATAACTTCATGATAGCTTTTCCGGGAAAATAGAATTGAAGCAGAATCAATAATTTTTTTCTTTTTAAGCTGTTTGCTATTTTCTTTTTTTGTTTCGGGAACTACCATGACATTTATTACTCTTAATTCACATGCCAATCGTTCATTTCGAGCACCAGTCCGGAATTCGGATCTATAATAATTTCTTTTCCATATCCCCTAAAACCCTCAGAGCTCTTGGATTCTGAACTAGTTGAAAGAATATGCCATGTATATTGTTTCAATTTGGGATCCCAGAGAAAACCAGTTTTCCATGGGTTGATCCCTTTTTCCAACCCACTGTCGGTTGCAATTTTAATTGCCTGTCCTTCTGTAACATTAAAATTACATCCTCCTTCTGCACAATCAGGAATTCCTATAATATCCCTGTCTTTAATAACATTGCCTGTACTGTCAATTGAAAATTGTATAACAGTGTTTACATATGGTTTGTCAGGTATTATTAGTCTGTAGGTTAAGAAATAAAAAGGAGGGGTAAGCTTGGTCCTGATAAAGTCCGGAGATATATACTTTTCAAAAAAATCATTTCCTGTTCTTTGTTTAATATAATTATTTGCCTTTTCCAATAAATCTGACGGAACGACTGTTTCCTCCTGCTTTGAACAGGAAGAACAACTACAGGCATCTATAAAAAAACTCATAAAAATAATGCTTACAATAATGAATACAGATAATGATTTCATTTGTTCCTCATATTATGGTAAATGTCATCCAGAATTTCTTTAGCGCCAGCCTTTATTAAATTCTTAGCTAGTTTATCTCCTAGTTTTTCAGGATTAAATTTACTACCTCTTAATTTACTTCTGAATGCAAGTGAACCATCAATAGCACCTACATACGCATCAAGATAAAGTCCGTTCGGTTTTACTTCCGCGTATGCACCTATTGGCACCTGACATCCCCCTTCTAAAGTTCTTAATAATTCTCTTTCGGCTGATATAGCATAATATGTATCATTATCATGTATTGAATTCAGAATCTCCATTACTAGTTTATTATCTTCATGTACTTCAATACCCAATGCACCCTGGCTTACTGCGGGAAGGATTTCTTCTTTTTCAATAACTGAAGAAATAAACTTATTAAGTTTTAACCTTTCAACACCGGCTCGTGCGAGAATCATACCATCCCATCTTGATCTGAAAAATTTTTCAATCCTTGAGGGAACATTTCCCCTAATCTCTTCCACTTTAATATCAGGACGAATATGAAGCAGCTGAGACCTTCTTCTTAAAGAACCGGTAGCTATTACAGCATTCTCCCGGATGTTAGAAATCGTAGTCCCTTTTTTCCTTGTTATAAGGACATCTTCAACGGCATGACGTTTTGATACTGCCCCCAAAAGCAATCCTGCAGGAATTTTTGTCTGCAGGTCTTTAAGGCTATGGACAGCAATATCAATTGATTTATTAAGCAGTTCAACCTCAAGTTCCTTAGTAAACAAGCTTTTATCCCCAATCCTGGATAAAGCAACATCGAGGATCTTGTCCCCTTTTGTCTTAATTATCCTTATCTCTACAGAAATAAGTTTGTTAATTTTTTCAAGCTCTTTCTTTACGAAGCGGGACTGCCATAATGCAAGCTCACTACCTCTGGAACCTATTACAATTATAGTTTTTTTCAAAAGTTGTCCCTACCAGAAATCTATTCGTTGTTTTTTTTGTTATAATTTATTCCGAAAATGTCCCTTAATACGCTGACCTTTACAGCTGTTTCTTCGGGACTTGTGCCAAGTTCATTAATTTTCTTTAATTCAACAGTCGGCTGATGAAGAATTTTGTTGATAATCCTTTTTGTGATTATCTCAACCTTTTCCTGATCCTCGGATGAGAAGCGGTTCTTATTTTTACCAACCTCCTCAACCCGAATACTCTCAAAATAATCTCTTAAATCTTTAATAGTGGGAGCAACTTCTAAGGAATTATACCAACTGACAAAAGCCTCTATTTCTTCATCAATTATTTTTTCCACACGGGGTATTTCAAATTTTCTTTTAGAAAGATTCTGTTCAACAATTATATTCAATGCATCGATATCATGATAAAACACATAATCAATTTCTTTTGCAGCAGGATCAATATCTCTGGGAATAGCTATATCCATAATAACCATCGAAGAATAATTCCTTTTCTTCATAGAGTTTTTGATCTCTTCTTTGGAAAGGATCGTGTTTTCGGCGCTGGTTGCACTTAAAATAATATCAAATTCGTGCAGTTTCTCTTTAAATGTACTAAAGGAAATTGCCTCAGAATCCAATGCTCTGGCTATTTTTTCCGCCCGTTCTAAGGTCCTATTTGTTATAACAAGTCTCCCTATTCCCCTATCCTTAAAATGTTTTGCAGCCAGCTCTCCAGATTCCCCTGCTCCAATAATCAAAGCAGTTTTTTTAGACAAATTAGAAAATATTTTTTCGACTAATTGAACAGCAGCATAGCTAACTGTAACCGCACCTTCACTTATTTCGGTTTCGGAGATTGCTCTTTTACCCGTTTTAGTCGCCGCATCAAAAATTCTTTTCATCAGGACACCGGCAAACTGCATTTCTTCTGAGGTGAGGAAACTTTCCTTAACCTGATGATAAATCTGGTTGTCGCCAATCAGCAGAGAATCGATACCTGAAATCAATTTAAATAAGTGCCTTATGGCCTCCATGGAAGCAAATGTTTGAAAGTTTTCAGGTTTAACATCCCTGTTGTTTTTATAATTGAATATAAAATTCTGGATGTCAAGCACATCAAGTTCTTGATCTTTAGGGATTCCATAAAGTTCGGTTCTGTTGCATGTAGAAATAATCAGTCCTTCTGAAAACAATTCTTCTTTTGCATGATGAATCATACTTTTGATTTCATCGAGGCTCAAATGGAATGCTTCTCTAAGCTCAACAGGGGCTGTACGGTGATTTATTGAAACTGCTAGTATATTCATATCAATAAAATGAATGAAAGCTGGTAGAGAGAAAATTAGTGAACATAGTAGAGAGAATAGCAATAACAAAACCTACTATTGAAAGGAAAACAACCTTTTTCCCTCTCCATTTACCAAAAGTTTTACTCAATATTCCGATACCATAAATTATCCAGACCGTGAACGTACCAATAAGTTTCGGATCAGTAAATCTAAAATTCGGAAATGCTTTAGGAAGCCAGATTATCCCTATTATTATTGCAAAAGTCAGGAAAATAAAACCTATTACCGCAGAATAATAACTGAGCGTTTCCAAAACTTCAAGGTTAGGCAGCCTGTTAAAAATTAAACCGAACCTATTAAGTTTAATATCCTTATACAGTGTGAGATACAAAAACCCATATACTGCCGATACTGTAATACCTGAATATCCAACTAATGCATTGAACACATGAATACCTAATAGATTGCTTCGGAGGATATCCTTTACAACCGGGGTTTCTTTTATAAACACAGATGAAATAATCTGAAATATTATAGAAATAATTATTATAAACGGACCGGTTCCTCTAATATCAGTTACCAGTTCAAGAATGAAATAAGAGAAACTGACTGAAAAGGCAAGGATTGTAAAAATCTCGAATACATTCGTTATTGGAGGATGGTTGAAGAAAACTGTCCTGCATAATAAATAAACCAGATGCAGAAACAGTGTTAAAAAAAGGAATACTCTTTTTGAATTGGTAAATCTTTTTCCCCCCTTCCAGAAATCAAAAGCATAGATTCCAAATGTACAAGAATAAAGAATTGGTAAAAGTATATTAAAATATATAATTGTTGAGTTCATAGAAATCCTTAACTGACTGACGGGTACAATAATATGTAATTATTTTATTGACATCAACAACAATATGACCATTCGGTCAGTAATTATTTATACCTAAATGTATTTTAATTAGAATTTAATAGAAATCCACATTAAAATTTATAAGTTTTTTATTTTCATAAATAAATTTGGCGCTAAAGAATTTTTCGCCAAAGAGCCACGGAATAAATATTTGATCTCCCTCCCATAGATTCAAAGAAAGAAGTTTATCGTTAGGAATCCATTCAAGATGTCCCTCATCAGAAATTATCAACTCTCCTTCAAATTTATCGGCAGTAAACAGGAAAACATACCAATCATCTTTGCCATCGAAAAGAGGGAAAGTAATGATTCCATGAAGACGAGGGGATGAAATTTTCAAACCTGATTCCTCTTCTATTTCTCTTATAACACATTCTTCCGGAGTTTCGTGAGATTCGAATTTTCCTCCGAGTCCATTCCATTTCCCTTCGTGAAAATCATTTTCTTTTTTAATTCTATGGAGCATTAAGGTACTATTTTTCTCCCTATCTATTATATAGCATAAAGTTGCAAGTTTCATTAAATTATCTGTTGTAATTATTATTTGGGTTTCGTTAATTGACTAAAATAGAAAAAATAAATTAAAAAATGTTGCGCATAAATAAATTTAAAGATAATTAAATATTTATTTGGTGCTTTGAGAAAAAATAGAAATATTTAGAAGAGAATTTATTTATTATTTTTGCATCTTAAATCACAACCTTATAAGCCCTATAGTTTGATTTTGAAATTATAAATTTAAGAAAGGAAAACATGACTGAGTTATCTTCCGACGAAAATATATTGGAATCCAAAGACGAATTTATGAACCGAGCTACTGATATTGTTAGCCATTACTCACCCAAGAAGAAGAATGACGATAGTGATGATCTAGATAATGACGACTTTGATGACGAAGATGATGATTTAGAAGATGAAGATGATTATTATGAAGTAGACGAAGAAGAAGAACCTGTGTCTGAAGAACCTGACGAAGAGGAGTTTTATGAAGAAGATTTTGATTTCGAAGATGAAGAGGACGATGATCTTCTTGACGAGGATGAGGAAGAGTTTTAAAGGTATCTGTTCTGCAGTAAATAATTTTTAACATAGTCGGCTACTCCATCCTCCAAACTAAATAATGGATGGGTATAACCGGCTTTTTTTATTTTAGAAATATCGGCTTCAGTAAAATACTGATACTTGGATTTAAGATGGGGGGGCAAGTTGATATAATCAATTTCTACAGGTTTTCCCAAAGCACTAAAAATGGATTTAACTAAATCATTCCATGTCCTTGCTTTACCTGAACCAACATTATAAATGCCATTCTTTTCCCTATTGAACAAGAAGAATAGAGTCATTTCGACAGCATCTTTTATATATATAAAATCTCTTTTCTGTTCTCCATCTTTATATAAAGGATTTTCAGACTTAAATAATTTTACTTTGCCTGTTTCCTTTATCTGATCGTAAGCCTTATTAACAACACTTCTCATATCTTCTTTATGATATTCATTAGGACCATAAACATTAAAATATTTAATCCCTGCAATTTTATCTGTTAAATTATTCCGGATAGCCCATAGATCGAAAAGTTGCTTTGAGTAGCCATACATATTAAGAGGACGCAGGAGATTTATTTCGGATTCATTATCACCAAAGCCTAAGGAACCATCTCCATATGTGGCTGCAGAAGAGGCATATATAAATCTTATGTTTTTATTAACAGAATACAATGCAAGCGATTTGGTATACTCATAATTATTTTCGATTAAATAATCTGCATCTTTTTCAGTTGTAGAAGAATTGGCACCCATGTGGATAATAGCCTCAATATCTAAATCTGTTTCTGTTTCAATTTTATCTAGGAAATCCCACTTATTCATATAATCAGCAAATTTTAAGGAAGTAAGGTTCTTCCATTTCTCATCAATCCCTAATTCATCCACAATTAAGATATTGTCATTACCAAGCTGGTTCAGACGCCAAACAATTGCACTTCCAATAAATCCTGCGCCGCCGGTCACTACTATCATAATATTTTGATATGTCCTAGAATCTGAATTTTTAATGAATATCAATTTAATTATATTTATAATTCTTTACAATTAATATCATGAAATGGTTGAAATGAATCCGGTATTCAAACAATTAAGAAATATTCTGAGCCAAAGGATCCTTGTAATTGACGGTGCAATGGGGACCATGGTACAGCGGCATGGATTATCTGAAGAGCAGTTCAGAGGAAATAGATTTAAAGACCATCCACATGATCTGAAAGGAAATAATGATCTTCTTTCAATAACTCAACCTGAAATTATTAAGAACATTCACCGTGAATACTTTGAAGCAGGTTCTGATATTGTTGAAACAAATACATTCAGCGCAACATCCGTTGCACAAGCGGATTATAAACTTGAACATATAGTGTATGAACTGAATTATCAATCTGCGAAGATTGCGAAAGAAGTTGCAGCCGAATTCACGGCTAAAACTCCGGATAAACCCAGATTTGTTGCCGGCGCATTGGGACCCACCAATAAGAGCCTTTCACTATCGCCGGATGTAAATGATCCGGGATACCGGGCCGCTACATTTGATGGTATATCCGCTGCTTATTATGAACAGGTAAGAGGATTAGTCGAAGGTGGGGTCGATATATTGTTAGTTGAGACAATATTTGACACCTTAAATAGCAAAGCGGCTATTTATGCTATTGAGAAATACTGCAATGAAAATAACAAACAAATTCCAGTAATGATTTCAGGAACCATTGTTGACCAAAGCGGCAGAACCTTATCAGGGCAGACAACAGAAGCATTTCTAATTTCAGTTTCGCATACTAAAAATTTACTAAGCATTGGATTAAATTGCGCTTTAGGTGCAAAACAAATGCGCCCTTTTATAGAAGAGCTGGCAAATAAATCCCCCTGGTTTATCTCAATTTATCCTAATGCCGGACTCCCAAATGAAATGGGAGAATATGATGAGACAGCCGAATCGATGGCTTCCGTGCTTAAAGAATTTGCAGAGGATGGTTTCTTTAATATTGTAGGAGGCTGCTGTGGAACCACGCCAGATCATATTAAAGCAATCGCAGAAATATCTAAGAAATATAAACCAAGGAAAATTCCCGAAGTTAAGTCATATTTAAGATTAAGCGGGATGGAACCGCTGGTTATACGTCCCGAAACAAATTTTGTAAATATCGGTGAAAGAACAAACATAACCGGTTCTAAGAAATTTGAAAAGCTTATCATGTCAAATGATTATGAAGGCGCTCTTACAGTTGCACGACAGCAAGTTGAGGGAGGAGCACAAGTCCTGGACATTAATATGGATGAAGGGCTGTTGGATTCCGAACTGGCGATGACAAAATTCTTGAATTTAATAGCCGCTGAACCGGATATTGCAAAACTTCCCATTATGATTGACTCTTCAAAATGGTCTGTTATTGAAGCCGGATTAAAATGTCTTCAGGGAAAAGGAATTGTTAATTCAATAAGTCTTAAAGAAGGAGAAAAAGTATTTAAGGAACGCGCGGAAAAAATACTTATGTACGGCGCCGCTGTTATCGTTATGGCTTTTGATGAACAAGGACAGGCAGACACATTTGAAAAGAAGAAAAAGATTTGTCAGCGTGCTTATAAAATTCTAACTGAAGAAGTAGGATTTCCTCCGCACGATATAATCTTTGATCCAAACATTCTGACTGTCGCTACCGGAATTGAGGAGCATAATAATTATGCCGTTGATTACATTGAAACAATTAAATGGATAAAGCAGAATCTCCCTGAAGCAAAAATAAGCGGAGGAGTAAGTAATATATCCTTCTCTTTCAGGGGGAACAACTTAGTCCGCGAAGCAATGCATTCCGCATTCCTTTACCATGCTATAAAGGCAGGAATGGACATGGGCATTGTTAATGCGGGACAGCTTGAAGTATATGAAGAAATTCCTAAAGACCTCCTTGTGCTGGTTGAGGATGTCCTTTTAAACAGGAGAACCGATGCTACAGAGCGGCTTGTTGAATTTGCAGAAACAATTAAACAAAAAGGGAAGGAAGCTGTAAAGGTAGATGAGTGGAGAAACCTTCCTGTAAAAGAACGCTTAAAGCATGCGCTAATTAAGGGCATAATTGAATATATAGATGTTGATACCGAAGAAGCCAGAAAGCTATTCGCAAAACCGATAGAAGTAATTGAGGGTCCATTGATGGACGGGATGAGTGTTGTTGGAGATCTGTTCGGATCGGGAAAAATGTTCCTCCCGCAGGTAGTAAAGAGTGCAAGGGTAATGAAGAAATCCGTTGCATATCTTATTCCCTTTATAGAGCAGGAAAAACTGGATTCAAATGATACCCGGGAAGCCGGAAAAATATTGATGGCTACTGTTAAGGGGGACGTGCACGACATCGGAAAAAATATTGTCGGTGTTGTACTTGGTTGTAATAACTACAAGGTAATTGATCTTGGAGTAATGGTTCCCACTGATAAAATCTTGCAGACAGCTATAGATGAAAATGTTGATGTGATAGGATTGAGCGGACTGATAACCCCTTCACTTGATGAAATGGTGCATGTTGCAAAAGAAATGGAAAGGAGAGGATTCAAAATCCCACTTCTAATCGGCGGAGCTACAACTTCCAGGTTACATACAGCAGTAAAAATAGCCCCTGGATATAGCGGTTCCACAGTTCATGTGCTTGATGCTTCGAGAAGTGTTCCAGTAGTTAGTAATTTAATTAATCCCGATGATTCTGTTAAAATCAAATTCTCTAAAGGGATAAAGGAAGAATATAAAAAATTACGGGAAGATCATCTTAAGAAAAAAGAAGCCAAGAATTATCTCAGAATTGAGGATGCAAGAAGAAATAAATTAAAAACTGATTGGAATAAAGTAATTCCCGCCAGACCTGATAATTTGGGGGTAACTACATTTAAGAATTTCCCGTTAAGTACGCTAAGAAAATATATTGATTGGACTCCTTTCTTTTTAACATGGGAACTGAAAGGAAAATATCCATCAATCTTTGAGAGCGAAAAGTATGGCGTTGAAGCTAAAAAGATATTTGATGACGCGAATACTTTGCTCGATAGGATAATTAATGAGAAATTACTTGAAGCCAACGGAGTGATCGGACTTTTCCCTGCAAACAGCGTAGGGGATGATGACATTGAAATATATGCTGATGATACAAGGAAAGGAGTCAGAGCCGTCCTCCATACGCTCCGTTCACAATTAATGAAATCAGACAAGGTGCCGAATATAGCACTGGCAGATTATATTGCACCCAGGGAATCGGGGATTAAAGATTACATTGGTGCATTTGCAGTTACAACCGGAATCGGAATAGAAGAACTGGTTGAGAAATTTGAAAAAGACAATGATGATTACAGCAGCATAATGACGAAAGCCATAGCAGACAGATTAGCCGAAGCATTTGCCGAATATCTTCATTTGATGGTGAGGAAACAATACTGGGGATATTCACCCAACGAGGACTTTGCATACGAAGAACTAATAAAAGAAAATTATAAAGGAATACGTCCTGCCCCCGGTTATCCTGCACAACCGGATCACACGGAAAAGCTAATTATATGGGAATTACTGGATGTTGAAAAAAATACATCTATGAAGTTAACTGAAAGCATGGCAATGTATCCTGCTGCTTCTGTAAGCGGATTATATTTCTCACACCCGGAATCACGGTACTTTAACGTAGGAAAAATCGGAAAAGACCAGGTGCTTGATTATCACAAGAGAAAAGGTATGAGTATTGAAGAAATTGAAAGATGGTTAGGACCCATACTTAATTATGATAAAGGGGAATAATCACATATAATACTAAATTATTGCCCTAAATTATCTTCAATTTTAGTTACTATATAAAGCGTTTTCCGCAAGTTTTCAATAACTTTACAGCCTAAAATCTAAACGTTTGAACAAACCGGTGGGTATTATAATCGGTTGATATTATATTATTGATAAATCTGAGGCGATAAATCACAGAGCAAGAACTAAATCGTTACCATAGGCATATTCTTCTGCCGGAAATTGGCACGAAAGGACAGGAAAATCTGAAAGGTGCTAAAGTATTAGTAATAGGATGCGGTGGACTGGGCTGTCCTGTACTTCAATATCTGGCAGCAGCAGGTATTGGCAGTTTAGGGATAATCGACCATGACAGTGTAGAGGAAAGCAATCTTCAAAGGCAAATTCTTTTTTCAACAGAGGACATAGGGAAACCAAAAGTATCTGTTGCAAAGGAGAAACTTGAGAAGTACAATCCATTTGTTGCAATTACAGCCATCCAGGAAAGGCTTGATGTTTCCAATGCTATAGATATTATCCGTCAGTTTGAAATAATTGTTGATTGCTCTGATAATTTTTCAACCAGATACCTTGTTAATGATGCATGCGTAATACTTGACAAACCTTTAGTTTCCGGTTCAATATATAAATTTGAAGGACAGGTAACAGTATTTAACTATTTAAAGGGACCAACATACCGGTGCCTTTATCCCAATCCATCGCAGCAGGAAATTGTTTCTAATTGTTCTGAAACAGGAGTACTTGGAACATTAACCGGGTTAACGGGTACTTTAATGGCGAACGAAGTAATTAAAATAATAACCGGAATTGGCAATGTGCTAAGCGGAAAACTATTAACTTTCGATCTGCTGTCATCCCGTTTTCAGACATTTGATTATAAGCTTGTTCCGAAAAACAGGGAAATAACTAAACTATTTACTGATTATAATATGTCCTGTGCTGCAGAAATAAAAGAAATAACTGCACAGGAATTAAAAGAAAAACTATCGCGCAATGAGCCTATACAGATTATCGATGTGCGCGAACCGGATGAATTCCTTGAAAGAAATATCGGGGGAATTCTAATCCCTCTGGGACAATTGGAAAAGAACCTGGATAAAATTAAAAAAGATATCCCCTCCGTGATGGTTTGCCGGTCAGGTGTTAGAAGTATGCGCGCAGCTAAAATTCTGCAGAAGAACAATTTCAATAATATATACAATTTGAAAGGCGGATTGATTAAATACTGATGAAGTCATTATGGAAATAAAGGATGAACACGGACGCACATTCAAAACATTAAGAGTTAGTCTTACCAGCCTCTGCAATTTTGGATGTGTTTATTGCGTAAACAGCGAAGATAAAGGGGGGCTGAATGATATTAATTCAAATGCCATATTACATTTAGATTATGATAAACTTGCAGACTTGGTTATCCATCTGCATAAGATCCTTCAGTTTGAATCGGTAAGACTGACAGGCGGCGAACCGATGCTGTATCAAAACCTTATTCCATTTATTCAAATTCTTAAATCATCCGGGATAAAGAATGTTAAAATGACTACCAACGGATTCAACCTTAAGCAGAAGGCGGAGGAGCTGGCATCAGCAGGGGTTAAGGATATTAATATTTCGCTCGATTCCATTGACCCGGAGATTTTCAAGGTTATCGCCAGAAGAAATTTTCATAGGCAAGTTATTGAAGGAATTGATGCCGCGCTTAAGAATGGAATATCAGTTAAACTTAATGCTGTTATAATGCGCGGGTTAAATGAAAACCAGGTTCTGCCATTGCTTGAATATGCAATGTCGAAGAAAATTGGACTCCGTTATCTTGAACTGATGAGGATGGGGCATTTTTACTCAAAGAACTTTAATGAATACTTTTTCCCGATGGATGATATTCTTTCAGTTATCAATACGAAATATCCTCTTGCCACATCTGCTTACAGAAATCCTTCAGCAACCGCGAAGATATTTCAGCTGGAAAACGAATATGAATTCGGAATAATAGCTAATGAATCAGAACCATTTTGTTCTGACTGTGACAGGCTGAGATTGGACAGCGCAGGAAATATTTATGGATGCCTTAGCGAAGAGAAAAGCGAATATATTTCGGATATCGCAGGTGATGAAATTCAATTATCAGAAAAACTGATAGAAGCGTTAAAACATAAACAACCACTGAAATTTAAAGGTAGTCCTTTAATGATGATATCTATCGGGGGTTGATTGTTGAGCAAAAAACTTAAATAAAAACGATCAGGTATAGATGAAATTAAAAATAAGAACGTATGCATCTGTAAAGGAATTATTAGGGGAAACTTTTGAAATAGAAGTTAATGATTACTGCACAATTGAAGAGCTTAAAAAGAAAATTGTATCTATAAAACCTGAGTCTGCGGGACTATTAAATATATGCCGCTTCGCAATTAATGAATCAATTGTAAATGATGAAACACAAATAAAGGAAGATGAACATGTCCACATTATCCCCCCATCAAGTGGCGGCTGAACCTGAGTTCATCACCGAAAAACCAATTGATATTGATAAATTACTTCTTAATGCGCATCATCCGGCGGCGGGAGGTATCGTTTTGTTCTGTGGTGAGGTTAGGGATAATCATGCAGGCAAAGCTGTAAAATATCTCTTATATGAATCCTATGTCCCTCTTGCAGAAAAAATAATACGGGAAATAGTTCAGACTGCTATTCAGAAATGGAATCTTCAATATGCCGCATCTATACACCGGATAGGAAAACTTAAAGCGTCTTCTTGTGCTGTAGCAGTTGTAACGGCACATGCGCACCGCAAGGAAGCGTATGAAGCAAACCAATATATTATTGACAGAATAAAACATGAGGCGCCAATCTGGAAATGCGAATTTTACGAAGACGGCACCCATGAATGGGGAAAGAACTGCTGATGCTATTTTAGCCTCTGCAAAACATAACTTCCAAGAACATTTCAACCCTATTATCTCCCCTCTAAACTAGTCCCAAAACGAGACAAATCGATAAAATTTACCCCTATATTCTACACGGCTCAGATGCGAGAGATGAGCGACTCAGATACGGCTCAGATAATACCCTCCCTTCACTGTCTCAAAATGTTCCATATAACCTAAAACATCTAATTTTTCTTACAACTTAAGGCTTTCGGGGGATGTAGAGATATGGACACTTTGCGACAAGATAAATGGCAGTCTATATCTCACAATAATTTTAACTACTTAATTAATAAAAAATATCCCATTGAAGTTTCTCAAGAATATTCATGCTTTTATTTAAGAGAATAATTTAATATCATAAATCCTACAAATAAATCTTTGCCTTTCTACATAGAACAATTTAAGTTTGTAGAGTAGCTCTATAAATTGATCGGGATTTATGATAAGCTCATATTGATTCTATGCTATTCAAAGACAATTTCTCCCCGTAAATGCATAATTATAAAATATGTTTCCAAAAGTAAATTAAATGACATGTTTCATTTATAATATGTCAGCTATTTCTTTAGAATTGATATAAATTGTCTGATACCGCCGCTTATCGGCAATGGTATTATACCTTCTTTCCTATTTTTATTATTATGAAAGAATATAGTAAATAGAATGATAAAATATTATGTGAGGCAAAAATGAAATCCTTTATTCCGTACCTCCTTTATTTCATGTTACTAACCACAAATTCATTTAATGGCCAGTCAAGAAATGTTTTAAATAGTAATTTGCGTCAGGACAGTTCACATTTCTTTCTGCAAGATATCAGGAATATAAATATTTCCATTACTCATTTGGCAGCGACCGATATTTCTAGCCCACTTTTGCAAAAGTTTATCGAAGACAGATATAATCTAATTAAAAAAATCATAGATATTAAACCATCAGAAATAGACAATATTCGCCTAGAACAAAGTACTATTTCTCAGCTTTCGTCAAAATATGAGTCTTTAATAGAAAGAGACTTAAAGGAAATTAAAGGAAAAATCTGTATTGTCACTTATGACAATTTTGATTACTCACAATCCAAAAACGAATTTATTCTAGTTAATGAAAAGGGGTTGTATCTAATAAAGGGATGGCATAACGATAAATTAGATATTAATAAAGGTGATTTAGTGACTATTAACAATTGCCTTTTAATAAACAATACAATTCTTTCAGACAATAAAAATATTTACAAGGAGAGCTCTACTGCTGATTCAACAGCAGAAATAAAAGACATAAAAATGTTAATGATATTAGTTTCATACTTAAATGGTGGCCAATATGTTTTACCGTCTGCAGATGATTTCATGAATAAATTTATGAATGCTGGGTCATCAATTCAAAATTATTTAAATGAAGTTTCTTATAGTAAGGCTAAAATCTTAGAAATAAAGGCAGTCGGATGGGTAAAGGTGAATAGGTCTTTAGCAAGGTATGACATTGAACTTACACAAGATGAATGGAATAAGGTTGTTAATGATTATTCGTTAGATTTATCAAAATATGATTATTTAGCATTCATTCAGGATTATTTCAATCCACTAGATCAAGGGACTCTTGGCTATGCAATTAATGGCAAATATTATGACACAAGATTTGGAAAATATATTGGAAGGTGTGTAGAACAAATTAACGCTGGTTTAGTCGATGACATTAAAACACCTGCTAGTTGGACATACTTTTCTCGCCCCTTTATGCATGAACTAGGGCATACATTCGGTTTTGGACATGCCAACACTTTTATTAATAATGATATTACTCAAATTAATTATTACGGTGATTACACTGATGTAATGGGAGGGCTTTCAGGGCATTACAGCGGTTATTTTAAAGAATCGGTTAACTGGCTTGATTCAACAACAATTCTTACCATTAATAAAAGTGGGACTTATACAATCAATAATTTTGAAAATGGTTCCGGGAAAAAGCTTGCAAAAATAAAGTTAGGTAATGATAATCAGCCAAGATATCTTTATCTCGAATATAGGAACGGTACTGGTTTTGATAATAATCCCTCAGGGTTTAATCAACTCCATCCCTATAATAACGAAGGTTTATTCCTTAAAGGAAATTATGAATACTTCGGTTTTTTTTCTCCAGCATCTGCTAATGCCGGAGAATTGTATATGATTAATGCTCATTCTCCAATCCCCAATGGTTGGACAGAAACATTAAACGGCACAAATGTTTATGTCGATACAATAAAACGATTTCAAGTTGGTCCAATCTTAAGCAGAACAACTTCTTCCATTACCTTTAGTGTAAATTATTTAGGAAAAACTATAGATTACCCTATTTTATTATTACCGGTTAACGAATGGTATGTCCCAGATACAGCGACATATATCGATCTAAGGTGGGGGAAAATTTTACATGCATCTTTATATGAATTACAGATGTCATGTTGGAAAATTGGAGGTGATGCCAGCGTTTTTGAAAAAATATATTACACTAATAAATTAGCCGATACCACTATAAGAATGTTCTTGCCGCGAGATTCTTATTTCTGGAGAGTACGGACAATTGATTCTTTAGGGAATCATAGCGAATGGTCAAAACCGTTTGCCTTCAACTGGAGCAGTTTTCCTATTCAGGTTATCCAAATTAACAACCCAAATGGTAATTCAAATTGGCTCGTCGGATCAACACAAAATATTACCTGGACATCCGCCTATGTTGATAATGTGAAAATCGATTATTGTACCGATAATTATATAACCTTTGTAAATATTTCTCCGTCAACCCCTGCAGTATCAGGTAGTTACAAATGGGTAGTTCCCAATATTACCACCAAGCAATGCGCAATAAGAATTACTGATGTTACTGATGGGAGAATATATAGTATCCTTTGGTTTAATATTGTCCAGACTACTAACATTAATGATGAACATACGCCTAATGTTTTTGAGCTGGCTCAGAATTATCCTAATCCTTTTAACCCAAGCACAATTATTAATTATGCAATTCCATTTGACAGCAAGGTAAAAATTCAGTTGTACAACGCTCTCGGTCAATGTGTACGAGAGGTTAACGAAGGTTTTAGACAGTCTGGATATTATGAATTAAATTTTAATTCATCAAGATTAGCAAGCGGGGTTTATTTCTACCGCATTGAAGCTAATTCAGTTGATGGGAAAAACAATTTTACATCGACCAAAAAGATGATATTGTTAAAATAACGCCAAGCGAAGCTTGGATATAACTAATTGGGTGAGACAGGGTTGAGTCCCCGCCAAGTCCCATTATTCTTTCCATAAAATCCAAATTTCTCAACTAGTAATCCTTATAAAATAAAGACTCAGCCTACCTGAAAATCCTTTTCACTATAGTTTTGGGCAACGCCCTATATCCATATTACGTTAAATAATGAACTGCCGGGAAGAAGGGTGACGAGGTGCGTTGTTAGTGCAGTGTATTATAATTGTTACTTAATCGTACGGGGAAATGCGCACCAAATGCGCATCAAATGCGCTCGATTCAGGGTGTGAACAAAAATATTCTGTCAAAATAAATGAGGTGTTTATGGGCTGGTTAATTAAGTAAAGGGGCACCACTCCATAATAAAACGCCCCGAATAAGCAATATATACTTATTCGGGGCTATAAATGTTTTATTTGAGCAATTATTTTAATAGAATTAGTTTCTTTGCGTCTGTATAATTGCCTGCTGTTAATTTATAAAAATAAACACCTGAAGGTAAATTCCCTGCTATAAAATTTACTGAGTAATTACCCGGTACTTTTTCTTCATTTAATAAAGTCCTCACTTCCCTGCCGAGCATATCATATATTTTCAAATTTACATGACTCTCCGAAGGGATAGAGAATTTAATAGTAGTAGACGGATTGAACGGGTTAGGATAATTCTGTACCAATTCAAATTTATAAGGCACAGGATTTATATTATCATTAACTGAAGTAAGAATAACATTATATTTTGCTCTGGCATTTGCGAAGGCTGTTCTAAGATTCGGGAGACTTATATCTGCCGCAATTGCAAAGGCAACATTGATATAACTTCCGGCAGGAATACTATATGGGCCTGATGAAGTCACATTGGCAATGTCTGCGGGTCCACCGGAAGTATTAGTTAATCCCGATGATAAGGCTGTCCATTTCTCTTGATCTGTATAACCAAAAGTTGAATTTAATATCGCATAAAAGCCATAGTTATTTGCTGAAAGGAGACCTATACCAATTGTCGTATCCGGATTTGAACCCTGATGATGAACATAACCGAAATTACCGGTATTATCATAAGCAGTAAGATCGTTTGCGCCTGAACCATCGACCATATCCCAGTCAAAAAAGAGCCCTGCATATAAATTTGAAATAGTAGCCCCCGTTGTATTGATAATGGTATATTGTAATATGATATAATTTTTATCCGCAGGATCAATGAAAGAATAGGACCGAAGCTTAACATTAACCCCCAATTTATTAGTAGCAATATTATCGTTAAAAACAGTCAACCCCTGTATATCGCTAATGCTGCCTGGAATACTAATCTTAAAAGGCTGCACATTCAAAAAACTTACCTTTTCTTCACGTTGTGTAGAATCCCTAACCTGATCGACAACTCTATATGAAGAATTTGCAAGCATTAAAGAACCTTCAAACATATAATTAGGTCCACCGCCATAGTGGAAACCTGTACCCTGCTGATTATCCGAATAATCATTAAATCCAAGATTTCCCGCGCTGGTGATAGTAAGCGATATATCATTTCCCACCTGAGTTGCATAATTGGGATTACCTACAACCGATATCCATTGAACATCAGAATAACTCCCGTCACTAAAATGTAATAAGAAATCAAGAGGGATATTGCTGGGCATGGATTGTGACAGCGTGAATGTAAATTTGGATGAGCTATTATCGAACGTCTGAAGTGTGCCGACTCCCCCAACACTAATGTTTCCATTTACAACAGTGGAATAGCTGTTTTTACTTTCCAAAGAAACAGAAAGGGCAGAAGCCGGGGTTAGATAATTCTTAAATTGGATGTTCACAGTGATAGTTTCGCCGGGTTCTAGAATTCCGTTATTGTTCCCTCCAGGGGTTGTATCAGAAAAAGCAACTTGTATTGCCCGTACTGATTCGGAGTTAACATTGGAAACTGAATTAAATGCATTTATTCTCCCCTTCCCTAATAAATTTGTGTATGTGGTGCTATTCTTTGAAGAAATATCATCGCAATTTACTCTCACCTGTTCTCTCACCTGTTCAGGAGTATATGATGGAAATTGACCTGCAACCAGTGCTGCCACACCCGCAGCAAGCGGCGATGCCATTGAAGTACCCGATTCATATGCGTATGTATCAGGCTGCCAGGTGGAGTAAATCCCTGGATTAGTACGAAAAGTACTGTAACCAGGGGCACATACGCTTATACTATGCCCATAATTTGAGAAATATGCTCTGGCATCATTTTGATCTGTTGCGGCAACACAAAGAACCCCATCAAAATCAGCGGGATAGAAAAGTTCTGAACTATTGTCATTGCCGGCTGCACATACAACAAGAGCTCCTTTGCTTATAGCATAATTTATGGTTTCCTGTCCAAGCAATGAATAACCCGCTCCTCCCCAGCTGCAATTTATTACTTTTGCATGATTATCTGCCGCATATACAATACCTTCATAACCAAAAACAATATAGGGTGAACCACTATTAGGATCCCTATAATTATTCTCCGAGGTTTTGACTGGCATAATTTTACATTTAAAACCAATTGAAGCAATTCCTAAACTATCATTAGTCACGGCAGAAGCTATTCCGGCAACATGGGTGCCATGATCAGGTTGATCTTCTATCGGATTATTATCGGGAGTTGGTGTACCATCACTATTTCCAGATCCACCAAAATCCCATCCTCTTACATCATCTATATAACCATTATGATCATCGTCAATTCCGTTATTTGGAGTTTCTCCCCAATTATGCCAAATATTAGCAGCAAGATCAGGATGAGACCAATCGACACCTGTATCAACAATACCAATAATAACAGAAGTATCACCTTGGATAATATTCCACGCAGCGGGAGCCTTTATTAATGGGAGCGAAAATTGAGAGTTGTAGCTTGGATCATTAGGAGTAAAGTCAGTTACATGATAAATAAATTTAGGTTCAGCCCACTCAACTTCCTTTAAGGCACTTAACTGCTTGGCAACAAAATGAGGATCCTGGTTCGAATCATACTTAACAATAATGACCCTGTCTAATGCAGTTCCACTGTTATTGTTTTGTAAAAAAGACCTTGTTGAATTCAACTTAAATTCACTTAGTGCCTTATTTACATTATCAGATAAAAGAATACTTCTATCAGATTTTGCAAGGGGCTTAGCCTTTAATTTAATAACAACAGTATTGCTCATATATAAAGCATTATTAGAATTAAGTACTGTTCCTTTTTTTGAATTAAACCCAAATGCAAGCAGGGGTATAACAATAAGCAATGCCCATCTCATAAAATTGTTAATAGAAGGAAGTTTCATAAATCCTCTCAAATATATTTAGTGATAATAAGTGAAAATAATTATAAATAACTTTAAAAACACTTCATTATTCTTTAAGTTCTCGGATGTATTTAATAACTTTTGCAAAAAGCGACCCCCGATGAACAGCATAGATGAATTAAAAAATAAAATCCAGGCCGCCTACAATAATTGGGAAAAGAATGTTTATACTAAATCAGTAAATAAGGCACCGGAGCGGGAAAAAGAATTTACCACTGCTTCATTTACAAAAATAGAACCGCTTTATTATCCCCAAAAAGGGAATGATAATTATATAGAAGATATCGGGTTCCCGGGAGAATTTCCTTATACAAGGGGAATTCAGCCAACTATGTACAGGGGAAAACTATGGACAATGAGACAATATGCCGGATTCAGCAATGCGAAAGAATCAAACAATCGATACCGTTATTTATTAGCAAATGGAACATCCGGTTTATCGGTGGCATTTGATCTTCCGACACAGATAGGGTATGATAGTGACGACCCACTTGCATACGGGGAAGTCGGCAAAGTTGGTGTAGCCATTGATACTCTTGCCGATATGGAAATATTGTTTGATCAAATCCCGCTTGATAAGATATCAACCTCCATGACAATTAATGCTTCGGCTTCTGTGCTTCTTGCAATGTATATTGTTGTAGCAGAAAAGCAGGGAGTATCAAAAGATAAAATAAGCGGAACTATACAGAATGATATTCTAAAAGAATATATTGCCAGAGGGACATATATTTATCCCCCCAAACCTTCTTTGCGTTTAATAACCAACATATTTGAATACTGTGCAAAGGAAGTGCCTAAATGGAATACAATTTCTATCTCCGGATATCATATAAGGGAAGCAGGTTCAACTGCAGCGCAGGAAGTAGGATTTACTTTAGCAAACGGAATCACTTATGTAGATGCCGCAATTAAGGCTGGACTGGATGTGGACAATTTTGCGGGACAACTGTCATTCTTCTTTAACTCGCATAATGATCTTCTTGAAGAAGTTGCAAAGTTCCGGGCAGCAAGGAGACTCTGGGCAAAGATTATGAAAGACAGATTTCAAGCAAAAAAAACAAGATCGATGATGCTCAGATTCCACTCACAGACTGCCGGATCGACTTTGACAGCGCAGCAAGTAGATAATAATATTGTAAGGGTGACTGTACAAACCCTTGCGGCTGTTCTTGGAGGAACCCAAAGCCTGCATACAAATTCCAAGGATGAAGCATTAGCTTTACCGACTGAAAATTCAGTAAGAACCGCTTTAAGAACCCAGCAGGTTATTGCATACGAGAGCGGAGTAACGAATACTATCGATCCCCTTGCCGGCTCATGGTATATCGAATCAATGACAGACCAGATAGAAAAAGAAGCATCTGAATATATTAATAAGATTGATTCACTGGGAGGTATGATAGCAGCGATAGAGGCGGGATATGTCCAGACTGAGATCCAGAATGCTTCTTATAAATTTGAAAAGGAAGTTGAAAGGGGGGATAGAATAATAGTCGGCAGGAATAAATTTCAGGTTAAGGAAGATGAGCAGCCGGAACTTTTAAGGATCGACTTTAAGGTTCAGGAGGAGCAGATTAAATTCCTTCACAAAGTGAGGAGTGAAAGAAATAATCCGGAAGTGGAACAAAAACTTGATGAATTAAAAGCTGCAGCCAAAGGAGAAAATAATTTAATGCCGTATATTATTGCTGCAGTGAGATCTTATGCAAGCGTTGGTGAGATCTGTAATACAATGAGAGCCATTTACGGTGAATATAAAGAAACAGTAGTTATTTAAATGGAAACAACACATATAGAACATATTGGAATAGCAGTCAGGAATTTGGAAGAAGCTATTAAATTTTATGAAGAAACTTTCGGATTAAAATGCTATGCTGTTGAGGAAGTTAAAGACCAGAAGGTAAGGACTGCCTTTTTTAAAGTAGGGCAAACAAAGATAGAACTGCTTGAATCTACCGAACCTGATGGACCAATAAGTAAGTTTATTGAAAAAAGAGGGGAAGGCGTTCATCATTTAGCCTTTGCAGTTAAGAATATTGAAAGAGCATTATCCGAAACCGAGGCAAAAGGGATTCAACTTATAGATAAACGACCCAGGAAAGGTGCTGAAGGACTTGATATTGCATTTCTTCATCCGAAATCAACTTTGGGTGTAATGATCGAACTGTGTGAAAAGAAAGAACAAGAATAAAATTTTATAGATGCCTGATATAGTTAAAAAGACTGTTTTTTTCAGAGAGTGGAAAATATTCCTGATAAGGAAGCATAATAAAAAAGAACTTTTATATACGGTTATTTTATTAGCGGGAGTGCTGTTAGGCTTCACAAGATTTTTGAACTATGTGGAATTAAGAGCCGGTTTTGTTTTCAGAGATCCCCTGCTAAATCTTTTTACACCTGTAGATCTTACATGGCTTATTTTCGGACTAATCTACGCGGGCCTTATTATTGCTATCTTCTTTTTTATAAAAGACCCGCATTTGTTTTTAACTGCATTACAAGCGTATCTGGTTTTAGTTCTATTCAGGACGGCAGCCATGTACCTGCTGCCTCTAAATCCTCCGTTGGATATGATTCCATTAAATGATCCCTTTGTACAGATATTCGGATCAGGGGAAATATTGACAAAAGATCTGTTCTTTTCCGGGCACACTGCTACACTATTCCTCCTTTTCATGGTTGCCAATAAAAGAATGCTAAAAATTATATTTCTTTCTTTCGCTGTAATAGTTGGGATTTCCGTATTATTACAGCATGTTCATTATTCCATAGATGTATTTACCGCTCCATTTTTTACATATACTTCTGTTAAATTTGCAGCGTATATTAAAAAAAAATACCAGCTTAAATATTAATGTTTTCGAAACAATTACAGATAATTTGTGTTTAACCCCCTTAAGAACCTTAAAATAAAGGTTATTCCTTCAAATAATAAAATTATCAAGATCATATACCTTTCTTTAGGTATCTTTTTTGTGTTAATAGGAACACTAGGACTTATAATACCCATAATGCCCGGTTTCATATTTTTAATTCCAGGGGCTTATTGTCTTGCTAAAGCATCAACAAGACTACATAACCGGATGAAAGCGCACAGGCATATTGGAAAATATTTCCACAAGCATGAGGGCTGAAATGTCATTTGCATCAAGAACAGTGATAGTATTTATCATCATGCTTCTGCTTGAATATTATTTCATAATAAAAGCAGGCAGGACGATTACTGCAGTTTTCCCGCGTATTGGGTGGAAAAAATTTAATACTTTAAGAAATGTAGTTTTAATATTATTAAATCTTTACCCATTAGTTCTTTTAGGATTTTACTTTTCAAATTCTAAACTCCCGGATACCCGGCTGATTGATTACGTGTTTATTTATCCTTTCTGGATTTATATATTCATTGTGATTCAGTCAGTATTATTCTTTCCTCTTTTTCTGCTTGTACAAGGATTGATATATCCTTTTTACAGAAAGCATAAAGATGCCTACCTGAAAATCGAGAACAAATTAATATTGGGACTTATAGTATTTTTTGTTCTCTATGTTCCTACAAGAATTATTTTTGATTATTATGCTGTATCTATACGCAATGTCGTATTTACAAAGCAAGGAGTGAATCCGGCATTGAACAATTTCAGACTTGTTATGATAAGTGATCTTCATGCAGACAGGCATACAGATTCCAAAAGACTTGAAAATTATATTGATAAGGTTAATAATCTTAAACCTGACCTTGTGCTTATAGGCGGAGACATGATATCGGGCAACTCTCAATATATTAATACAGCGGCAGAATATGTTGGAAAAATTAAAGCGCGATACGGCATATTTAGCTGCCGGGGGGATCATGACTATTGGGCATACAGACCTGACATGCAAAGAAGTATTGCGGAAATGACTGATGCATTGGGCAGGAACAAAGTTCCCATGCTGAATAATGAAAATCTGAAATTAGATATCCATGGGGCAAAGATGCTGATTTCTTTTATTACCTATACCTATCCTGATAAAATTAATCCTTACCTGCTGGATAAACTATTATCGGACAAAAAGGAAGATTTGAATATATTATTATTGCATCAGCCCGAAGGGGGCATTCCTGAAAAAGCTGCTCAAAAGAATTATGACCTTATGCTTTCAGGACATACGCATGGGGGACAAATTACTTTTCTTTTTCCTTTTTTTAACCTCTCCCCCACTTTAATAGAAACGAGATATGTAAGAGGAGATTTTCACATCGGAAATATGCTGCTGGTTGTAACAAGAGGGTTAGGGATGTCGCTTGTTCCTATAAGGTTAAATTCCACTCCGGAGATTACTATAATAACGATTAATGTGAATTAAACCACAGATAATCCATTTAATTATATAAGGGCACTCATTTATCGAAATTTGATGGAATTTCTAGGAATTGTTTCTAAATTTTAATTACATTATAGAGTAGTTTTTTTCATTATTAACAATTTAAAGGATTATATCATGAAGAGAAGCTTTTTATCATTCGCTCTGTTACTTTCAATATTATTCTGGGGTGTAAATGCAACTGCCTTTGCACAGGACCAAGTCAAAAAAGACACAGTATTTCATAAAGTTAAAAAAGAGGTGATTAAGAAAGGCGATGTTAAAAAAGAAGTAGTTAACAAAGAAGTGACGAAAACGGTAGAAACTAAAAAAAGTGGGGCAAAGACAGAAGTAACGAAAAAGGTCGAAGTTAAAAAAAATGGAGTGCCAAAAGAAGTTAAAGAAGTTAAAACTGTAATTAAAGATAAAGAAATTGGTAAGACCGTTGACGGTAAGACTATCTATGAAGGTCCTAAAGGCGGAAAATATACATTAAGCAAAACAGGGAAAAGAGTTTATATTAAGAAGGAAGTAAAAAAGCCAGATTTATGATATTTAGTATATAAAAAGCCGTCCTCGAAACAGGACGGCTTTTTATTTGACAACCATACTTATGAATTCATTACCTTATTCTGATGATTGATACTTTCAATATGTACGGCATCAAAATATTTTTGAATAAATTCTTCACTTAATCCTAAAAGTTTTCCTTTAATGCCCGCTTTTTCAAGTATCTCATTCCACCGGGTTGGCTGAAGTATTGTAATATTATTATTTCTTTTATACTCACCTATCATATCTGCAATTTTCATTCTTTGTGAAAGAAGCTGCATAAGTTCATCATCAATCTGGTTTATCTGCTCTCTTAGTTTTTCAAGGGCAAGATTAAAAGAGTTTTCTGATGTGCTTT
Organism: Ignavibacteriales bacterium; assembly: GCA_003141435.1. Classification (GTDB taxonomy): domain Bacteria; phylum Bacteroidota; class Ignavibacteria; order Ignavibacteriales; family Ignavibacteriaceae; genus Fen-1301. Next base: position 40,925 of record PLLW01000113.1, read on the forward strand.
CATGTCTCCACTTAATACTATCGATCAGTTTTTTCAGCTGTTGCGGGGTAATCTGTTGTTTTGCATCGCTTAATGCTTTATCCGGATCGATATGACTTTCGATCATCAGACCGTCAAAATCCAGATCAATTGCTTTTTGAGAAAGTTCCTGGAGGATATCCCTTCTTCCGCAAATATGTGAAGGATCGCAGATCATCATAAGATGGGGATTCCTTCTTTTCATTTCGATAGCCATATGCCACATAGGTGCATTGCGATATTCAGTATTACCGAAGGTGCTGAATCCACGATGGATAAGGCCAATATTTTTAACACCGGCTTTAACAATCCTCTCAACCGCACCCATCCACAATTCTATATCAGGGTTCAGCGGATTTTTAATTAAGACAGGAACATCTGTTCCCTTTAAAGCATTCGCTATATCCTGAACACTCAGAGGGTTAACGGCTGAACGGGCACCGATCCATAAAACATCCACTTCAAATTGGATAGCATCCTCCACCTGCTTAGCTGAAGCCACTTCAACAGTAACAGGCAGCCCGGAAATTTTACGTGCTTTCTGAAGCCATGGAAGCCCTCTGATACCGACTCCTTCAAAGGTCCCGGGGCGGGTGCGTGGTTTCCATATTCCAGCGCGGAATATATCAACCACACCTGTTTCCGCAAGCTGTATTGCAGTCTGAATGACCTGTTCTTCAGATTCGGCACTACATGGTCCGGAAATAATTAAGGGACGTTTTGCCCATTTATCTTTTATAAACTGCATTGTAAACTTTTTTGTTTCCATTACTCGATTCATTCCTTATTTTAATATTTTCCTGATTTCATTTGCCTGCTGGATTAGCTTATATAAAGTATCAAACTCTTCCATCTCCAATAATTTTTTTATTTGTTTTAATTGAAATATTTGTTCATTAAGAACATCCAGGACATTACTCCTGTTCTGTTTGAAAATCGGAATCCAGGTATCGGGACTACTTTTAGCCAATCTCACAGTACTTTCGAAACCACCGCCTGCAAGCTCAAATATTGAATCTTCTTCTTTTTCTTTTTCGAGAACCGAAAGTGCAAGAGCAAAAGAAGTGATATGCGAAATATGGCTGACATATGCAGCGTGAATATCGTGACTTACTGCATCCATATAAAATCTATTCATTCCTAAAGAATCATACATTTTCTCTACAATTGAAAGAGCATCTACATCACTTTCTTCACGGTTGCATATGACTGTAACTTTTCCTTTGAAGCCATCTTTAACAGCGGCAAGCGGTCCGCTATATTCAGTTCCCCATATAGGATGTGTTGCGACAAATCTTTTCCTTTTGGAATGGGAGGATGCAATTTTAACAATCTGTTCTTTTGTAGAACCGACATCAATTACAACCTGATTATCTATCAAATCAAGAACCTCCGGGAGAACTTTAAGAGCAACATCCACAGGAACGGCAATAATTATTAAATCAGAATTTCTTACAGCATTCTGTAAATTGTCAATCTTATCGACAATATTTAATTGTAGTGCAAGCTGAGCGTTAGCAATATTAGAATCAACGCCAATAACTTTAGTACAAAAGGAATTGCCTTTAAGCGTGAGCGCAAGGGAGCCGCCGATTAAACCTGTACCTATAACTGAAACAATCATTTCATCTCCTCCACTCTTTTAATTGCTTCATCCAATTTTTCGATTGTAGCACAAAGGCTAACTCTAATATAACGGTTGCCCGCACTGCCGAATATTGCACCCGGAGTTACAAAAACTCCAGCTTTATCCAGAATTTTATCTATGAAGGTATAACAATCTTTTTCTGAGTCATCGATTTTTGCCCAAATAAACATGCCCGCCTGGGATTCGCTAAAGACAGTCTTCAGATTTTTTAATAAAGTAAATGCTTTGTTTCTCCTGCTACGGTATACATTATTCACATTTTCATACCATTCTAACGGGAGGGATAAAGCTTTTGCCGCTGCAAGCTGCAAGGGAAGGAACATGCCGCTATCCATATTGCTTTTAAAGCGAAGGACTTCATTGATAATCTGATCATTTCCTGCGAGCAAACCAACACGCCAGCCAGCCATGTTATGGGATTTGCTTAAAGAATTCAATTCGACTGCTGTATCTTTTGCATTTTTTACAGATAAAAGACTTAATGGCTTATCATTGAGAATGAAAGAATAGGGATTATCATGGCAGATTAGGATATTATGTTTATTCCCAAAAGCAATTACCCGTTCAAACAGTTCTTTTGAGGGAAGCTGTCCAGTTGGCATATGCGGATAATTCAGCCACATCATTTTAACGCTGCTCAGATCAAGGGACTCAAGGAAATTAAAATCAGGCATCCAGTTATTTTCTTCTTTCAATTCGTAATCTACACAATCAGCGCCAGTAAGATAAACTGCAGAGCGGTAAGCAGGATAGCCGGGATTAGGCACCAGGACTTTATCTCCGGGGTTAAGGAATGTCATGCATATATGAACAATTCCCTCTTTAGAACCGATTAAAGGAAGAATTTCAGATTCAGGGTCCAGATCAACATTGTACCATTGTTTATACCAACGGCACATTGCCTTACGCAAAACAACAGAGCCTCTGTAGCTTTGATACGAGTGCTGATTAGGCTTTACAGATTCCTCGTTTAACGTTTTAATAACATCGGGATGAGGAGGTTGGTCGGGGCTTCCGATACCAAGGTTAATAATCTGCCTGCCTTTTTTATTCAGATCATCAATCTCCTTAAGTTTCCGCGAAAAATAATATTCGCTGATATTATTTAATCTATCTGCTGTTTTTATCATCTTATAGTAATTCCTTTTTTATATATACCATACACTTTTAATTTTTCGGTAACAGAACGTATTGCATCAATAACAGAATTAAACCTATCCAATGAATCGAATTCCATATCGACATAGAAAGAATATTTCCAATCGGTGTCAGGGATAGGGAACGACTGGAGCTTTGAAAGGTTAACACCGCCGTCTGCTATTATAGTTAAAACACGGGCAAGACTTCCTTTAGAATGATCTGTCTGAAAATAGAGGGATGATTTATTCGGATGCTCCATGTACCCTATTTTATCTTCCCTTTGAAGAATAAGAAAGCGGGTATAATTATTTTTCAGAGTATGGATATTGGGAACTATAATATTAAGACCATACATTTTTGCAGCAAGCCTACCGGCAATAGCTGCCGCATGTTTGTTATGGTGCTGATGGATGAGCTGAGCACTAAGGGCAGTATCGTCAGACTCGACAAGTTTCCAATCGAATTTTTCGAGATAGTCCATACATTGGAGCAGAGCCATTGGATGGGAATGCACTTCCTTAATTTCATTAAACTCCACATCAGGATTAACCATCAGGTGCTGTCTGATCTGGAGATAAATTTCGCCGATAACATGCAGATTGCTTTTCTGAAGAAGGTTGTAATTAGGGAGAATGCTTCCTGCAGTTGAATTTTCGATTGCAATTACTCCCCCATCTGAAATCTTTTTATCAGAAGCCTGCCTGACAGTTTCCCTAAAAGTTGTACATGGGATAACTTTAACATTGCCTCCAAAAAAATGGTTTGCAGCTTCCTGATGGAAACTTCCCTCAAATCCTTGTATTGCTATTCTTTTTTCCATAATAATAAAAAACCCGATCATTTGACCGGGTGACTTTGTAAATTTTTTGTTTTCAGGCTCTTAATTTATGCAAAAGTCTCCCGGATTATTTCCGTAGAAATAAAAATAAAAGTAATAAAACAACAGGGACACTTTAACTTTTTTCATTCGGTATTAAATTAAAAATAATTTTTTTAAGATACAATTATAAAAGCATATAAAATGGTCTTTTTTCATCGGATTTTAATAGATTGATATGATCCAAGTCAATATTCTTTTAATATTATTAGTTTAGTTTTGCTCATTAAATAACGGAAAAATCGTTTTGTAGTTAATTCTCAGGTATATATGAAAAATGTTCTGATTGTAGAAGATGAAACGATATTCGCTTTAGATCTGAAACGGATACTATCAAAAAGCGGTTTTAATGTTTTAAATGTTTTCACGGAGGGGAACAGTGCTGTAGAATTTGCACTCGAAGAAAAGCCTGATGTGATTTTGATGGATATCAGCTTGAGGGGGGAATTAAATGGAGTTGATACCGCAAGAAAGATTTATAAATATTATAAACCACTAATAGTATTTATTTCTGCCCTAGATAAACTTGCCTTTGATTTTTCGGGTCTTGAATATAAATTTATGTCAAAACCGATATTAGATAAAAACCTGATTTCTATTTTGAATTTTTCTTAAAATTCATTTTTCCCACATCTTTTCTCCTCTTTCACAAAAAATAACCCCTAAAGAGATTTGCAAATGTATTCCGATACCCATCGTGTGATATTCGTCTAAGGGAACTCCTTAATAAAATCAGGTTTTTCCCGATTGTTACAGATGGATATATAAAATAGATTGTCAATAACATTTAAGACCAGGAAGTGAAATGGAATCTGAATATATTTTGATAATTGATGAAGATAAAGAATTTTTAGCCACTACCCTTGATTTTTTAACTGTCCATATGAATTTAAATAATGTAGTATGGGCAGTTTCTTCTGAAGAGGCAGAGGAGAAAATTAAAATATATAAACCCAGATTAGTAATTCTCGATTTGGGCATGCAAAAGATACGGGGAGAGGAAATTTCATCATTAATCAACAACTACGTGAATTCTTCTGTAATAATAATGACAAGCATTTATGACAATGACGATTACCTGGAATTAACACATGACCTTGGGGGCGATGGATTCTTTCGAAAGGACCATGTTAAAACCGCATTACCAAAACTGATGGAATTTCTTCATTCGGATCATAGCGACATAAATCCTAACAATGACATATTCCGTAACAAATCTTACTTATTGAATTAGACCGTTCATAACCTCCTTCACCAGAAAAAATGGCTGTCCTGATAGCAGGACGGCCATTTTCTGGAAATCGACATTTTCTACAAAATATTTCAGATGTGCATAATTTAACAGCACGTCAATTATATCGGTTATAAGGGATCAGAAATTAGCTGTGATCATCACATAAGACCAATAAGCGATATCGTTCCTTAATATTTTAGAAGTATCGAAATATGATTTCATCAGCCCACCAGGAGAGAATAAACTACCGCCCCAGGTGATGGTAGTTTTTTGCAGAAAATTATATGCTACAGTAAGATCAAGTTCTCTTCCCAAATACGACATTCCGGCACTATTTTTTACGTTGGAATTAAGATTATGAAAATTAGCTCCAAAAGTGAAATCACAGTCCTTTGGTGTATAAAGAGATGTGAAATAGAAATCGTTTATACCAAGGTTATAGGAAGTTGAGGGAGATTTGTAAAAGTAATCCATATAACCATAAAACCGGTGTGCAGTAGCATACGAACAATAGAAAGAGTTAACCTTATCAGTTGTAGTTGGTTTAGTACCAGAGACAAGATCTACACCAAGCCCTAATTTTACATCTTCAATTTTATAAAATCCCTGCACTGAAACTAAATAAGCCTGTACATATTTGGCTCCTCTTTTTCCAGTTTGAAAAGCTGCATCAGTAAGAGAAGAAAACATATTGTAATCTCCCCGATGGGTTAAACCTAATGTTGCAGTTTTATTATCATCATCTTTCAAATTTGTCTGCTTACGGCTAATATCATAATAGGTAAACACATCAAGCGAGTTGTTGTGGCATATATTAGTGTTTAACCAAAAGCCATAAATACTTGAGCTTGTATCACTCTTTGCAGGGTAACTATATGCTGAGGGGGAAGCTGAAGTTACCATAGCAGTGCCCTCATAAGTTGACAAAGCGAAAAGATCGATTTTTATTACCTGAGTGCCGAAAGAGAATTTTACTCCATCGAAACTTCTTGCTGCGTAAGTCCAGTTGCCGGCGCCAAAAAATCTTTCAGACGCATAAGACATTTCAAATCTTCCTGCCTGAACAGACATGGGGAGATCCAGAGGATCGATAAGCTTAACAAAACCCTGGTGCAGATCAACATTTTTAATGCTGGCAGTTACCGATGGTTCTTCACCAAATATTCTTGAATCCTGCAATTGAGTATAAAAGAAGATTTTATCTGAAATATCAGCTTTTAGTCCTATTCTGGTTCTGAGACTGGTGAAAACAAGAGGATATGTATTATTCGAAAAATCTCTTCCATCAAGTTCGCTGCGTAACTGAACCTGACCATCAAACGTCCAATCAGTTTTATTTTGTGCAAAAGAAGAAATAGTGAGAACCAATAAAATAATAATTGTAGAAAATAATTTATTCATTTTTGAATCCTTATAATAATTTATGAATGTATGTATTTAAATACTTTTAATAATAACAGGGGTAAAAATAGAGGGGACAGTTATATTGCTCTAAGATTGCCACTTGAAATAATTTATTATTTAACCGGCAATTTGAAACCGTATTTGCTAAAAATATCTTTAACATTTTTTGTTTCAAGAAATTTTACAAAACCAAGAAGTTCTTTCTTCTTTTCCGATCTTTTCAAAATAACATATGCCTGTTCCAATTTAGAGTAACTCTTTTCATCTATTAAATAATATTTCCCTTTGGAGGACATTTCAGAGGAAAGAGCCAGGGAGAGGGCAAAAATACCAACATCTGCATTACCGGTTAAAACAAACTGAGCCGCCTGAGACACATTATCTCCCTTTACAATTTTATCTTTAATTATATCATAGAGTTTATAATATTTAAGGGTCTCCACGGCTCTCTTACCATAAGGAGCTACTTCAGGATTTGCAATAGATATTTTCTTTACATCTTCAGATTTGAGCAGATCAAGACCTTTTGAAACATCCTTTGCAGCACTCCACATAACAAGATGTCCGACTGCATATATTATGGGTTTACCAGCAGTCAGTTTTTGTTCTACAAGTTTTTGGGGGAAGCTGATATCTGCTGCCATGTAAAGATCGAAAGGAGCCTGGTTGGTAATCTGCTGATAGAGATTACCGGAAGAACCATAGATAACATCAACTTTGACATCCGGACGTTTTTCTTTGTATAACTTAGTAATATCATCAAGGGCGTTGCGGAGATCAGCTGCGGCAGCGATTGTAATAGACTGTGCGTTTATTTTAATCAGTGCGAAAAACAATAAGAGGAGTAATAATTTCTTTACCATAAAAGTAAGTCCTATTTGTGATACTTAAAATTTTATGGGTTTCAAACGTAATACTTTCCTGATTAAATGCAAAATTATTTTTGAAAGCGTATTTTTAAGAAGATAATGCAGATCAAACAAGGAAAGGTATTAAAGGAAATACCTAGCCATTCTCGCCGGTTAGGCGGGCAATTTGCAGAAGGCAAAACCTTAAAAGGTCCTGCTGTTTAGGTGATAATGCCTGCTCTTCAATTTTAATAATTCTCTCAACTTCTTTTATAGCGCGAATAATGTTAATGGGCACTTCAACCATTCCTTCTGAAATTACTGAGAGATATTCGAAAGCGGTTGCAAGGAATTGATGCATGTTTTCATCACCCGACATTTTTAATACATTTGACAGATCGGTGGGGAGCTTTAATTTCTTGGGCGCAAAAGAGAGCTCTTTTGTCTGCGGATTGGAAGACAATGAATATAATGCAATGGCTAATTCGACAAAACTTGCAACCCTTTGCAGTACCGGTTGTTCCAGTAAGTCCCACATTTTTGCACGCCAGAATTTTACATCTTTAGGAACAAGCAGTAAGTTTTTAATTTCATCAAACCACTTTTTATCGACATTACCATTGATCACCGAAAGAAATATTCCGGGATCCGTGTTAAAGAAATCGGGCTGCAATACAATCGCAAGATCGGGACGGAGGGTTGGCAATAAATCAGAAATAAATTTATCTCCGTCAAAAAAGTCCATTGGGTTCAACCCATGTCTTCTTAAAAGCTCTCTTTGGAAAAATATTAAATATTTACCCATTGAATCGATATCTTCCCTGAGTGCAAGAAAGGCAGAATTGCCGGCGGGGAATGCATTTTCCATTCGATTCAAATAAGTTAAATCAACATCATGATAAATGCGCAAAGTGTGCAATATTTCATAGACGGGAAGATTTGGTAAAATTCTGTCTTCAATTAAGCTAATGGATTCGCCCAAGTCAAAATATTTTTGGGAGAAGGTATCCAAAGCGCGGAATAATCCTGTTGTTAATTGGTTAATACCCAGCACGGCAGTTTGCGATTGATTATGAGATATTGCACGTAGAAGACTACCATAATGGGAAAATGGGATTGTCCCTGCAATTCTTTCAAGTATTTTTTGCCCAGCACCGCCTGAAGCTCCTTGTCCAGGGCGGACAGTAGGTCTATCCCTAAGAGGGGGAGTAGTGCGTGAAATGAAATATGAAATAATATGAATACCGACAACGTCCTCTTCCCTTCCGTAAAGGATCTGCCTAAAGTTCTCGGTAACAATCGGCAAAAATTCATCAAAGAGATTTTCTTTTCTTCCTACAGTAAGCCGTTCCAGTTCTTTTAGCCCGCGTGTCTTAAATTGCAGGCGGGTTTCGACAAGCGGTTCACCAGCGCGGATTATTTCTTGTTCATAAAACATCTGGGCTTCTTTAACGTGATAGAGCAGCTGGGCTAATTCATTGACAGAAATATGACGCAGTTTTTCAGAAATGTTACTCTGAAAGGTGCGCAAATCACCCCCGGCAAAAACACCAATCAAAGGAGTGGCTGCATATTCAGTACTTTTTTTAGTTGACTCATTCAAATATTCGGAGAATCTATTCATTGAGTCTTCAGATCTAATAAATGCGGGCTGACCAACGACAGGGGAATAATATCCGCCCTGACGCTGCATCGGTTCGCCGCTTCCCATTTTCATTCTAACCATTCCCAGCAATCCTTTTTCAGCAAGCCAACTGGTTAATTGAAACTTGGCTTCTTTGTATAAGTTCATACCGGCAGTTTGCCCTATTTGCTGACTCAAATCAGAACCTGCGACAAACACTTCGGTAATTATTTCAGCAAATCTTTCACGGGTTTCCTGATTCAACCTTCTGCTTTGTAATGAGTATTCCCAAATTTTATTCAGGTAATTTTTAAGATTCTTTACCGAATCAGCATCTTCAAACAATGGTACCAGCCAGACGGAAGGAATTTCCAATTTAGGATTATCGCGAAGAATTTGCTCTCGTTGGGCGCGCAATTTCCTATCAAGAGATATCAACACCTCAGGCTTAGTAGACATGCTTACTTGCAGAGCCAATACCATCCCGGGGTTGCCGTATTTACCTGCAATTTCATTTATCTCCATCATATTATGAAGCGTTGTGTCTATAGCAAACTGATCCTGGGCAGTAATAAGTTTTTGATGAATACGCAGGGTTATAGTAAAACGTTTCAGCAAATCCTTATACAGACAAATTTCTAAAGCCAGTTCCCGATTATTAATATTCTTTTGAATTAAAGGAAGCGATTGATGCAGAATCTTTCTTATTTTTTTATTTAGAGAGAAATAATATTCGATAGTATCCTTTCGTTTTTTACGAAGGTCAAGCATTTTTCGTTCGAGGCGGTCATTATGGTGCCACAGAGAAGTGAGCGGATCACTTGCGATATGAAGCTGCATTCCCATCCGTCTAATTTTACCCGGTTTGACATTAAAGGGAAGGATTCCGTGATATCTTTTTTCAAGCTGCTGGGTAAGGCTTGTTATTTCATTCAATAGATAAGAGAATTGTTTATTAGTCTCCGGAAGTTTATCAATTTCAAGAAGCAGAGAAGAATCTATCTTAAAAGATTTATCACTTTTTAAAAGCGATTGAAGCAATCTGCCCTGCCGGGCAACATTTTCAATCAGAACGGCTGCAACTAAACTGTGCCCCTGTCCCGACGGTCTATTGCTTCCATCCCAATCACTCCAAAAAGAGAGAAACGTTTGAAACGGTGTATTTGAGTGTAAGTTACTATAGTTTTCAGCAGTAATAATTGAATTCAAATCGAGGACCAATTCATCCGGTTCCTGACTTGAAACAATCGCCACATTCAATCCAAGAAATTCTTTTATTAATTCATCCGCCAATTGTTTAATCAGTGCCGGTAAAATAATTTGATTCTTAATTACGCATGCAATTAACTCTTCAAACAATAAATCGACTTTGAGCGAATACATTTGGGTTGGATGGACTGTCCGGTCATATAATCTTTGCTTAAACTCATTTTTTCTTCTTTCCAAATTATCTTTAAAGAACTCTTTTTCAAGAGAATCAACCAGTCCTTTCCCTTTATCGGCCAAAGCCATTTCAATAGCTTCATTTATGATTGTCAGCCGTTCATTAAATTTCTGATTAAATATTGCCAGCCGTTCCGGTAAAAATCCTTCAATAAAATTCTTCTCATAAAGCGAATCCCGCAATAAATCGACATGGAGCTGAAATTGTTTTCCGTACCTGGAATTACATTCTTCGGAAATTTTCCGCTCTATGGAATTCCATTTAGCATAAAAATCATTATTTATAGGGGTTGTTTTTACGGCAAGCGGTTTTATCTCAAATTGTTTGCGATTATAATTTGCCGCCTCTTCACCGATCATTCTATTAAGATCAATCAGAACTCTTCTTGTTTTTTTAAGGAGGGTTTCAGCGTTATCGGTACCACCGAGAGTTAAGCGGAATGTTTTACGTCCTGACTCAAAACCTTTTGCCGTCCGTGCAAAAGTAGAAAGAGGAATAAGACCTATACCCTGTCTTGCCAACCCAGAAGCCAGCCAATCGAGTGATAATCCTGAAGGTAATTTATTGATTATCATTTGAGGATACATACTGCCTTTTGGCGCTTTAATATTTATACCAAATCTATTCCTATCATGAGGAAGATTGTCAGCCGCTTCTTTTAAGGAATTCATCCTTTCCTCAAATATTGTATTACGAAGCTGCCAAAAAGCGTTGGCTGTTTCCGGTTTATTACGATAGAACATATACGCTAAAAATATAGCACCAATATTAGGTGCAACTGTTGAGCTGACATCCTTAAACTTTCTGAATAATTCACTATTACGAATTTCGATAACAGAGAGGCGCGCACCAGCAAACGAATCCGTCTTTGATACAGAATGAATAGTAATTAAGTAATTAGACTGATCTTCACTTATATAGCCATTTTTGAGAAGTTCGCAAGTTAACTGCCGGATTGTCTTTATCTGTATTAAAACGGAGAGCGGAACAACGTTCTGGTAAGAAAGGTCGTCAATGATGAATATATTTCTTTCAAGCAGCCATTTTATTAATCGTTTTAAATCACTGCTGTTGAATACCTGTCCAGTTGCATTGTGAGGATTGTTGAGAGCAACCGCGCCATATTTATTCCAGTTTGGATCCCGGGATATTTTATTATCGACTGCGGCAATAATGCCATCAATATCAAGTTCAAAATCATCCGTAAGAGGGACAACGGAAACTGAGGGGAAGCAATGTTCATACGTCCAACTTAAATCCGGAATCACCACTTCTTTTATTCCGCAGTGAAATCCGAGCAAACCCAAGCCAGAGCGTGATGATCCACTGACTACCAGACAATTATTTTTCCTGTATTCCGGATGATGTTTTAAGAATGAATGAAGAAAACTGTTTGTTAATTCCTCAGCCCAATCCACAGAATCGATATTTTCGATACACCGGTCAAGAAGATCATTTATTTTAGTACTTGAAAACTCATCGAAAGAAAATATAGATGAAGCCAACTCTGATCTTTTAGCAAGGTTTGTTTCTATTTTGGAAACATTGTCAGAGATGTTTTCGATAAAGTGCGCTTTCTTATTAATTATTGAATTTAACCTATCTTCAATATTATTGAAATAAACTTCACCAATATTGCTGCCAATAATGGGAACGGGGAAAGATTCATTAGCCGGTGCAATCTCTAATTTGTTTTCTTTAAGAATGTGATTATTAGAGATCAACTTTTCTTTAATAATGAAGGAGAGCAATTCAACTTCAGATGCGGAAGGAGTACCTTTCAACTGGAAATGGATATTTTCTATAACCTTAACAAAATCGGAATTGCCAGCCAAAAAGACAATAGACAGATTTTTTAATAAAGGAGAGAATATTTCCGGAGTCAGCAAACGAAGGACCCGATTCATCATTTTGGCTTCTCTTGCAAGAGAGAGATGGTTTGGGGCATTATTGACTTCAATAAAGAAAAGAGGGTACTCCAGACTCAATTGTCTTAGACCTCTTCTTGTATCTTCTAAAGTATTCTTACCCAGCAATAAAAAGGTTGGAACATCCGGTGAATCAGATAAGTACTGGCAAAGGTGTTCAATTAATGTTGTTTCATTTTCTGATAAAGCCTTGAATCCGAGTCCAGGGAATTGCTGTAAATGGGGGGGCAGATCAATTGCGAACAATAGAATATTTGCAGGAAGATTTACAAGATATTCTGATAAAGCATGGAATAATATTCGCAGAGCTTCAAAAATGCCGCCAGACGATAATATAATTTCACGGTTGCCGGATGATTCGCCCAGATTATATGATAATGCTTCCTGCTGATTTTTAATGAGCCAATCATTAAAATACTTTACAAGGTAATTGGGTTCTCCTTTTTTAAAACCGCCGCGAGACATGTATGGTGCGCTTTTATTGATGAGATTAACAAAGAATTCTAATTTCGATTTTTCATTAGAATTCCATTCAAGGTGTTCAATAATTGCATCAAGATCATCTTCGTTGAATTCTTCTTTTAGAAAATCAATTCCTAAAATCATCCGTAAATACGCAGAGGAAAGCCTTTTATCCTGTACAGGATTTCCTATATGAAAGTTGACTTTTTCCTCTGCCGGGACAGACGAAGAAGCAGTAGCCTCACTTACTTCGGAGACTTTAGCCGCTTTTACCGGTTTAAGTTTAAAATATTCCACCGGATCAGTATATTTTATCATATTGCTATCAGGGGAATATACCTATTGATTTTTCTCTTCGGTCTTTTTTGAATTATTTACAGCAGTTTGAAGGAATTGCTGAAACATACTGATCAATTCCGAACCCTTAGATATATCATTTGGGGACAAAGTAACGATTGTCTTTGCATTTTTTAATGACTGACTTGCTTCCGCCAGTCGTGCTGCCTGCGGAGTAAGCATTAATAATTCAGGGCTATTTTTAAGCATGTTAAGTTCTTCATTGTCCAATTCGAGCTGCATTCTTTTTCTGCTTAATTCATCTTCTGTTCTTTTTTGAGCGAGCGACGATTCTTTTTCAAGGATTGTTTTCTTTAGGTCATACTTTTTTAATTCAAGATTATTTTCGAGCAATGCTATTTCTTCATCTGCTTTCAATTTAGCCTTTGCTGCATTTATTCTTGCCTGTTGATTTAGAATTTCCGTTTGTTCCAAAATTCTTGCCGATTCCTGCTGGCGCATAGCTTCAGCTATTTTAGAATCGAGAGCTTCAAATGATTGAACAGTTAAGGAAATAATATCGAGTCCCAGGGTATTTCTGCTAATATTTATTTTTTGTATTAGATACTCGTAAATCTTTGCAGAAGATAATTCTTCGATTTCGTATCTCTCGGTATATTCTTTAATAATACTATGAATAATGGTTTCGAGCTCTTTTTCAGCTTTTGCAACAGCGTTATTATTCCACCCTCCGACTCTGATTAGCTCGGGGATATGATCCAGAGCGGCTGCGACAGTAACAGCAAGTTTCAGTTTAATATCAAGATTTCCTTTTGCCGAGGCTTCAATATTCATTTGAGTTGAATATGTAGTTTTCGGCAAAGCAATACTAAAGTGTTTAGGATAGAAGCGTGCCGTTCTTATAATAATTTTTCCACTTGATTCGCACAGAATCAACTGGTCAGGTTGTCTTTGCCGATATTCTAAAAAGAATATGACCAGAAATACAAGCACTAAAATTCCAACAGTTATCCACATACAATTATCTCCTAATAATTTTCCGTCTTTATTGATTACGAAAGGAAAAGGTCTAAAAGTCGAATATAAGCAATTTTGTTATATAATATAATATTTTTTTGCTGTTTGATAAAAAATAGTACCGCAGTTCTTTGGCCGGGGTTTTATTTTTAGTTGTTGTATATTATCCCATATCTTCTGTTAAAGTCTTTTGCTAACGAGTTTTTAAACTCTAAGTAGTACATCAGGCTAATTTAAATTTCTTTTTAAAATCAGCCTCGCTAATTACTGGTTCATTCTCCCTTTTTCGAATTATTTTAATGCATTTAGCGTCTTCTATTAATTCAATCATGGAAGTATATACTTTATAATCAAGTAAAACGCTTTTAGGTCTGCCGTTTTTAGTATATAGAATTTGCTCATTTGGATTTATCGTTAACATAATTTTACCTTCTGTCAAATGTCAATATAACAATTCTATCTAAAATCTTAAAGACCTTAGCTTTGGAATCTGCCAGAGAAATAGTCATGAGTAAAGGTGTGTAGACTTCTGATAAAATTTCTGATACTTTTTCTAATTAGAGGCATAGTTGGGATAGTTTTATGGTAGGACTATAAAAGTAAAAAGCCTGAAAACTTTCATTTTTAGGCTTTTTTAGTAGCGGGGGCAGGACTTGAACCTACAACCTTCGGGTTATGAGCCCGACGAGCTACCAATTGCTCCACCCCGCGATATTTAGTTAATAAAGATACTGATTTATTGGTGGTAAGTCAAATAAGGAGTATGGCGGTAGTGTCTCAGTTTTAATTTATTAAGGGAATAATATGAAAAATAGATTAATAGGTCATATTATCCTTAACGTTTCCCTCTACTCCACTTTTGAATTTATTCGGCTTAAGACCCACGGTAATAATCACAACATTTTTTGGGGGGTGGGTTTCCCCTATATCATATCTAACGTCAATATTGTTTTCCTTAAATATTTCCAGCAATTGGTCGGAAACATTGTATTTGTGCGTGGATTTCTCCTCCTCATACCTTTGAGGAGTGGGAAAGTACGTGCTATCAATAAGGGGGTAATCAAGTGCCGTGAAGGAAACTCCATCTCGTATAGTCTCATCAAATTTAGTCGCCTCATACTTAGATTTCCACCCAGCCATTCGTACCATTGTATTAATCATGCCCATAAATCGGCGAGCTTCAAAATCAGGCACATATCGGATAATGGCTGTATAGTTTTTAAAACGATTAAGTTTCTTGGAGGACATGGATTGTTCAAGACTTCGTGGCGCAAGGTCTTTTTGCATTTGCATCACATTCGTCTTTTCTTGTTCCAAATTCATCATGAGCTGTATGTTCTGTTGTTCAAGCAAATCAGATTTATTTTTAAGAATTTCAGAATTGTTTTTAAGAATTTCGGTCTTTTCGTTAGTTTCTGCTGCTTGCAATTGAGTTTGAGAGATTGTCTTTTCATTTTCAGAAAGAGTCATATTCGTACTTTGCCGATATAGGGCGAAATTAGAATCTTTAATTGATGACACCTTTTTATTAAGATAAATAGATACAACAGTTAATATTAACGTAAGAGATAATGATATGATATACGCTAAGTTGATCGCACTAACCCAAGTTTCTAATGTAGATGTGTTTGATAATTCAGCCATATTCCTTGTGTCCTTAACGTCCATATTGATAATTATATGTTGTTGCGTTTTTATGATAAGGTTTGTTATTAAATCAAAGAGAAAACCAAAAATATTTCCTTGAAGAATTAAGATAATTTACTCATTAGTTGTAAGCAAAAGCAAACAAACGGAGTGTTTATTTTTATATGGTTTGGGTTTGATGGGGCGGAAACGCTATCTATCAAGCAGTTTAGCTAAATCTTTAATATTCCACAAATCAAACTGAGACACTACCGTATGGCTTACTGTTATATGCTGGTCGATATAGGTCGGCAAATATATCACTTACTCTCAGGTGATTTGGTGGGAAATAAAATACCCCCGTTATACAAAAAAAGGGGGGAAGTTAGCTAAAAGTGTGTGTCAAATTGGCAGAAATGGATCTGTGTCGTATCTTTGATGCATCTGAGTCGTATCTGTGTCGTATCTGAGTCGCTCAGATTAGATTTCGGAATATGTCGAAAATCGCTTAAATTCAGGACTTTCATATTGATTCTGAGACTGCCAGAATGGCAGACAAAGGTCTTGGATATTTATCCGTCAAGGTTATTAAAGCTGGCAAAAATTCCATCGGTAGCCTGGGAACGGACATGGATTTCGTTCAGCTTTTGAATGATCCTTAGAATTTCTTTACGTCTTTCATCAACGAGGTCTAATACAAAATCACGCACATCGG
The DNA here is from genome assembly GCA_003141435.1 of Ignavibacteriales bacterium. Taxonomy (GTDB): domain Bacteria; phylum Bacteroidota; class Ignavibacteria; order Ignavibacteriales; family Ignavibacteriaceae; genus Fen-1301. The sequence continues at coordinate 57,207 of PLLW01000113.1, forward strand.
GCTGGTTACATTCATCTAGAATTCCTTCATAGAATCGAACAGTTGAGGCTTCTTTCCGCAATGCTTCATTCAACATAGCACATGTGTTTTTACAAGCGTGCATACATTTTATTTCATTTTCTTTCATATTTACCTCAAGAAAAGAGATAGCTTAATTTATTAGTGAACTACCAGATGTTCTAATTCTTTTGCAAGCTGCTGTCCTAAAAGGAGAGCTTTTTCATTTAAAGGAATAGTGTGGTGATGTCTTTCAGGCAGCACTTTTTTTAATGCCTTTAATATATTTTCAATTTTAAGGATGGGACGAATCTGAAGGAACGCACCAACCAAAATCATATTTGCGACCTGCTTTTTATTCAGCTTAAGGGCTTCTTCGGAAGCAGGAATACTATACACCTCTATATCATCGCGTGTAGGGGGATTTAATATGGCAGAAGTTTCATACATCAGGAGTCCGCCGGGTTTAACTGCTTTTTCAAATTTGTCAAGCGAGGGTTGATTTAACACAATTGCGGAATCAAACCTTGCTACCATTGGCGAGCTGATTTTTGTAGGGGAAACAATTACTGTACAGTTAGCAGTGCCACCCCTCATTTCGGGACCATAGGAGGGCATCCAGCTAACTTCTTTATTTTCGATCATGGAAGCATAGGCAATAATTTGTCCCATTGACAAGACTCCCTGACCTCCGAATCCTGCGAAAATCATTTCGTGTGCTTTTTGCATTATAAATTTCCTGGTTTCAATTAAACTTTTACTTAGAAACTTTTATGTCGCCCAAGGGGTATGTGGGAAACATATTTTCTTCTATCCACGTCATTGTTTCAAGAGGAGTCTGCTTCCAGCCGGACGGGCAGTTAGAAACTACTTCGATGAAGGAAGTACCTTTATCGAGTTTCTGGTTCTCGAATCCAATCCTGATTGCCTTTTTTAATTTCCTGCATGAATTAACATTGTTGATGGATTGTCTTGTTACATAATAAGCACCCGGAAGCATTGCAATCATTTCGGTAATTTTTAAGGGATAGCCGATTTGTTTAACATCTCTTCCATAGGGGGAGGTAGAAGTAACCTGTCCAGCCAAAGTGGTTGGCGCCATTTGTCCGCCGGTCATTCCATAAATTGCATTGTTAATAAATATCATGAGGATATTTTCGCCCCTGTTTACAGTATGGATAGTTTCGGCAGTACCAATTGCAGCGAGATCACCATCACCCTGATAAGAGTAAACAAATTTATCGGGGCGGACTCTTTTAATACCTGTAGCAACAGCGCTTGCCCTTCCGTGAGCAGCTTCCTGCATATCTACGTTCATATAATTATATGCAAAGACAGAGCATCCAACGGGGGCTACACCAATTGTGGTTTCCTGAATACCCATTTCCTCAACCACTTCCATAATGAATTTATGCACGATGCTATGACCGCATCCCGGGCAGTAATGAAGCGGGGTATCAGTTAATGTAGAAGGTTTTTTATAAACGCATTCCAGATCTTCAATTACTAATTCAGATTCCATTGTTTCTCCTAAAATACGCCAACACTTTGTTTTTCAATTATGCTTTCTATTTCCTCAAGAACATCCTCGGGAGAGGGGATCATTCCACCCATTCTTCCTTTAAAGTGAACAGGTTTGATTCCGTTAACAGCAAGAGCCACGTCTTCAACCATTTGTCCCGCGTTCATTTCGACATCAAGGATGAAGTCAACTTTTGCTGCCAATTCTTTTATTCTTACAGAAGGGAACGGATAAAGGGTTATTGGTCTGAGGAGTCCAACTTTAATTCCTTTTTCGCGGGCAAGTTCAACAGTTTTCTGGCAGACCCTTGCAGAGAGTCCGAAAGCAACGAGCAGTATATCTGCATCGGAAGTTTGAAACTCTTCGAAGCGCACTTCGCTTTTGAGCTTTTTATAATTTTCCTGCAGTACCAGATTTATTTCTTCCATTTTTTCAGACTGCAAATGGAGGGAAGTAATAATATTTCTTTCCCTTGATGCGGGTTTGCCCATGGTAGCCCAACCAGGAATTGTATGAGGAAGAGAACCTTCTTCGGGGAGATCAACCTTTTCCATCATCTGACCGAGGGCGCCATCGGACAATATCATAGCCGGCATGCGGTATTTTTCTGCAAGTCTGAATCCAAGGAAAACAAAGTCCGCCATTTCCTGAACAGAGGAAGGAGCTAAAACAATTAGGTGGTAATCGCCATGCCCTCCGCCTTTAACTGCCTGGAAATAATCACCCTGGGAAGGCTGGATGGTACCAAGTCCGGGACCGCCACGAACAACATTAACCACAAGGCACGGAAGCTGGGCAGCGGCAATATAAGACAGACCTTCCTGCATTAAACTAATGCCGGGACTTGAAGATGTAGTCATAACTCTGGCTCCGGCACCTGCCGCGCCATAAATCATATTTATTGCGGCAAGTTCACTTTCTGCCTGTAGGACAACTCCTTTACGTTTTGGGATTTCGGTTTCAAAATATTCCAGTATTTCTGATTGGGGAGTAATAGGATAGCCAAAATATGCATCCATACCAGCTCTAATTGCTGCTTCGGCAAGGGCTTCGTTCCCTTTCATTAACCTTGCTTCGGTTTTATTTATTTTTTTTTCCATATAATTTCCTTATCCGGTTACTTCAGCAGGAGTAGTTTTCCTGGCTGGTTTTGGCTGACGGTAAACGGTTATAGCAGATTCAGGACAAATTATTGCACAATTAATGCACCCAGTACAATTATCCTTTATTAATTCCGCATATTTATAACCATTTAGATTGATATGGGTTGATAATCCGAGGCTTTCCTGAGGACATGCACTAATACAAAGTTCGCATCCTTTGCATACCTCCAGTCCGATAATCACAGTTCCTCTAATCATATTAACTTCAATTTTATTTAGAAAACAGACATATGTTTATTTTGGCAAGTTATATGCCAATCTATAAGATCATTTTGAGTAAATAATTTAATATAAATTGCCATAAATAAGAAGCATATTGTAATAATTCTTCTTGTTTCCGAGAAGCGAAGTATTTAAATATTCACCAAAATCATAGTTTTTGATCTTCGTCAATAAACCTTCGAGGTTTCTAAAACCTCGAAGGTTTTAAGAGAGTATCATATTCTTTACCGCCTGAACCCAGTGAGGGTTGTCATTAAGGCTTTCGACCAACTGCAGGTGAGTGCCTCCATTTTGCTTAAACAGAAGAGAATAATCATGACCAATCTCCACGATAGTTTCCAGGCAATCGGCAACAAAAGCAGGGCTGAATACGAGTAGTTTTTTTGTGTCTTTTTTTGCGTGTTCGATTATGATCTTATCGGAAAAGGGTTCAAGCCATTTTTTATTAAGTCGGGACTGGAAACAGACAGTATATTTTTCCTTAGGTATATTTAATTTTTCGGCTAATAATCTTGTGGTTGCATAACAAGCAGCTTTATAGCAATATTGATTGGACGGGTTGATTTCATTTTCGCAGTTATGATCAGCGCATGGTTTTCCATCAGTATAAACTTTGTCAACCTGCCGCACGGGCAAACCATGATAACTAAAAAGTACATGATCATAATCAGCGGGATTATATTTTTGTCCTTGTGCGACCACTGAATTTATATAATCTTCATTATTATAGAATTGACTAATAATTTTTAATTCAGGAATAACCCACCACTTTTTAATAATCTTAAGTGCTTTTTCAATTGCAGACCCGGAGCTTGCAGAGGCATACTGTGGGAATAATGGAAGAATAATAATTCGTTCATATCCTTTTTTATTCATCCTTTTCAGGACGGTATCCATTGACGGACTTTGATAGCGCATTGCTAATTCCACTTCAAAATTACTGTCCAGTGCAGACTGTAGTTTTTCTTTAAGACTTTCACTATAAGAAAGAAGCGGTGAACCCTTTTCTGTCCAAAGCTGTTTATATAGTTTTGCCGATTTGGGAGCGCGGAAAGGTACGATAATTATATTTACAAGGAATTTCCTGAACAGGTATGGAATATCTATCACACGCGGATCATTAAGGAATTCAGAAAGGTATTTCCTGACATCAGAAACAGAAGGGCTGTCGGGAGTACCCAATTGAATTAATAATACGCCGGTCACTTAAAGCTTGCCCCTTGTTGTGTTATAAATGGGTGTATTTTAAAAGTCAGCATCAATCGTTCCGGCACAGAATTCCTTAAAATTATAATACCTGAATATACAAATGTAAATTTATTGAAGATAATTAAAAATTTATTAGGTATTTTTTAATAAGAACAAATTACGGACTTATGAAATTCACTGTCAACATTAAAGAATTAAAACTGAGCACTTCGACAGAGGAGAAGGTTCTTCTAAAAGATATTTATTTTGAGCTTAGTGAAAATTGCATTTATACAATACTAGGGAAGAACGGGAGCGGCAAATCAACCTTAATAAAATCGTTAGCAGGACTGCTTGATAAAAGATTTTATTCGGTTAAGGGATCGATCGTTGCAGATAATATTGAAATTACGACTGCCACTGATAATGAACTGATGAGCATAAGAAGAGAAAAGATAAAATACGTTTTCCAGGATGCAACCAACAGCTTTGATCCTCTAAGAAAGCTGGGATATTATTTTAAAAGATTTGGACTTGATAAAGATAAATCAGAAAAATTGTTAGACTACTTTTTATTACCGTGTTTAAATGAATTAAGCCAAATGTACCCTTATGAATTAAGCGGGGGAATGGCACAGCGGTTCAGCTTTGTATTTGCATTATTAATGAAACCGGAATTGCTGATACTTGATGAACCAACTTCGGGAATTGATCCTGCAATTGCCAATCTGTTTTTATTAAAAATAAAAGAGTTTATATCGGAAGATAAAAAAACGGTATTTCTTGTTACACAGGACATTGAATTTGCGAAATCCGCAGGGGGATTTACGGCGCACATAAAGGATGGGGTTCTTTCTACTTTCAAGCCTAATGATGAATATTTCGACTCGGAAGAAATATTATTCAAGAATAGCTGGGGAGAATTATGAATCATCTTCTGAAAGCAGAAAACATATCATATAATATTGATAAGGGGAAACCAATTCTGAGTAATATTTCATTTGAATTAAATAAAGGGGAAATACTTGGAATCGCTGGTGAATCAGGGAGCGGAAAGACTACTCTAGGGAAAATTATTGCAGGTTTAATAACTCCTTCTGAAGGGAAAATTACATTTGCCAAATCCCCCGGGTGGGAAAATACGAAGGTATCCCCTATTCAGATCCTATTTCAGAATAACGGGGAGACATTGAACCCTTTCCGCAGAATTGATTCCGTAGTAAAAGAAGCCTTGAAATTAAGGAATGGAGTAATTATTAATCCAGAGGAAGAAGCTGACAAAATATTTCTATCCCTGGACCTGAAAGAAAATTTGAGAAAGAGAAAAGGATATGAATTAAGCGGGGGAGAGCAGCAGAGGGGAGCTCTTGCGCGATTATTAGCAGTTAAGCCTGTACTACTAATTCTTGATGAACCCTTTTCAGCACAGGATCCTGATTCACAATATAACTTCCTTGATTTATTTAAAAAGATAAACAGCCAGAGAGGGGTAACCTTAATTTGTATTTCACATAATCTCAGAATACTTAAAGAATTATGCAATAATTTGTTGATTATTTACCGGGGATCAATAGTTGAGAGGGGGAAATGCGCCACAATATTCAATAATCCTTCACATCCTTATACAAGGTTTTTATTTAAGGCAGACAATTACAAACTTTCCCATGATGAGTTCAGAAATGAACCATATAATATTCAGGAACCGGATTAAAATTAGCAGAATAATGCTCAAAATTCTTTTGGGAATTGAATTAAATAGTTACTTAAAATATATTTTTTATTCTATTGTTTCTTTAAAAATTGTTTAGTATGTTTTTAACTGTTGGTACCGACAAAAAATATAAGATACCTATTAACATTATAGGAGGCTTAGTGAAGAAAAAAACAATGGGCTTTTACATATAAATTATTTTAGAATTCTTCCGGCTACCCGGAAGAAAATATGAGTAATATCTAATAAAAATTACGAGACCGGTCAGTCAAGCACTGTACCGGTTTTTTATTCTATAATTTCTCAAATATCATGCATAATAATGGTTGTTAATTGTTTGTTTAATAGCTATTTTAGATTGATTTGATAATGGGAATCATAATGTTTAAGTCAAAAAAAATACAAGGTTTATTAGAGGAAAATGAGGAACTAAAGACAAAGTTCCAGGCAATCCACAGCCGAGAAGATAATATTAAGAATCTTAATGAAGTACTTAAAAGGCTCCGGTTAGAAGTCGCCCAGTTGAATGAGGAAAGAAGAAGTCTTAAAGAATCGATCGAGGAAATTCGTATACAAGAAGAGAAAAAGAGACTTGACATTGAGCAATTAAACCAAAGGATAAGCCACCTGCATGAGATGAAGGATGAGCTTCAAAATGTTATCTTATCATATAGCAACCAAATCGATAATATTGAAAACACACTCAAGGTAAACCAGGAAAGACTTGCTGCACAGAATGCCGATGAGCATGAAATTAATGAGATCGAGAAAATTAGTTCAGAACTTATTGATAAAAAGGAGGGGATTGAACAATGTATCAGCGATGCCCTCGATATAACAGATAAGGCGATTGAGGAGGAAGCTAAACTTGTTGACAGAAAAGAGTCAATGTCCAAGGAACTCAACCAACTCAAAGAAAAATTATTAAAATTACGGGAAGCATATTCAGAATTAGCTACAAGAGTAAATAAGGGAAATGAAATAATCAGGGGACTTAAACTTGAAGAAAATAGATTAAAGAAAGAACTTGAGAAAAAACAAGCTGAGATATCGGCTGCGGAAATGAATCTTCTAAAGCTAAAAGAAGAAGAAAAAGTCCTTTTGAGTAAAGTCGGGGGACTGAAAGAGAATGAGAGCTTTTTATCAGGAAGGATTGGCAAGCTTCAGTCAGAAGAAAATTCAAAGATAAACAAAGTAAGAGAAATTGATTCAGTACTATCAGAAAAGACTGAACTAAAAAATTCATTGGATCGGGAACATTTAATACTGATGAATGATCTTAATGAAAAAAGGAGATTATTAACGCAATCTCAGGCAGAATACAACAAGCTATTTGAGAATACAAAGATCAGGAAAAAAGAACTTTTTGATACTGAACAGACTTTAAGCATTAAAGCACAAAAGTTATCGAATGTTAATATTGAGCTTATGGATTATGATAAAAAATACAGTTCCCTGAGAAATGAAATAACTGAGCTTGAAACATTCAGAAATGATCTTTTAAGGAATATCCAAAAGGATAAAGATGCAGCTGATAAATTTGCTGATCAGAACAGAAAATTAACTGAGCTTGTTCCCCTTCTTGAAAAAAGGAGACAGGAAATTGAACAGGGGAATGCGGATCTGGAAGAACGATTTACAATAATGTTCCAGAAGTTTAACCATGAGCTGAATCAGATTAATCGAAAAAGAAGCATATTAGAGCAGATAGTTCTTAAAAAAGAAAAAGATGTTGATGAAAAAGACCAGCTTTTATTTGAAAAGATTGCAGCACTTGAAGAAAGCGAAAGAGTTTTGAATATGAGACAGATCGAATTAGAATCGATGGAGAAACAAATTGCCGGGCTTAGCGAACATAAAGAAATATTCAGAACTGATCTCATTAAGATGGAACAGGAAGCGCTCGAAAGGAAAAATTACACCGCAGATATCAGACTAGAGATAGAGCTGCTTCTAAAGAAAAAAATTGCAATTGAGAAGAATCTTCAGGAACTACTGATGTTTATGAATGAAAGTTTCGAACATACTAAAGGAAGAAATACTAAATTCGAAAATGAACTCGGCTATTATGAAGATCAGATTCAGGTATACAGAACCAGGATCGCAGATTCATTAAAAGAACTTAACGATATTAAAACAGCAGTGGGTTCATTGAAAATAGAGCAGGAGGAATACCGAAGCAACATCAGCAGATTATCCGCACTGAAAAAGAAGCTACACGAAGAACTAACCAAACATCAGACCATTCTCCAGCGTTATCAAAAGATGAGGGAGAAGCTGCAAATAGAACAAACTACAGGTAAGAGCTTTGAGGATATCCCTCCAAAAGGAAAAATAGGTCAACCCAAAGAAATAAAAAATCCCCTGGTTTATAAATAATAATCGCTGCCTGAGACAGATTCTTATAAAAATAAAATATTTGTGAACCAGGAGCCTTATATTTGTTATTCAAATTTTATAAAATTACGGAGCACGGAAATGCCGGATAGCAATAACATTGATCAACTTTCAATTAATACAATCAGATTTTTAGCTGTAGATGCAATACAGAAAGCAAACTCCGGACACCCGGGAATGCCGATGGGATGTGCTCCAATAGGATATGCACTATTCACAAAATATATGAATCACAACCCTGAGAATCCGAATTGGGTTAACAGAGACAGATTTATTTTATCAGCGGGCCATGGCAGCATGCTTCTCTATTCACTTTTGTATTTGAGCGGGTATAGTTTACTCATGGAACAATTAAAACTTTTCAGACAATGGGGAAGTTTAACACCGGGACACCCGGAATATCGTCTGACTCCAGGAGTAGAAACGACGACCGGTCCATTGGGACAAGGATTTGCAAATGCCATTGGTATTGCCTTAGCAGAAGCGCATATTGCAGCTAATTTTAATAAGGATGATATTAAAATAATTGACCATTATGTATACGGCATTTGCAGCGACGGTGATTTAATGGAAGGGGTTTCACATGAAGCAGCTTCAATTGCAGGACATTTAGGATTAGGAAAGATTATTTTCTTTTATGACAACAATAGCATAACAATCGATGGTAGTACATCCCTTACTTTTTCAGAAAAGGTGGGAAAAAGATTCGAGGCTTATAATTGGCATGTACAATATATTGAAGACGTAAATGATCTTGGAGCAATAAACAAAGCGGTAAAAAAAGCACAAAAAGCAACTGACAAACCTTCATTAATTGTAACAAAGACGCATATAGGATTTGGAAGTCCCAATAAGCAGGACACACCAGGAGCACATGGCTCCCCTCTTGGAGACGAAGAAGTTAAGTTGACCAAAAGGAATCTTGGTTGGCCTGAAGATAAAACTTTCTACATACCAGAAGTGGTTGCAGAACATTTCAATTCAGTTATCAGGAATGGGAAAAAATCTGAAAAGAAATGGAATAAATTATTTTCTTTATATAAAACAAAATACCCAGAAGATGCACTTTTATTTGAGAAGTACATGAACGGAGATTTCGGGGATGAATGGATCACTCATTTGCCAAGATTTGAGGATGACGGTAAGAAAGTAGCTACCCGTTCTGCCGGAGGAAAAGTTATTAATTCTATTGCAAAATATCTTCCTAATTTAATAGGTGGTTCGGCAGATCTTAATCCCTCAACCAATACTTATATAAAAGAATCGAGTGCAATAAACACAGAAAATTTTAAAGGAAAGAACATTCATTTCGGAATAAGAGAGCATGGTATGGCAAGCATACTAAACGGAATGGCACTATACGGAGGAATAATCCCCTTCGGTTCAACATTTCTTGTCTTTTCAGATTATTTAAGACCAGCGATACGACTTGCATCTTTATCGCGCATTAGACCGATATTGGTTTTTACCCATGACAGTATTGGTTTAGGCGAAGATGGTCCCACGCATCAACCCGTAGAGCAACTTGCTTCATTAAGGGCGATACCAAAAGCAGTCGTTATACGTCCCGCAGATGCAAATGAGACATCATATGCATGGCAGGCAGCAATTCAGCATAAAGATGGTCCTGTAATGATAATTCTGACAAGACAGGGAGTTCCTGTACTTGATCAGAACAAATATCCTTCAGCAAGTAATTTATTAAAAGGAGCATATATTCTGAGTGAAGCAGAAGGAGGAAAACCAGATATAATACTTATGGCAACCGGATCCGAAGTTTCTATAACATTGAAAGCTGCAGAAGAACTTGGAAAAGAAGGAATAAAAGCAAGAGTAGTAAGTTTCCCAAGCTGGGAACTTTTTGAACAACAGCCGGAAAGTTATAAAGAAACAGTATTCCCTAAATATATAAAAGCGCGTGTTTCAGTTGAAGCAGGGGTAAAGCAGGGATGGGAAAGATACATAGGTGATCAAGGAGCTTCGGTAAGCATTGAAACCTTCGGTCATTCAGCACCTTTGAATGTAATTATGGACAAATATGGTTTCAGCAGCGCAAATATCAGCAACGTTGCTAAGAAAGTATTAGGAAATATTTAATGGGAAAGTTTTGATTGGATATGAAAGAAGATGTTCTGATCCTCATCTTATATAAGTGAAAATAATTAAGCTTTTTGAATGAGTGAAATAAAAGAAGATTAAAGTAATACTGATATAAAATGAAAATAAATACCGGAACTCTATACTTTATTCTAATTATTTTAATAATTATACCTTCCATTTGCTATTGTGAAGGTATTAAAGATTATTTAGAAAAAGGAGATGAATCTTATAGTAAGTTCAACAATGTAGAAGCAATAAGCTATTACGAAAAAGCATTAAATATTACACCCTACAACTTTGAGGTTTTATTAAAACTTGTAAGGACTTATAATGATGCAGGGGAAGAATATTATGAATACAGGAATAGAACAAAAGCTGAATATTATATTAATAAAGCTTTAGAATTCGCAGATAAATTCAGAATTAAATTTCCCGACAGTGCTGCGGTGTATAGTTATTTGGCAATGTCAAATGGAAATATTGCTTTATTTAAAGGGGGGAAAGAGAAAATAAAATATGCAAAACTTGTAGAGCAGAACGCTAAAAAGTCTATTTCCCTAAATTCCAATGCTTACCTTCCTTATATTATTCTAGGAATTTATTATAGGGAAATTGCGGGATTAAACTGGATAGAAAGAGCATTTGCCAATACTTTTTTGGGAGGCGTACCGAGTGGTTCAAATGAGGATTCAGAATCAATGCTGAAAAAA
>PLLW01000055.1 GCA_003141435.1 Ignavibacteriales bacterium
AACCATTATCTATTAGCATTGTAATAGTAAATTTATAAAAAATAGTAACAAAAGCCTTGACAAATAAATGGTAAGATTTTATATTATTGAATGTACGTTCTCCTGCCGAATCGTTCAATTGCAAGGAGTTTGAGTGCGGTAAAGTGCACTANNTCCTTTTTATTAAACATTTATTCTGTTTATTTTTCAGTTAGGGAAAGTTCTATTTATTCACAATGCGGACTAATAGACATGCAAGAATCAAAGAATGATCTAATTATTAAGTTCAGCGGTAGATTGGATAACTTATTAATAAAGCATAAGGGGATGGTAATTCTAAATTATAACGGGAACCCAGATCTGCCTGAAGAACGTTCACCTGGTTATCTGAAAAACCAGGGTAAAATGGGGGTGACATCGTCTTTTGCGAAGGCAGTTAATTCAATCCCAATATTAAAAGCTATCTGGCACAAGTCATATTTCAGGAAATCAGAAAAGACCAGATTTAAGGTGGATCCATATAAAAGAACCAGTCCAGGGAAAGAAGTAGCATTTAATAAAATTATAGCGGCGAATAATAAGTTTTCAGGTGCGGAATACCCTACAATAAATAATATTATTATTCCCGATTCACGGACAGGGTTTATTATATCCCATGCTGTATTGAACAAGCAAGGAATTGATTTTTCTATTCCTACATGTCCACGTTTTTTTGATTTTCCTGCCAGCGGAATTGCATTGACAGGGGCAGCCATAATATGTGCATATAATCCTAAAAGAAGAGCTAACAAAAAATTTGAGTTATTCTCCAAATGTTATACTGTAAATGATTTTATCTTTAAGGAGAGGAATGATTTATCTATTGCGTTTGAACTTGAAGAGGCAGAGAAGATATGGAAATATAAGAACGTCATTTTATACTTTACGATAATAGTTGTTAATGACAAGGTAAAAATAAAAAAGTGGTCTTATACAGGGGGGATTGAATTGGTGAACAATACCCGGACAGGTAAGATTAAATAAGGGAAGACGGTTACGTTGGTTTAGATTCCGGGATGTTTGTGGAAATGGGTGATCATGATGATGAGCATCCAGGCGCCCCATAATATAAGCCAACCAAAGAGAATGAGAAGAAGAAGCGGCTTATAATTGATTAAACAATTTGCTCGATAATTTGCAATAATCACATCTTTCATATATTTTTTGACTCATTATTATTTGAGAAAGAAAACTAATTACATTTGGAGTAGTATGTTCAATTCTATCGTTTTGGTAAAGCAGGTACCGGACACTGCAAACATATCGGGGAAGGTGATGAAGGACGATGGTACGGTAAATCGTTCGAAATTACCGGCTATTTTTAATCATGAAGACAAGGTAGCATTAGAATTAGCATTAAGGATAAAGGAAACATACGGAGGAAAAGTAACTGCTATAACGATGGGACCTCCGCGTGCTTCGGACATATTAAGGGAATGCCTTTTTATGGGGGCAGATGCGGTTTACCTGATCAGCGACAGGAAATTTGCGGGAGCAGATACACTTGCGACTTCATACGTATTAAGCGAGGCGATTAAGAAGATAGGCAACTATGATTTAATCTTTGCAGGCAGGCAGGCAATTGACGGAGACACGGCACAGGTTGGTCCCCAGACAGCAGAGAAACTACATATTCCACAGGTTACATATGTTGAAGAAATAATAAGCTGTCAAAAGGATACGGTTACAATAAGGAAAAAGATTGACGGGGGTTATGAAATAGTTGAGGCGGCTTATCCTGTTTTACTTACTGTGCTTAAAGATGCAGCTGATACGCGTCCTTTTAAGGCAAAGAGAATAATGGCATATAAGAATGCTAAGTCATTAACCGATCTTGAAGGAATGACCGAAGGGAATTCGTTATTATATACAGATAAACTGGTACATGAGTACGAAGAGAAAAATCTATTTATTCCGACATTTACGATGGATGAACTTAAGCTTGATCCAGAGAGATGCGGCGTAAAGGGTTCCCCGACGAAAGTATTTAAGATTGAATCTGTAGTTTTAGCCGGGGGGAATCATATTAAGATAGACGCTACAAAAACAGGGATAGGAAATTTAATTGACCAGCTTATGGCTGACCACATTTTCGGATAAGGAATTTATATGAATAAGCTTTCAAATGAAGTATGGGTTTTTATAGAGCAGAGAAACGGTAAGGCGGCGGATGTTTCGTTCGAACTGCTAAGCAAGGGACATAAACTTGCGCTTAATATGGGGGGGGTTCTTAAGGCAGTCATAATTGGTGATAAAGTAAAGGAAATTGCAAAGGAAACATTTAAGTATGGGGTTAGTGAAGCTCTTGTAGTAGAACATCCCGGTTTGCTGGCATACAAGACGATGCCTTACAGCAGGATAATGAATAAACTTGTTAATGAGGCGAAACCAAGGATAGTTTTATTCGGCGCTACGATTATTGGAAGAGACCTTGCACCAAGGGTAGCTTCAAACACGAAGAGCGGATTGACTGCCGACTGTACTGAACTTAAGATTGAATCGATTAAATATCTGGGTAAAGAGTTTAAGGATCTTCTGATGCAGATACGTCCTGCGTTCGGAGGGAATATTATAGCTACAATTATTACTCCCGATAATCCTACACAGATTGCTACAGTCAGGGAAGGAGTTATGGAGAAGCATCTTTCGACTGCTACTAAAGAGATTAAGATTACAGAGATTCCATATATCCCGGATCCGACTGATGAGCTTGTAAAAATAATTGAGCAGCATAGAGAGGAGAGCAAGATAAACCTTAAGGCGGCGTCAATAATTGTTTCGGGGGGATATGGTTTAGGAACAAGAGAGAATTTCAAACTTATATATGACCTTGCTCATACTATCGGAGGCGAAGTGGCGGGAAGTAGAGCCGCTGTGGATGCGGGATTTATTCCTCCGGAAAGGCAGGTCGGTCAGACAGGAGTTACAGTAAGACCGAAACTATATATTGCGATTGGTATTTCGGGAGCCATTCAACACAGGGCAGGAATGCAGGAGGCTAATAAGATTATTGCGATAAACAATGATCCAGACGCTCCTATTTTCGGAGTGAGTCATTATGGAATTGTTGGTGATGCCGCCGAAGTAATTCCCAATTTTATAGAAGCTTATAAACAGAAATTGAAATAAAGGATATTATGCCGAATTTTTTCACAGATAACAGTGATTTACAATTCCAGTTCAAAAATCTTGATCTAAAAGATATTGTAGGAATAGCAGAAGACAATTATGAACAGGCGAAAGAATTTAATTATGCTCCTGTTAATTATGAAGATGCAATAGAAAATTACCGTAAGGTTCTTGAAGTTGTTGGAGATATAGCGGGAAACTTTATAGAACCCAGGGCAGCTGATGTTGATATAGAGGGAGCGCATTTAATAGACGGGAAAGTTCATTATGCCAAAGGAACCCGGGAAAATCTTAAACAGCTTTCGCAGGCTGATTTGATGGGGATGATATTCCCCCGCAAATACGGCGGACTTAATTTTCCGTTCACTATTTATGTAATGGCAAATGAAATAATTTCGAGAGCAGATGCATCGCTGATGAATATTTTTGGCTTACAGGATATAGGGGATACAATAAAAAAATTCGGTAATGAAAGCCAGAGACAGGAATTTATTCCCAGATTCTGTACAGGTGAAGTTACCGGAGCCATGGTATTAACAGAACCAGATGCAGGGAGCGATCTGCAGGCAGCAAAGTTACAGGCATACCAGGATTCAGAGGGAAAATGGCTGCTGAAGGGATGCAAGAGATTTATAACTAATGGTAACGGAGAAATTCTTCTTGTTATGGCAAGATCGGAACCCGGGACAAAAGACGGAAGAGGATTGAGTTTATTTGCGTGTTACAGCGATTCTACAGTAAAAGTAAGAAGGATCGAAAACAAGCTTGGAATTCATGGTTCGCCGACATGCGAGTTACAGTTTAATGACACACCTGCTCAGCTAGTAGGGCAGAGAAAATTCGGTTTGATTAAGTATGTCATTGACCTTATGTTCAGGGCAAGGATGGGAGTTTCAGCACAGGCGCTGGGAGTATCGCAAGCAGCATTCAATGAAGCCCTGAAGTATGCGAAGGAAAGAGAGCAATTTGGTAAGGCGATATACAATATACCTGTTGTTACCAACATGTTAATAGATATGAAAGAAAAAATTGAGAGCAACCGTTCGCTTTTTTACAGTACAGCAATAGAAGTTGACAGGAAAGAGAAGCTTGAAGAGTTAATTGATAAGCTGAAAGAGCAGGGCAAACCATTTGCAGAGGAATCCCAAAAACTGAAATACTCCATGAAGCTTGTTAATTTACTGACACCTATGACAAAATATATATTATCAGAGTCAGCTAATAAGGTAACCCATGATGCAATACAAATACATGGCGGCACAGGTTATATGAAGGAATTCAATGTAGAGAGACATGCGAGAGACGCGCGCATAACAAACATTTATGAAGGTACTTCGCAGATGCAGGTTGTTGCTGCTTCCGGAGGTGTAATTAATGATATACTTGCTGAACATTTTGATGTAAAGGAAAAGAAAGAATATAAGGGCGGATTAAACCGTCTTGCCGGATTCTTAAAGGAAATACGGGAGATATATAAAGAAGCATTAAAATATGTGCTTGATAAAAAGGACCCCACATTCCAAGATGTGGCAGCCAAGGACTTAGTTGATCTATACAGCTATTTATATGTTGGTTATTTGTTGCTAGATGAGGCGGATATTGAACCGAAGAAAATATTTGTAGCGAACAGGTACATTCTTAATTCATTAGCCAATGCAAGGAAGAACTTTGAGTCAATAAAGAATGAAAACTTTTCAGATATCCTTCATGCAGAGGAAATCTTAAATTAACTTTTTATTATAGGTGTAAAATGGAAGGCGTTGCAAAAAACTATTACAGAATTTATGATGACAAAGAGGAAGAAAATTTCTTTAAGAGCAAGCTTGACCATCAAAAGATAAAAGAGCTGTTAAAGGAATTTGAAAGCTCTCACCAGGAATATTACAACAATGATTTCTTCAGTTTTGTAAAGGAGCATGATCCTGATGCCGCGCTGATCAAAGTACAAAGCTTATATTATTAGACGAATCAGAGGCAGGGATAATCAAAGACTGCGGAATCAGGAAGGAAATTAGTTCTCCTTCAGTATATACTCATCGTATTCCAATTCAAAACGGAGTTTATGTTTAGATTCTTCCTGCGCGAGGGAAAGGAAGAGTTCTTTAAGGAAAGGAACATCCGTCTTTTGTGATAAATTGATATAGAGCTTAAATGCAGCTTTTTCCTTAAGCATTGCCAGAATAAGGGCATCCTGGTAGCTTAGATCCAAAGTGAAATTTCCGGATGTTGTATAATCACTTAGATTCAAACTATTTATTTTCTCAGATGAAAAAGTAAATATCTTTTCTTCTTTTATTTTCATCAGGCGAGCTTTATGCTTGATCTCCTCCTGAGCAAACTCTAAAAAGATATCTTTCATTTCCTTTCTAACTAATTCTGCATATTTTGAATAAAAATCGACAGCATCCTGTTCGTTTTTAATGGCAAATTCAAGTATATCATCTGCTGAACTAAACTGTTTCATAATTATACACCTTATTCAATTATTAAATATTTTCGAATGCTTTCTGAAAATGTTCCTCAAAACTCTTCACTATATAATCACACCCATATTCATAATTGCGTTTATTATCATCGTCATCAGTGATACTGAAATTATATTTTTTATCAGCAACCGTGATTTTAATTTTCTGCAGTTCAGATGCTATAGCAGATGTAATATCCTGAATCGAATTATATTTTATTTTATTCCCAAGCTCTGACATTATATCCATTAACTGATCACAGCTATTTTTCTCAAGTCGGGAGGGCATTTCAGGCTGGAAGCTTAAAATATATTTCTGGGTATTAGTAAAGGTTCCGCCTGATTCAAATGGCAGAGATGCAGGAAGAATGAGGTCGGCAAATTCAGCAGTCTCAGTAATGAAATAATCACTAACAACCTTAAAAGAAGCATTATTTATTAAGTCAAGAATTTCCTTTTTGTTTATAGCACAGCCAACCGGATCTTCTCCAAAGATAAAGAGGTTCTTTAGTTCACTCTTTTGTAAACTGTTACCAGATGCGTTATTTAGTATTCCGCCTATTTTCAAGTCAGGAGAAATCCCCATATCAACCAGACCCTGCGAATTATTCTTTTCTTTCAGTGAAATTATTCCACCAGAAGTTTTACCAAGTTTTCCTGTAATCAAAGCCAGGTTAAATAATTCCTTAGAGGTATTAGAGGAAAGATGTTTTTCAGAAAAAACAATTACAGCCTTTATTTCATCATTAAATTCATTTGCAAAAGATGAGACTTGTTCATCATTAACTCCGGCATTTTTAAGCAGCAACTTATAATCTGCGGAAAGGCTTATATTACGAAAGCCATCAAAATCATTTACGTTGTCTTTTATGAACAGAGCATTATGCAGATTATGCTTAAGGAGATAGTAATTTACTGCTTTAATAAAATGATAATAAGACTTCACGATAAGAACAGAATCTGCCTTACCGATCATACGGTTGTGGTTATTATCTGTGATCACTTTCAGGGAAGCATTATTCAGAAAGCGGGCATTATTTATCATATATCCGACCACAGGATTTTCATAATTTAATTCTGAACCGATGAGATATATTTTATTAACATTATTTAATTCTTCAAACGGAAGATTAGCTGAGGAATTAGAGGAATAGCCATCTCCCCTATCCGCATAATGGAAACTTGTGAGATTATTTGTCTTTACGGTTTCCCTTGCCAGTTTTTGAACCAGAAATAATTCTTCATTAGTAAGCCGTGCCCCTGCATAAAATGCATTTTCATCGGGCTTAACAGATTTTATTTTTGAATCGATAATCTGATATGCTTTATCAAAGGTAATTTCTTCAAACCTGCCATTTACTTTCAGCAAAGGAGATGTTAAACGAGCTTTATTATTGAGATAATTATATCCAAACTTAGCGAGTCTGCAAATATTAGAATCAGAGTTTACCAATCCATTACTTCCTGTAACTTTCATAACGAAACCGCCTTTATGGTGGACTGTAATCTCACACCCAACTGAACAGTAGTTACATATTGTTTCGAATGATTCGGTTTTTACAGGACCCGGTTTAAACACAACATTTTCGGTAATTGCACCAGTAGGGCAAGTGGAGATACACATTCCACAAGATTCGCAATTTGTTTCAGGTAGGGATACTTTTCCACTTGGGGCGACATAGGTATCAAAGCCCCTGTTAATTAAACCCAGCGCATTTGCATTAACAACCTGGCTGCATATTCTGACACAGCGGGAGCAGAGAATGCACTTATTATTATCTATCTCTATAAAAGGATGGGAGAAGTCGACCCTATATTTTTTATAGTCGCCGCCATATTTAGTCTGGACAGCTCCATACTCGGTAGCATATTTTTTAAGATCACACGTATAATATTCAGTACAGCCGCATTCAAGACATCTAAGTGATTCACCATACGCCTGCTGTTCAGAATATCCCAATTCAACTTCATTGAAATTTTTTCTTTCAGCAGCATCAATAGTGGGCATTTCCTCCCTTAGCTGAGTGGAATATATTTCTTTATAATCTGCTGATTTTTGCTTTTCAAAATTATCTTTTCTACTTATAAATTCGTAGGGTTCACCAGTGAGTGGAATTCCCATTAAATACTGATAACAACTTTTAGCAGCTTTTCTTCCCTGAGCTATAGCCTGGATCAATGTAGCAGGACCGGTAACAGCATCGCCAGCGGCGAATATATTTTTTACAGATGACTGTAATGTTTTTTTATCGGTATCAATATCCCCCTGTTTATTTATAACAAGCTTTTCATCAAGATTGTTGTTAAGGTCATCAAGAAATTCAACATTGGTCTTCTGTCCAATTGCGGCAAGAATAATATCAAGTTTAATCTCAAATTCCGATCCATCGATCTTGACCGGTCTTCTTCTTCCAGAGGCATCGGGTTCGCCCAGTTCCATCTTAAAGCAGGACAGCGATTTTAATTTTCCCAATTTATCCATATTGACTTTGGCAGGTGCGGTTAGGAATAAATATTCAACTCCCTCGAGTTTTGATTCATGGATTTCAATCGGGTTAGCGGGCATTTCTTTTTCAGTCCTGCGATAAATGATATAGACTTTTTCCGCATTACAGCGCATAGAAGTTCTACAGCAATCCATAGCGGTATTGCCTCCGCCGATGACACCCACATGTTTACCGGAAAAATCATATCGCTGTCCCGTCATTTCCATATTCCTAAGAAAATCGATACCGGACAGAACATTTTCAGCATTATCATTTTCACAACCGATACTTGTCCCTACCTGTGAACCGATTGTAAGGATGCACGAATCAAACTTTTGTTTTATTTCTTTATAGCTGATATTGGAGCCAAGGTTTTTATTATAATGAATCTTAACCCCGAGGTCGGTTATATTTTTAACTTCTTTATCAATTATATCATTAGGAAGCCGGTAAGGAGGGATTCCATATCTCAGCATACCTCCCGGGGCAGAGCTAGCTTCAAATATCTCTGCTTCAATTCCTTCCGTTGCCAGATAATAAGCTGCTGTAAGACCAGCGGGACCAGCGCCAATAATAGCAGTCTTCTTACCTGTTTTTGGTTTTACTTCAGGTTTCCAGGGTTCTCCGGAAGAAAGATCAACATCTGTAGCATAGCGCTTCAAATAATCTATACCTATACCGGTTTCTTCCAGAAAATTCCTTCTGCATGCTACTTCGCAAGGGCGTACACAGACTCTTCCGCAAATAGCGGGTAACGGATTAACCTCTTTGATTAGTGCAACCGCTTCTTTATACAACCCTTTATTGATAAGGGAAATATATCCCTGCACATCAACACCTGCGGGGCAAGTTTGACGGCACGGAGCTGTACAGTCCGCATAATGATTACTCAGGAGAAGTTCAAGAGCCGTTTTGCGGGATTTCCTGACTTTATCGTTATTGGTATATATTTTCATCCCCTCATTGACTTTAGTAGAACATGCAGGCTGAAGTCCCCGCATACCTATTATCTCGACTACACATAAATAACATGAGGAGAATGGATCAAGTCTGTTATCATTACATAAAGTGGGGATATGCACATTTAATCGTTTTGCAAGCTCAAGGATTGTCTCGCCTTTTTGAGCCTGTACTATTTTATCATTAAGGATAGTGTTAAGCATTTCCATGAAAAATTTCTGTTCTTATAGATTATTGTTAATAGATTTTTATTGCATCAAATTTGCATTTAGAATAACAGTCACCGCATTTAGTACAAAGTTCCTGGTGGATGAAATGAACGATTTTTTTATCACCATCAATCGCACCTACCGGGCAGCCTCTTTTGCAGACAAGGCAGCCAGTGCACTTATCAGGGATAACCTCATAAGTAAGAAGCTGCTTGCAATAAAGAGAGGGGCATTTTTTATCACGAATATGCGCCTCATATTCATTACGGAAATATTTTAATGTTGTAAGCACCGGGTTAGAGGCACCATTTCCCAAACCGCAAAGGGTAGCATCCTTGATCTGCAGGGCTAATTCCTCAAGAGCAGGTATATCTTCTTCCGTCCCCTCCCCTTGAGTAATTCTTGTTAAAATTTCCAGCATTCTTTTGGTACCTATTCGGCAGAAAGTACATTTACCGCAGGATTCCTTCTGAGTAAAATCAAGGAAAAACCTTGCAACATCGACCATGCAGGTTGTTTCATCCATAACAACCATTCCGCCTGAGCCCATTATTGCACCAGTAGCAGTAACCGACTCATAATCAATTGGGGTATCGGATAAATATTCAGGAATGCAGCCACCTGAAGGACCGCCCAACTGAACAGCTTTGAACTTTTTGTCATCGATAATACCGCCGCCAAGCTTATAGATTATATCCCGGATAGTAATTCCCATTGGCACTTCAACCAATCCACCATTCTTTATTTTTCCAGTCAGGGCAAATACTTTAGTGCCCCTGTTTTTTTCTTTTCCATACTGAGAGTAAGCGGCAGGACCATTTAATATAATCCAGGGTATATTAGCAAAAGTTTCAACATTNNCGATAGAAGCCATCAGGGCGGTTTCTTCGCCACAAACGAAGGCTCCAGCTCCCTCTTTTATGATAATATCAAAATTAAATCCTTCTATACCGAAGAGATTATTACCCAAATATTTTTTTTCTCTTGCCTGGTTAATCGCAAGATTTAATCTTTTAATTGCAAGGGGATATTCAGCACGNNCGATCCATGAATGCACCCGGATCCCCTTCATCAGCGTTACACACAACATATTTTTCATCTGCTTTAGAGTTGCGGGCAAAGTTCCATTTCATTCCTGTAGAAAATCCAGCACCTCCCCTTCCCCTGATACCTGAATCCATAACAGATTTGATTACGTCTTCCGGAGGTATTTCTTCTGAAGTAATTTTTTTAATAGCCTGATATCCACGCTTATTTTCATACTCTGTAATATGTTCAGGATCTATATTACCGCAGTTCCGTAAAGTAATTTTAACCTGACCTTCAAAATAATCTTTATATGGAGTATCGAACATATCAGACTTAACAATATATTCTTTAATAGGAGAAAAGTTGACAATATGTTTTTCGATTATTTCATCAATTCTTTTTATGTCAACTTCTCCATAGAGATAAGAACCAGTTTCATCAATAATCTCAACGAGAGGTTCACGGAAACACATCCCGATACAGCTTGTTTTAGCCAAATCAAAATTTAAGTTGTCAGCTTCTTTGATTCTGACTATTTCATCATAAACTTTTCCGGCACCTGCTGCAATTCCACAGCTTCCGAGTCCAACTATAATTTTTACGTTTTCCATAATTCCGTTTTGGATTGATTAGGTTTTTTATCGAGTGATTCTTTCCGTTTTATACCTTTAACAACATCGACAGCTTTTTTCCCATTAAGCTTGCCAAAAGTTTCATCACCAATCATCATACAGGGAGCCAAAGAGCAGCACCCAAGGCAGGCAACAGACTCAAGAGTAAACAACCTGTCCTCAGTTGTTTCGCCATCCTTTACATTAAGGAAAGTCTGAACATCTTCCGTAATTTTAGTAGCATTCTGAACATGGCATGCTGTTCCATGGCAGACCCTTACAACAACTTTCCCTACGGGCTGGAGGCGGA
The DNA here is from genome assembly GCA_003141435.1 of Ignavibacteriales bacterium. GTDB lineage: Bacteria > Bacteroidota > Ignavibacteria > Ignavibacteriales > Ignavibacteriaceae > Fen-1301. The sequence goes on from PLLW01000055.1 coordinate 11,217, forward strand.
ACTGGGCATAGAATGTAGCCACACCATAAAGATCATTCTTTTTTAATCCAGTTTCCAAAGAAATTTTATCGAACACCGTTTTAGGAATATAACCATATATATTCTGAGCCCCCTGAAGCAGCGGGATAAGATTCCCCTGTTTCCCATTATATCGTTCAATAACAGGATTAATTAATGATAGATCGACGTCAAGATTTGTATCTAATTTTATGGCAGTTTGTTTTATTCTGGCTACTCTCATATAAACTTTTATTGATTAATAAAAAAGGAGAGGCGTCGCTTCTCCCTTTAATTTGTGGTTTCAAATCGAGACTATTTTCCTTTCGAAACAGATTCCGGAACATTATCCTCTTTCGGACGTTTCTTATCTTTTTTAGCATTAAGTGATGCTTCAACAACCGCAATAGCAGTCATGTTATATATATCATCGACAGTAGCACCTCTCTGAAGAACATGTATTGCTTTTTTCATCCCCATCAAAATAGGTCCGACGACAGTCGCCTGACCAATTCTAGCCATAAGTTTATAAGCAATATTACCAGCTTCGAGACTAGGGAAAATAAGCACGTTTGATTTCCCCTGAAGAGAAGAAAACGGATAATCTATTTCTCTTATTTCGGGAATAACAGCTGTATCGGCCTGCATCTCACCATCGATAATAAGGTCCGGTCGCAGTTTCTTTACTATACTTGTTGCTTCTTTTACTTTTATTGACTGAGGATAGGGAGCGCTTCCGAAATTGCTAAATGAAAGCATAGCAATTTTGGGAACAATATCGAATTCCCTAACTGTATCGGCGGCTGAAATTGCTATTTGTGCAAGTTCTTCAGCGGTTGGATTAACATTAACTGTTGCATCAGAAAAGAAGTAAACTTCTTTTTTAGTAATTACAATGTAGAGACCAGAGACAATCTTAAATCCCTCCTTCATTCCGACACACTGCAATGCCGGTTTAATTGTCTGGGGATAATGAGTAGTTAACCCACTAATGAGAGCATCTACGTCACCGTTATCTAACATCATAGAACCAAAATAGACAGGATCCCTCATTAAACCTTTTGATTCTCTTAAAGTAGCTCCTTTTCTTTGTCTCTTTAAATAGAACTTTTCTGCATATTCATTTACCTTTTTTGATTTCCGGAAATCGACGATAATAAATTCTTTCGGATCATAATTAAGGTTCTCGATTATATCAAGAATTTTCTTCTCTTTGCCGAGAAGAACAGGGATAGCCATACCATCCGTATGACATAAATGAGCTGCACGGATTATTTTTTCATCTTCTCCTTCAGGGTAAACAACTTTCATAGGATTCTTTTGAGCCTTATGGATCATGACTCTAATAATTTCTTTAGAGAGACCTAATCTTTCTTTCAATTGCTCTTCATATGCCACCCAGTCTTTAATAATAATTTTTGCAACTCCTGTTTCAATTGCCGCTTTTGCCACAGCCGGAGCGACATGGTATAAGACACGAGGATCAAAAGGTTTCGGAATAATATAATCTTTACCGAAAGAAAAAGCATCACCACCGTAAGCTCTTAAGACGGCCTCGGGAACATTTTTCTTTGCAAGTCCAGCGAGTGCAAGGGTAGCCGCCATTTTCATTTCTTCATTTATCTGAGTTGCTCTAACATCCAGTGCGCCTCGGAATATAAAGGGGAAACCGAGCACATTATTAACCTGGTTGGGATAGTCGCTTCTACCAGTCGCCATAATAATATCGTCCCTAGCCGATGTAGCATCTTCATAAGTAATTTCAGGATCTGGGTTTGCCATAGCGAATACAATAGGATTGTGTGCCATTACCTTAATCATATCTTTGGAGACAACACCACCTTTTGATAATCCTAAAAATACATCAGCACCTGCCATAGCATCAGCTAAAGTACCCCTGTCTTTTTCTGAAGCAAATTCCGCTTTGTATTTATTAAGGTCACTTCTACCTTTGTGTATATTCCCTTTTGTATCGAACATGGCGATATTTTCTTTTTTAGCTCCCGCACGGAGATAAAGTTTACAACATGAGATAGCCGCTGCACCAGCGCCATTAACAACTATTTTCATGTTTCCCAATTTCTTCCCGGCTATCTCAGCGGCATTTAATAAAGCTGCGCATGAAATAATTGCAGTACCATGCTGGTCATCGTGAAATACCGGAATTCCCATTGTAGCTTTCAGGGTCTCCTCTATTTCAAAACATTCCGGAGCCTTGATATCTTCCAGATTTATGCCACCAAAAGTAGGTTCAATTAATTGTGCAAATCTAATTACTTCTTTAGGGTCCTTGCTTCTAACTTCAATATCAAAGACGTCGATATCAGCAAACCTTTTGAACAGCACACCTTTACCTTCCATAACGGGTTTTCCAGCTTCAGGACCTATATCCCCCAAACCTAAAACAGCTGTCCCGTTGGACAGAACGGCAACAAGGTTTCCTTTTGCAGTATATTTATAAACATCCTCAATATTCTTTTCAATTTCACGGCAAGGTTCAGCAACGCCAGGTGTATAAGCGAGGGACAGATCCCTTGAAGTAAGGCAGGGCTTAGTGGAAACCACTTCGATTTTTCCTTTTCTACCCTGACTATGGTATTCTAAAGCTTCTTGTTTATTAATTTTCATTACTACCTCTACTAAAAATAAGTTGGGGGAACAATTGGGGAATTGTACTCATTAAAAAAACAAATGATATAAAAATATTTTTAATTAAAACTCGCCCCATCAGTTTAATAATTTATAATAATAATGAATTCATTATCCATAAATTATGCCATGATAAGATTAGATATTATTTACATTTAAGAATAGAAACAAAAGGAAATACGTTAAAAATCGATTCTTTTTGTTTTTATTGATAAGTATTCTTCTTATTTATGGGAATACAGGGCGTTACCCCTTTTTTTTATCGTTTTCATCAACAAATTTTTTAATTTCATCA
>PLLW01000056.1 GCA_003141435.1 Ignavibacteriales bacterium
ATAACGACGAATTCAAAAAACTATTCGATGTCTAACTCCAACTCCATCCACTTCTCCACTTCCCCCACATTTGTCGGCTTCGCAATTATCTCCCTCTTATTATTTATCAAAAACATAGTCGGTGTAGCATATAAATAATAATCCTGCGCCGCCTTTCCATTCCATCCCTTTAAATCGGAAACATTTATCAGGTTAAAATTATTCTTCTGTACAAAGTTCAGCCAATCAGTTCTGCTTGTATCAATAGAGATAGCCAATATCTTCATTTTCCATTTATCCTGATTCTTGTAAAGCTTATTTATCTTTGGCATAAGTTCCTGGCAGTGCGGGCACCAGCTCGCATAAAATATTATTAAAGTTCTCTCTGTAATAATGTCTTTCAAATTCACTTCTTTCCCAGTCGAATCAGGAATAATTATGTCCGGAACTATCGCCCCAATCTTAAAATGCCTCGATTGATCCATCCTTCTCTGTATCGAATTCTGAAGCTTCTCATCAAGGCATATATCATCCTTAATTACATAATTATCAACTATATAATCTATAATCTGATCGAATCCGAATTTCTTGAACCCGTCAATAAGATATTCCGTAACATGCTGATAGACTAACTGATTAACCTTTGCCTTGTTCAGTATTGTATCCACTGCCGACATGAATTCCTTCTCAAGCAATTCCTTCGGCAGTTGGGGATTTCTGAAAAGTGTAAGATATTCTATCGACTTACTGGTGAACGCATCCGAGTTTATTAAATCATCGTCATTAAAATCAACATTATCCAGTATATGAGTCTTTAGATATGCTAATTGTTTATCCATAGGTAAGTTTAAATCTATGGCAGGCAACTGAACAGATTTAATATATCTGGCAATAAAAGATTTTGGATTCTTTTGGGATATAACATTTACAAAATGCAGATATTTTTTTTGTAGCTCAACTAATTTATTCTCTGTGTATATATAATAATCATCATCCTTGGGATATTTGGAAAGTATTATCTGAAGCAGATCGGTTTTAATCTTATACTGTTTATTCAGCTTTAGAAATTGATAATAAAGCTTATTGCTCTCTGAACTGACTACTGCCAAACTGTCCATTATATTATTAGCATCCGTACTTAGGATTACAAACTCATTATCATTTATAAAGTCTATCCATCTGTTCCCTGAAAAAGATAATCTGTACATCCCCTGATGCCCCGCATTCTTTACAAACGAATAATGAAATTCTCCTTTCTCATTTGAGGCGATCGAATCTACCTTTATAACATTCTCTCCCTTTAGATAAGATAATGCAGCCTTCCCCTGGTTAAGATTTCTAACTCTTATATTAATTGTCTGGGCTGTAATCTCCGTTAAGCTTAAAACAACTAACATGCATATAAATAAATTTCTCATAAGTCCTCGGATTAAAATGTTTCCTTATAAGCAATCCTAAAACAAAATCGCAATCAGCGTCTGCACTTTAACCGGCACGCCGGCTTTTCGTCCCGCCCGGAAATGAGTCCTTCTCACTGCATTCAACGCCGCCTGATCTGCTTCCCCCCCTACGCCTTTTGATAATAATACCTTCCTGACCGTTCCATTCTCATCAATATAAGCAAGAACATATACCGTTCCCTTAATTCCGGAACTCTTTACCGAAGGTGGAATTTTATCCTTAATGCTTTCCATTCCCCCCAAAGGTTCAGGCATTTGTTCCACTGCAACAAGATATACCTCACTCACTGGTGGTTTTGGAGTTACAGGCTTCGGAAGCGGAATGCCGATATTTCCCGTTCCTGTCCCTGTTCCGTTTCCTGTGCCCGGTCCGCCCCCCGTCCCCTTGCCGTTCGGGTTTGCATTTACGCTTGTGCCCGTTCCCTCAATTTCTTTGGGCTTTGGCTTTTCTGCTTCCTTTGTCTTCTTTTCGGTTGGCTCTTTTGTGGGTATCTTTTCCTCTGGACTCGCGGGCAATACATTCGGAGCCCCGCCTCCTCCGCCCCCCGGTTCTCCGCCAAACCCAATCTCTATTAAAGATGAATTCTGGTTGTTCGTCCCCTTATAAATTGACAGCAGAAATGTGAATAAAAGTATATGCGCAAGGACCGATAAACCTGACGAGAAATATTTATAATTGCTGAACATTACTTCTTAATAGTGCCGATCAAAAGCTTTGATGCGCCTGACCTCTTCACAATATCAAGTATATGAATAAAACTTCCGTGTGTAATGCTGTTATCGCCATTCACAATTACCTCGGTGTTATTCTTTATTGCGTATTCCGTCTTCAATATTGTTTCAAGCTGGTTAACAGGTACTATTTTATTATTTACATAGATCTCATTCTTTTCATTGATAAATACCTCTACGTTTTTCTTTACAACAGTTTCGGATGATTCCGCAACAGGCAGCTTTATCTTCAAAGCTCCCGTCATAAGTATCGGGCTTGCTATCATAAAAATAATCAGGAGTACAAGCACTACATCCGTAAAAGGTGTAATGTTTATCTCTGAAAATTCCTTTGAATCTATTTCAAATCTTCTCATTGTTCCGCCCCTTGTTTGGGATTCTTTACTAAAACAATGGTTTCCTGTACCGATTCCTCAAGCATGGGAAGTGCTAATTTAATCTGCTTAATAAAATAATTGTAAAACATAACAGCCGGTATTGCCACTAATATTCCTGCGGCGGTACAAACAAGAGCTTCGGCAATACCTGTCATTACATTTGTATAACTTGCCGCTTCATTCACTGAAAGTGCGCTGAATGCGCGTATAATCCCCACTACCGTTCCAAAAAGACCTATAAAAGGGGATACTGCCCCCAGAGTAGCAAGAAGCACCAGTCCTCTCTCCAATTTTGCCAGCTCCTTGTCAAGCCTTGTGTAGGAACCCTGTGTTAAGTCATCTTTCTCGTAATGGGCATGCTGTAAAATATATTTGAATACCGAATTAAGCGGACATTTAATTGAAAACCATAACCATTTATGTGTCTCGGCATCTGTAACGGCTAATCCCTTCTGTAAATCCCCCCCCTTAAGGCTCTCCCTTACTCTTAAAGAAAATCCATTAATATATCTCTCTTTTATTCCCTGGAAAACAATATACTTTTCAATAACTACCTTCAATGCAAATATGGAACAGATAGCAAGAATAATAATTGTAAAACTCCCCTTCATTAGATCAAGATATGATTCATAATTCATCATTTTCCTCTGATATATTTAATAAATAGTATTCGTATTATAAATTACTTCCTTCTAAAATATTCAATTACCGCTGGAAGTATCGAAATCAATATAATTGCAATAGTAACAATAGAAAAATTATTCTTAACCAATGGGATATTACCGAAGAAATATCCCCCGTAAATAAATGCGCCTACCCAAAGAACCCCTCCCGTAATATTATAAACGCTGAACCTTGTAAAAGTCATGCTTCCTACCCCCGCCACAAAAGGAGCGAAAGTTCTGATGATCGGAACAAACCTTGTAATAATTACAGTACTCCCCCCATGCTTTTCATAAAATTCATGGGTTCTGTCTAAGTATTCTTTTTTAAGGAAACGGGGGTATTTATGGAATATCTTTTCACCTACCAGGTGCCCGATCAGATAATTAGAAGAATTCCCTGTTACTGCCGCAAGTGTCAATAATAAAAATAAATAATGCACATTTAACACGCTTATTACAGACAATGTTCCTGCCGCAAATAGAAGTGAATCCCCCGGAAGGAAAGGTGTAAACACAAACCCCGTCTCTGCAAATATTACAAAAAACAGTATTGCGTATGTTAATATGCCGTATTGCCTTATCGCTATATCAAGGTACTTGTCTAAATGTATAAAAAAGTCAACTATATTAAATTCCACTGTTTGCCTTATAAATTATGGCTCAAAAATAGAAAAATAAATGCTGTTAGGAAAGGATGAATTAAACAATATAAATGGGTAAATAAATGAAATACTTTAGCTTGTAAACAATTGTTAAATATGAAACGAAAGTTCTGCCGCCATATTGATTTCGAATAATTAATTATTTAAGTTTTCTTCGGTTTGGAAATGTTTGATACAAATTATGCGGATCAATTTACATACACTTTATTAAATTCTTAATTATCAGAGCCAGCTGTAACATTTTGTGCTGGATATTCTCTGATTCGTTTTATGGGTTATGGCGATATTTCAGAAATATTGTTCTAAATAATAAAAAACGCTCAAAATACTTATTAATTATATATTCTAAAGGTAAAGTTATGAAATCATTGTACCTTATTGTCGTCTCACTTTTGTTCGTCAGCGCCTCTTATTCTCAAGTGCCTATTCTGTTCTATGACTTTGAGAACAACAGCAACAGAAATACATTTGAAAATGTTGTTGAACAGTCCATAAATCCTGGAAGTGGACCTATCTTACGGGTAGGAAGTGGTATTATTGAAACTGGGGTTGGAAATAATAATGCTGGCAGCGGTCTTTATAGCAGCAAATGGCAGAATATTACTACAGATCCTGGTAACGCATCTACCGAATATTACCAGTTTACAGTTAATACTACTGGCTTCAAAGGGATTGGAATTAACTTTCGGTTTTCGATTCCCTTTGCCAGTGGTCCTGGAAATTTTGGTGTATTGATTAGCTCAAATGGGACTAATTATAAAAAAGTAGGATCCTTAAGTATCGGCCAACCCGTTAGTGGATGGGGTGATGCAGGTTGGTCATTCTACAATTATCCTGAAGCAAACAATATCTCAAGTCTGTCAATTAGGATTTATGCTTTTAAGGGAGGGAACTCTGGTTCCGGCGGTTTTATGGCATTAGACAATGTGACGGTTACTGCTGATACTGTCATTTCTAATGCCGGAAATATTACTCTGCTTGACGAATCAAATATTTATAATTCCTATTATTCTGGTGGAAAAGGAAATGCTATATATCGTAAAAATTTTGTAATTAACGGTCCTGGTACAACAGTTTCCCTTTCAAGTCCTTTAGATATTTTACAGAATATTATAGTATCAAATGGAGCAACTTTGGTTTGTGGAAATTTTCCTATATGGGGATATGGTAATTTTAATTTAAATAATGGTGGAACTCTTTCCATTGGCTCTCCAGCAGGCCTCTCATTATCACCGGATTCCTCAGGGAATATTTGCTTGAAGGGGACAAGAATATATAATTCCGGTTCTAATTATTTATTTAATGGTTCATCTGCACAGATCACTGGGAATGGGTTGCCTACATCCGTGAATTGTTTCTCAATAAATAATAATTTGGGAGTTACTCTGACAAATTCCTTTCAGGTAATCGATACTCTAAAACTATTATCAGGTAATCTTTTCCTGTGTGATAAAAATCTAGTAATTGGGGATACGGCAGTTGTCTCAGGTTCATCCGCTGACTCTTATGTCGTTACTGATAATCTAGGTGCGATGATTTATAATAAAATGGCAAGAAATACTGATATTAAATTTCCTATTGGGACATCGGATTCCTATAATCCGGTAATATTAAATTATACAGGCACAATAGATACATTCAAAGCTACCGTTAAATCTCTATTTGATAATCCGCCCATGAATAGCAATAAGGTGGTTAATAGGCAATGGATAATTACTGAAAATAATTCTGGTGGTTCTGTTGCCTCCATTAAATTTTGCTGGGTTTCTGGGAATGAAGCTCCTGGGTTTAATGCTTCCTCGCAGGTTATGGTTGGGCGATATGATGGAAAAGGATGGAGTCAGGTGCCTGCAATTGTTTCCGGAGTAGGTACTGTTTCTGATCCCTATTTTGCGTCCGTTTCTGGAATTATTCAGTTTTCTTCTTTTGGTGTAGGGAATGACGGCGCACTGCCGGTTGAGCTAATAGCTTTTTATGGTGAATCCAATAATACAGATGTTTCTCTTCATTGGAATACTGCAACTGAGATAAATTGTAATAGTTTTGAAATTGAAAGAAAAGAATTATCTGGGAAACTGTGGTTAAAGATTGGTTCTGTGCATGCTAATTTTCTAAGTAATTCACCCAAAACATATTCCTTTAAAGATGGAAATCTCAAGCCTGGTGGATATATTTATAGACTAAAAATGATTGATAATGATGGTTCTTTCAAATATAGTAAAACAGTTGAAGTGAAAGCAAAAATATCTATTGGCCTTGAACTCTGTCAAAATTACCCAAATCCTTTTAATCCTTCAACCAAGATAAATTATAAGATCCCGTTTAATGCTAATGTTCTGATTGAAGTATTTAATGTTTTAGGGGTAAAAGTGGCCCAGCTTGTAAATGAAATCAAAGGAACAGGGTATTATAATGTGGAATTTAACCCGTCGCGGAGTAATATAGCAATTTCCTCAGGAGTCTATTTTTACAAAATAATTGCTACAGATATAAATACTGGTACTAGTCTGAATCTGTTAAAAAAGATGGTTTTACTAAAATAACGGCACTTTAGTCTCGATATGTATTATTTTCATTTACTTTTCATATGGCGAAAAAATTTATCTCTATAATACTCTCTCAGTTTATTATCGAAATATTTATATTATTATACATAAAGTAAAGCAGATTATAAGTAAATAATTATAAGCAGTTATAAGGATTTAATAAACCATCGTCCACACTGTAAATATTGAAATTTTCTTAAGGTGATAGTCGGGAAATATCCCAGTCTTCCCCCTTTTTTATATAAATTATCCTGTCATGTAACCGGTTCTCCCGCCCCTGCCAATATTCGAATTCTGTCGGAATTATCCTGTATCCGCCCCAATGTGGAGGCAGCGGTATCTCTTTTCCTTCAAATTGCTTCCTGTATTTCTCATATCTCTCTATTAAATGCTCCCGCGTCGGGATCACTTCGCTCTGCTTTGATGCCCATGCTCCCAATTGACTCTCAATAGGTCTGCTCCGGAAATATTCTTCGCTCTCCTCTTTGGTTGTCTTTACTGCTCTCCCTGTTATCCTTACCTGTCTCTCCAATTCTTTCCATAAAAATAGTATTGCAGCTTTCGGATTCTCCCCAAGTTCCTTCCCCTTCTTGCTTCCATAATTTGTATAGAATACAAACCCTCTGTTATCATAATTCTTTAGTAGTACTGTCCTGACTGATGGATTTTCCGCCCCGCTCACAGTCGAAATGATCATTGCGTTCGGCTCGGGAAGTCTGGATTTCATTGCGTCTCTAAACCATCTATCGAATTGCTCAAAGGGGTCCTTGCTCACTGATTTTTCATTTAATTCAATAAGGGAATATTTCTTCCTTAATTTCTCTGTCTCTTTACTGTCACTCATGCTTAATCTCTTTATCCGCTGTTACTATATAATTATTAAATAAAAGAATTATAATTCAAATTATTCTTATTATTGCACTTATGAAGAAACATCAATCACAGTTTTTCGTTCTCTTTGCCTTCGTCCTTGCGCAGATCGCTTGGCTGGGACTCCTTGGGCTTTGGATTTATTGGTATGTTTCAAATTATATCAGATATGAACAGGTTCGGGAAGGCTATATTGTCCCTCCGGGGATTGTGAACCCTAAGGTCGGCGTCTTTGTAATCGGTATCATTATGATCGCCGGTATCGCTACTGCCGTTTTCATTATCTTCAGGAACCTTACCGTGCAGAGGAAACTTACCGGTCTGTACGATAACTTCATCGCTAACATAACCCATGAATTAAAATCACCCCTCTCCTCAATTCAGCTTTACCTCGAAACTCTTTCTTCTAAGAATATTCCTCCTGAAAAACAAAAGGAATTCTATTCCAGTATGGCTAAGGATACTGACCGCCTCCATAAACTGATTAACTCTATCCTTGAGATTTCCCGTATTGAACAAAAACGTGTCTCTCATAATTATCATATTTCTTCTGCGGATATTATTCCGAAGATAATTGAAAGTTCCTTTAAGAATTTCAGACTTCCTGAAGATGCTTATAAGATCGAAGGCTCTGTGCGCGGTAAATGTGTTATCGATAATGATGCTATGCAGATTGTATTTGACAATCTTACCGATAATGCCATAAAGTATTCTCCGGCTCCCCTTAATATTTTAGTTAAACTTAAGAGCAATGAAAAACAAAATATCATTGAGTTCTCTGATAATGGTATCGGTATCGGTATTAAAGATCAAAAAACTATTTTTAATAAATTCCATCGGGTTTATAATAAGAACATTCCTAATGTCAAAGGCACAGGTCTCGGTCTCTTCTGGGTCAGGGAAATTATTAAACTCCATGGGGGTAAAATTTCAGTCAAAAGCGAGGGGCTTAATAAGGGTACTGCTTTTATTATTGAATTGCCTATTTATAAAACTTCTAAAATATTATATATAAAATCTCTCTTAAGACAGACGGCTAAAAAAGAAAGATTTATGGAGACGGCTGATGGAGAATAATGAATATAAAGGCGCCCGGATTCTTCTCGTCGAGGATGAAGAAACTCTTGCTGTTGGACTCGAATTTAATCTCACGGATGAGGGCTATTCTGTTAAATGGGCTAAGGATGGCAGGGAAGCTCTCAAATTGTTCGATGCCGGTTCCTTCGACTTAATAATATTGGATGTCATGCTTCCTTATTATGATGGTTTCGAAATTGCAAAGAGAATTCGCACCGTTGCTCCTCAAATGCCTATCCTCATGCTTTCCGCTAGAACTTCTGTGCAGGATAAAATTAAAGGTCTTGAACAGGGTGCCGATGATTATATGACCAAACCTTTCCACCTTGAAGAACTTCTCCTCCGGATTCGGGGTATGCTGAAAAGAAAACTTTGGTATAAGGAATCCTCTACCTTAAATCCGGTCTATTCCTTTGGCGATAATCAGATAAATTTCGAAAACTTTAACTGCACTGCAGGATTAAAAAAATTCAGCCTTACTCAGCGCGAGGCTATGATCATGAAATATTTGATTGAAAAGAAAGGGAAGATTGTCTCAAGAAAAGAACTTCTGGAAAATGTCTGGCATATTAGCTCTGAAATTGAAACCCGTACAGTCGATATCTTTATCTCGCATCTTAGAAAATATTTCGAGATTGATCCCGAAAATCCTGTCTATATAACAAGCATCCGGAAGGCAGGCTATTTGTTCAATGAAGAAAAGGAAAATTAATCAGTAGGACAGTTATGTTTATCCCCGTATTGTGTCCTGTCATTCTCAATCTGAATTGTAGTATGTGAAATCCCGAATTTATTATTTAACGCTTTCGAAGTTTCTCTCAAAAAATTATCATTAGAATCCAGCGCAGGTACGTTAAGATGAACCGTCAGGGCATATTCGGTAGTGCTCATAGCCCAGATATGTATATGATGCACGTCAGTTACCCCGGGAAGATTCTCCAGGTAATTTCTTACATCCTCTGTTTCAATATGTTCAGGTACTGCATCCATACTCAATAATAAAGATTTCTTCAATACGCCCCATGTCCCAAGCGTTATAACCACTAAAATAAGTATGCTTATCAATGGATCAACCCACATCCAGCCTGTAAAAATTATTATTAACCCTGCTAGTACAACTCCAAGCGATACCCCCGCATCTCCCGCCATATGAAGAAATGCCGATTTAATATTAAGGTCATTCTCCTTTCCCTTAAAAAAGAAAAAAGCAGTTAATGCATTTACCACAACCCCAACACCCGCTACCAGCATCATCGTTTTTCCTTGTGTCGGCTGGGGATACATAAATTTCCTGAACGCCTCTATGGATATTCCTCCGACTACTATCAGTAATAAAATGGAATTGAACATTGCCGCAAGTATAGTTGATTTCCTGAAACCGTATGTCCGTTTGCTTGTTGCTGAAGATCTTGCAAGATATGCCGCGCCCCATGCAAGCAGTAAACCCAATACGTCGCTTAAATTATGCCCCGCATCCGCAACAAGTGACATTGAATGGATCAGCAGGCCATAAAAAGCTTCTATTAAAATATATGTAACATTTAAAGTAATCCCCCATGCAAATGCTTTATTAAAGTTCAGCCCCGTTGTATGTGAATGATTATTAACCATATAACAAAATATATAAAAGAATTTTAATAAGTTTTGTGTACAAATCAGATTTTTACTAAATTAACTCTGTAAAAGTACTCCCTTAGTTCTTATTTTTGCGAGCGTAACTCAGTTGGTAGAGTGTCAGCTTNNGCTCAGTTGGTTTAGAGCATCTGCCTTACAAGCAGAGGGTCTGGGGTTCGAATCCCTAAGCCCCCACTAGAAAGTGCGAATATTTAATGTATTCGCACTTTTCATTTTAAAGAAAATTAACAATTGACGATTATCACACTGCGTTTTTACTCGTTTTTACCACTTTTGACTAGCTTACTACTTCAGTTACTACTTCAGTTAATGTTAAACTAATTTTACCGGTTTTTAAATAAAAAAAAAGGACGCTACTTAGCGTCCTTGATTCCGATGAATTTCTCTAATTCAGTTGTTTTACATTCCAGATCTACTTTATTATAATACTTTGCTGTGGTATTAATAGAGGCATGACCTACCAATTTCGAGACTGTAGATAGATCCATGGTATGGCTGGCTTGAGAGATAAAAGTCTTACGGAATATTCTCATACTATATCCAGTACCGAATAATCCTAATGACTTTAAATATCTCCGGAATGCCAGACTCATATTGGATGCATCCTGAAAACAGATTTTTATCCCCCCATTTTCTCATTGAACTGCCTTCAAATTTCACCTCTAAACCTCACCTCTAAACCTCAATATAAATCTTGTATTCAACTCGAATTGTAGTTAATTTTATTCACTAAAAATTAATCCTTATTTAATATGCTTAAAAATATAACTATTGCCTTTCTCCTCTTTTTTGTAATCAATTTATTAGCTCAGCAAATTGATAACAAACCCGTTCAAAATGACTATAATATTAATTTTAATGCGTATTCTTTGAATAGCGGAATTTACTTCTATACTATTCAGGCAAATTCAACGGATGGCATGCATAGCTTTACTGCTACTAAAAAAATGATTCTCATGAGATAAAAAAAAGGAAAATAATATGAAAAGAAAATTTGCAATAGTTCTTACAATCCTGATTGGGCTTACCTTCATTGGCAACCTTAATGCACAGGAATTCAAAGTTAAAAAATACAGCATAGGAGGCGAAGGTGGGACCGACTATCTTACCGCTGAACCTGGCACCGGAAGGGTATTCGTCTCTCGTGGTTCCCATGTTATGGTAATTGATGGAAACAAAGGCACTGTCATCGGTGATATTCCCGGTACACCCGGCACTCACGGTATCGCGCTTGTTGCAAAATATAATCATGGGTTTACCTCAAACCGTGGTGATTCTACAGTAACCATGTTCGATATTAAAACGCTGAAAGTTCTTAAGCAGATAAAGATTCCTGCTGGTGGTCTGGATGGGATTATGTACGATGATTTCTCAGACCGTATCATTCTTACTAATCACAGCAAACCCGGTACAGCAACTGCAGTTGATCCAAATACTGGCGCAATTACCGGAGAAGCTATACTCGAGGATAATTCCCCCGAAGGCGCAGCAACCGATGGAAAAGGAAAACTCTTTGTCAATAACGAAAGCAAAAATACTATCCAGGTGATTGACGCTAAAACAATGAAAGTCCTTGCATCGTGGTCTCTTTCTCCCTGCGATGGTCCTACCGGTATCGCCTACGATCGGAAAAATGACAGGATCTTTACTGGATGCGGTAAAACTTCTGCAGTGGTAGATGCCAAGACAGGCAAAATCGTTGCCACCATTCCAAATGGTGATGGCGTGGATGCACTCGGTTGGGATCATTCAGAAAAATTAATATACATTCCTGCTGGTCGTGATAGTAGTGTGACTATTGTTCATCAGGATTCACCGGACAAATATACTGTAGTTGCAAAAGTCACCACGATGAGCGGTGCTAAAACAATTGCCGTCGATCCGGTAAAGCATGTGGCGTATCTGTTCCAGCCGCAATATGGACCGCCTCCTGCCAACGCGCCCGCGAACTCTTATGGTCGTCGCCCCCGCGGACCGGTCATTGGCGCCTATCTCTTTGTAATTAGTCGCTAATTATACAATTATTCAAGAATGGATTGAGATTTATTTCTCAATCCATTCCCCTGATTCCCAATCTTTCCATGAAATTCAGGTAGTTCCGCCCCGTATCTAAGATTTCCCCCTATGGTTCGAGGTGTACAATTCATTTAAGTTCCCCTATTAGAAACAGCGAAATGTTTAATAATGTAGTGTTACCACTGAAGATTGTTTTGATTACACCACAAATAGCTGATGTATCAATCATTTTTACTTATTCAATCGGACAGCCGATAAATTATACTGAAAACAATATGGCACTACTTCACCGGTTAAAATTAAACTCTATTATTAAAAATATTAATGTGAATGGAATATGATTATTGATGATGCTCCTTTGTTGTATCCTTATGATGCTAAAGCATTTAGCGCCCGGTTTAATCAAAAATGTCTGTTAGGCGAATTTGAGGAGGCAATTCAGGTTTGCGATGTAGCGATCGAACTTAATTCGGAAAATGGATTGCCGTATAGCAGGCGCGGTAATGCTAAAAATCAAATGGGAGATTTCCGGGGCGCTATTCAGGATTGTAATATCGCAATCGAAAAATGCGCCGACAATGCCTATGCTTATTTTACTCGCGGGATAGCAAAAAGAGCTTTGGAAGATTATGGGGGTGCTATGAAAGATTTTCTGAAAGCCGTTGAACTTGATGCGGGTGAGGTAAAAAAATATTTTAATCATAATTATGCAAAAACTGTATTAGTAGATGGAGCTAGAGTTCATTCTGATAAAAAAAAATCTATTAACGAACTTTAATAACAAAGGGAAACTTGCGTTAATTAAGATTATTATAGCTGTCCGTATCTTATTCCCCAAAAGAGTTAATTCCTTTTTCATCCCAATGGACTATTGGTTTTTCCCTCGTAACTGTTGATTATTATCTTATAAAAACAAGAGTATAACTTGAGAGGTAGGAATTAATGATAACTGTCAGCATTTCTTCTACAGACGAAAAACTGGTTATCCGGTTAAAACATAAAATTGACTATGTGATTGAAAAGAATTTCGGAAGTTCAAAATCCGTGAACCAAAGAACATTGTTTGTCTTTGGGCAATTATTCTTATCATTTGCAGCGTTGATTTATAAAGAATTATTCAAAGTAATTATTGCAAATAAGTCTTGATATTATTCCTTCATAGTGATATTATGTTATTTATCATAATTAATTGTCTTTTGTATAAATAAAAACTATCTTTCACCAGTTAACAGTGCTATAATTGATGAAAATATTCCTCTCGATAATATTATTAAGTTCATCATTAATTACTTTCGGTCAGAACGAGCAGAAATCTTATACCTCTCCCGACAGTATGAAAACTACAATTAAGGAAAATATTACTCCCCCTGTTTCTGTAAAGCCTGATTTTTTTATCCCCCTAAGTGCTGTAAATAGTTTTTCCCTTTCAATTAGGTTGGGTTTAAATCCATTTTCCCCGTATCCTGCTAATGACTCTGGATTAAATACTGATTTGTTATATCCCTCTCAATCGCTCCTGAATGAACAATACAAGTTGTCATTTTTATATACAGTGTTAGGCGCTGTCCAGGCTGGAGCCGTCGGCTATATGGCTTACCAGCATATCAAAAAGTTCGGTCTATTTAAATAACTACATTTTCAATTTATCCATAAACACAATGCTCGCCTGGATAGAGATTACTACAATTCCTAAAAACAAAACCAGCATTGAAAGTTTATTTGCTAGGGATGTTTTACTTACTCTTAATAATATATATCCTGCAAGTAAGTTAAAACAGCCCCATAATACATTAACGGTTGGTGATGAAAGTCCTTTACCGGGAGGATTTGCAAATGGCGTTGGAAATGGATTCCCTGAAATGCCCTGTACAAAATGAGGAACTACATTCGCTAAAAATGCACCGGCAAAAAATGCTGCTATATAATGATACCATTTCATATAATTGATTTTACCTCATAAATAAATTATTATTAAATATATATATTTAATATACAAAACTGAATCTATTCATTATAAAATTTGAATCATCTTTGTTGGCGGATTAATGAGATATTATTTTGTCTGTATCCTGGTTATTTTCAATTTAACCTGGCTGTCAGCCCAGACTATTAATATAAAAGTAAATAATCTTAATCAGGGCAAAGCACAATTATCTTATCTCAGGGAAGGGAATGTTGTCCCCATTGATTCACTCTTCTCTACCGAAAACGAATTCCATTATACCTTTGCAAGAAATGCAAGCCATCCGGGTTTTTATAGATTAAATATCTCAAATGATAAATGGATGGACTTCATAATTGATAATGAGGATGTATTCCTCAGTACCGACGCTGACAATATAACTGACAGCATGAATGTGATCAGTTCAAAAAGTAACAAGCTTTATTATGAATATATAAAACAAAATAAACAGCACCTTTATTTTGCAAACATTACTTCCCAAAAGAATATCAAATCTTTTGTCGCCAGGTATATTAAAACAGTTCAATTGCCTCCGGCTTATCAAAAATCTCATTCCCTGGATAATATTGATTTCGATGACGATGATTTATTATACTCCGATGCATTCTCTGTTGTCACCTTAAATTATATCACACTTTTCAAAAATCGTCAGATGTCAAAGGAACTTCTCACAAAGGAATATATCTCTGCTGTGGATACAATCCTGAATAAGGCAAAAGTTAATCAATTGGTCTATCAGTATATTACCCAATGCCTTATTGATAAATTTAGGGAGCTTGGATTCAGTAGGGTTATCGATTATATAGTCGATCATTATGTAATTAAGGATGACCTGTGTCTGGATGAACAACTCCCTGGTTCAATTCAGCAAAGAATTGATCAGTCAAAAAGTTTCTTGGTTGGCATCAAAGTTCCACAAATAATTATTCCCGATTCAACCGGAAAAGAGATAAACTTAAAGGACATAAATTCAGAAATTACTCTGATATTGTTTTATGCAAGCTGGTGTCCTCATTGCCAGAGACTTCTGCCGGACATTAATGATCTCTACATAAACCAGAAAGAAATGAAATTAAAAATATTCGCGGTATCATTGGATACGAATAGAACTGATTGGCTTAATTATATCAGGAAGAATAATTACAATTGGATAAATGTTTCGGATCTTAAAGACGGACATGGAAAGGCTATTAGGGATTTTAAAATTTATGCCACTCCGTCAATGTTTCTGGTCAATAAGAAAAAAGAGCTTATTGCCATACCTGCAAATATAGACGATTTGAAAAAATATTTTAATTAGTTACAAAGGAATTTTGCAATGAATCAACTACCGCCTGCCTTTTGGAGCTTGTCCGCTGATGATTTGCTTAAGTTGCTTGAATCCGTAAAAGAAGGATTGACCGGCAGCGAAGCTAAAAAACGGCTCGATCTCTATGGCGCTAATCTCCTTAAGCTCCCAAAACGGACGGATGTGCTTACGCTCCTCATTTCACAATTCAAAAGTCCTATTATCCTTATCCTTTTATTCGCTACAGTGCTGTCATTCTTCCTGCACGATGCTGTTGATGCAATGATTATTCTTTCAATCGTCCTTATAAGCGGCTTGCTCGGATTTTGGCAGGAACGCGGTGCTTCAAATGCTATAGCAAAATTACTTTCAATTGTTCAGATTAAAGCGGCTGTCCTGCGTGATGGAAAATCCATAGAAATTCCTGTCGAACAAATTGTTCCTGGCGATATCGTCATCCTTAACGCCGGTGATATCATTCCGGGCGATGGACTGGTTCAGGATTCAAAAGATCTTTTCGTTGATGAAGCTATGCTTACAGGTGAAACTTTCCCTGTTGAAAAAGAACCTGCTGTTCTTCCCCAGGAAACTCCTTTGGCTCAAAGGACAAATGCCCTATGGATGGGGACTCACGTGGTCAGCGGTAGCGCAACTCAACTGATAGTTCGCACAGGCAGGGAAACTGAGTTTGGCAAAGTGTCTGATCGGCTTAAACTCCGTCCGCAGGAAACTGAATTCGAGCATGGCATCCGTCGCTTCGGTTACTTTCTTATGGAAGTTACCCTTATGCTTGTGGTTACAATTTTTGCAATTAACGTCTATCTTGCCCGTCCCGTACTGGATTCATTCTTATTCTCTTTAGCTCTTGCAGTTGGACTAACCCCCCAATTATTACCGGCAATTATAAGCATCAACCTTTCCCATGGCGCCAAACGAATGGCTGAAAAGAAGGTCATCGTCAAACGCCTTGCCTCCATCGAAAACTTCGGCAGTATGAAT
>PLLW01000093.1:0-6789 GCA_003141435.1 Ignavibacteriales bacterium
TCTTTAAAAATTACATGAGTGATCTAGACAATAAATGGAGCGCAGGGATTGCACTTGAGGCTTACCCCGGTTTTAGGTTAACAGGAAGGTATTTCGAAAATAAATATTATACGGTTGGAATTGAACTTTCTCTTGGACGTATTTCATTTTCAAGTATGTCAAACCTTGACAAAGATGGCAAATATCAATTTAATACATATGGCTTAAGGATCGGTTCGTACGATAGGAATCCTATACAGAATTTCAAAACAAAAACTGATTATATAGATCTAAATCTATTAGGAGGTCTGAAATATGCACGATTCCGTTTTTTTGATGATTCAAAAACTTTATATGAAATAATCGAGGAGATCAAAGCGGCAAAAAATGATAAGTCCATTGCGGGGATTGCAATAAATACTTCCGGAATGAATATCAACAGGGTACTACTTTGGGAATTAAGGGAGGAGCTTAGGAAGTTCAGGGAAATGGGAAAGAAAGTTTATATTTATATTGACAGACCTGGTATAGATGCATACCATTTTGCTTCTGTCGCTGATAAGATAGTAATGGATCCACAGGGAATGATTACTTTAGAAGGATTCATGTATGGAAAACAATATTATACCGGGGCAATGGAAAAGCTTGGTATTGGCTTCCATGAATGGAGATACTTCAAATATAAATCTGCTTACGAAGTGTATGCGCGTAAAGATATGAGCGAAGGGGACAGTACTCAACTCCAAAAGCTGATAGACGATTTTTATAAATTAGCCAAGACGGACATATGCATTGACAGAAATATATCTTCAGCGAAATTTGATGATCTCATTAATAATTTCGGATTGTTGCTGCCGCAGGAAGCAGTAGAACAAAAGCTTGTTGATACACTTGGCAGATGGGAGACAGTTAAAGAGCTAATTAACAAAGTGGAGGGGAATGATAAGAATTTTATTAATCCCGGTTCTATCTCAAAGTTTATACTTCCCAAGGATAATTACTGGGGGAAAAAACCGGAGATTGCTCTTATATATGCAACGGGTATCTGCGCAATGGACGAAGGGATAAGCGCACGTAATCTTGTAAAGTATGTCGACCAGGCTGTAAATGATAACAATGTAAGGGCGATTGTATTAAGGGTTGATTCTCCAGGCGGAGATGGACTTGCATCAGATATTATTGCTGAAGCATTAAAGAAAGCAAAAGATAAAAAACCTCTAATTATTTCACAGGGTTCCGTGGCTGCTTCGGGCGGTTACTGGCTCTCGATGTATGGAGATACAATATTAGCAGCTCCAAATACAATAACAGGATCAATTGGTGTAATCGGAGGATGGGCATACAATAAGGGTTTGAAAGAAAAATTAGGAGTATCAACAGACTATGTCAAGCACGGAGAACATTCAGATCTTGGTTTTGGAATGACTATTCCTTTTATAGGTTTAACACTACCTGACCGTGATCTTACCACATTTGAACAGAAGAAAATTGATAACTCTATATTGGCAATGTACAAGGAGTTTGTAGGGAAAGTGGCTGTCGGAAGAAATAAGAGCTTCGCTTACATTGATTCAGTTGGTCAGGGAAGAGTATGGTCGGGATTTGACGGAAAGAGTAACGGGCTTGTTGATATTCTCGGCGGGATGTCAGAGGCACTTGAGATTGCTGTGAATAAAGCCGGACTTTCAGGGGAAGAATATGAAGTTAAAGAATATCCCCCCCCTCCTTTATTTAACTTCAACTTCTTTATGCCGAAAATTCCGGGGTTCCGTTTAGAAGAAGAATCGACTATAAAAAACATTACATTCCGTCTTCAGTATAACGGAATACCGCTGCCGATTCTTCCTTTGGAAGATATGGATTACGTTCCTCTATATTGAGGTGATTATTTTTATAATCATGAAGATGATTCTTTTTGAAATTTATATAGGAAGTCAGATAGTTACGTTCACTTTTTCTATATCATCATCGATAGTAATTCTTTGAGATATATCTTTTAAAGAAGCCCGACTTTCCATGAGTTCAGGTAAATATTCCGCAGCACTTATAAATGTCCATAAATAGGATACAATAGCATAAATATCCCCGGTTGTAAAATTATCCAGATCAATTGATATATAAAGAACAACAAGGAATACGATCAATAAGGTAATGCGCATGAAGCCGAAATTAAATCCATTGAATTTACCAATTTTAGTCTGCACGCTTGCCATTGACTTATAGATTGATCTTATATTCTCCGGTTTCTTTGTAACAAATGTGTCAACAATAGTTTCGTATTGATCATGCAGATCTTTCTGAAGGTACAGCACTCTCTTATTATAAAACTGTCCGATAATACCAAGTGGAAGAACAACCAGCAGACAGGCGGCAGAAATTCTCCAATCGAATATTGTTAGTGCGCATATTGCCCCTATTATGGCAATAGACTGTTCCAGTAATTCAGGGATTCTGTATTGAAGGAAATTTATATATTCATGTGAGAGCTGGGCTCTTCCTGTTACAACAGAAGCATTCACATTATCCTTGTTTCCTCTTTCACTTATCTTTGTTACAATGTCCGCAAAAATATTCTGGAATATCTTTGGTTCATACATTCTTCTGACAGTACCGGTACCGGAGTTGATAGCATAAAGGAGTATCCATAAGAAGAGGGGTAGAAATTTGATCGGGGCAAGATGAAATACAGAACCATTTGCTTTAAGAATGAATTCATCAATAAGCGTTCCGAAAATCCACGGTTCAATTATCCACGCCACATTTTCAACTATTGTGAGTGAAAAAATGAACAGTATTTTTTTCTTATACGTTTTAAATAAATCCAGAAGTTTCATAGGTGCAGAGTTTTATATACTCAAATTTATCTATTGCCTAAGGGATATACTAATCTAAAAATTTTTCAATTGAATTAATTTGTTGCATTTTTCTTCAAATTTGTCAACATTTGAATATAAATAAAGTGAAATCAATCGTTATTAATAATTTAATTATTTGTATAAGTAAACCTTTGCAAAAAAGTAAAGCGTCATAGCCGATCCTATCAAAATAACAATAATTCTTACTTTAGCCGGATCATATTTTCTTGCATAATATGCTCCCCAGAATCCTCCGATTACTGCCCCAATTATCATAACACAAGCTTGAAGCCACAGGATTACACCGGCTGAAATAAAAATAATAGCAGCTATTCCGTTTATACAACTTCCCAAAACTACCTTGAATGCGTTCATTTTATGGATATTGTCCATTCCCATTAATGTAAGAGCTGCTAGCATCATTATTCCCATACCCGCACCGAAAAATCCACCGTATAAGGCAATAAACAATTGAAGAATAATTGTGCCCGTTAATAACCTGAAACGGTTTGTTCCTTTTTCAGCATTCCTGTTCCTAAATGATGCGGTTATTCTTGGGCCGAAAATGAAGAGGAGATTAGCTATTAATAACAGATAAGGTACCAATTCCATAAAAGTATTAGGAGGAGTTTTAAGCATAATAACAGCACCAGCTATTCCTCCAACAATACTTGTCAGGATCATTAGTGGCAATATCTTTCTTTCTTCGATCAGTTCAAGCCGGTATCCACCAATGCTTGCCAAAGAACCGGGGAATAGAGCTACTGAGCACATAGCATTGGAATTTATAGGAGGTACACCAGTAAAGATCAAAGCAGGGAATGCTATAAAGCTTCCTCCACCAGCTATTGAGTTTATCGCTCCTGCAAGAGCCGCCGAAAGAAAAAGTAAAATTCCCTGAAATATATTCACTGACTCTCCAAATTTTAATGTAAATATATTTAATTCCTTTTCCATTACCATTAGGGGAATATAAACTTTCTATTTAAAATAGACACTGCCGGTAGGTACCGGCAGTTTTTTGTGAAATGAATTTGTTGGAAGGTGTTTTGCTTAAATCTATTTCCGATGATAAATTAACAATTAATATGCCACTGCTTTATTATCATTTTTGTAGCGATTATAAGATAATATTGTATCATTTCAAGATTTGCAGGAATATTTGATTAAATTGTGACAAGGATTTGGCGGGTTAATCAATCAAAAATGATGGAATAATAATTGCAGTGTTTTATTCAATAAATAATGTTATCATATACTAAGAATTTTTGTTAGAGGTAATATGGTTAATTACGATACTGATACTCAAACGGATTTAGAGCCTAAAATATTAGAATTAAAAAAAGAACTAAATGGTGTTATTTTGGCTCATTATTACCAGGAATCGGAAATTCAAGATTTGGCAGACTTCGTTGGGGACAGTCTTGAACTTTCCAGAAGGGCAAAAAATACTAGCGCGGAAGTAATTATTTTTGCTGGGGTACAATTTATGGCTGAAACAGCCAAAATATTGAATCCCAAAAAACTTGTATTATTGCCTGACCTTGATGCAGGCTGTTCATTATCAGATTCTTGCCCGGCGCCATTATTTAAAGCATTCAGGGAAAAACACCCGGATCATATTGCAATTACTTATATCAATTGTTCTGCAGAGGTAAAAGCATTGAGCGATATAATCTGCACTTCGAGTAATGCTGAAAAAATAATTAATCAAATACCAAAAGAACAGCCCATATTATTTTCACCTGATAGGAACTTGGGAAGATATCTCATAAAGAAAACAGGCAGAGACATGCTTTTGTGGAATGGTTCTTGTATTGTTCATGAAACATTTAGCGAGAGGAAAATCATTGAGCTACAAATTCAATATCCTGACTCTAAATTAATAGCTCATCCTGAGTGTGAAGATCAGATACTAAAAAGAGCGGATTTTATAGGTTCGACAAGTAAGCTCCTTAATTTTGTTCAGGAGGATAGCGCATTGAGCTATATAGTAGCAACGGAATCGGGTATTCTACACCAGATGAAGAGGTTTGTTCCGGATAAAACATATATTGCCGCTCCCCCTGAAAAGAGTTGCAATTGTAATGAATGCCCTTATATGAAACTTAATACTTTGGAAAAACTATATCTCTGTATGAAGAACAAGGAACCGGAAATAAAATTGGAGCCGGATCTAATAAATAGAGCATTGAAACCGATTGAAAAAATGTTGTCAATGAGCTAATGCTTTTTTAATATTATTTTAAATGTCGTTCCTTCACCGGGAGCTGAATTCTTTACAAAAATCTTTCCTTTATGGTACTCTTCAATAATTCTTTTTGAAAGACTTAGACCAAGTCCCCAACCCCTTCTCTTTGTGCTGTAGCCTGGACGGAAAACATCTTTTCTTCTTTTTATTTCAATTCCTTTCCCATTATCAGTTACATCTATTTCAATTCGAGTCTTGGAGTCTTTAACCGTAATACTTATCTGGCCTTTTTTATTGTCAATAGCATCAAGTGCATTCTTAATAAGATTTTCAATAACCCATCCAAACAGTTCCGAATTAAGTTGCGCGGTTGCCTCTTTGTCCCCGTCCATTTGAAGATCAACAGCCTTACCGGTTTGAGGAAGTCTTCGCTGAAAATATTCGGTTACTTTTTTCACTTCTTCA
This sequence comes from Ignavibacteriales bacterium, assembly GCA_003141435.1. GTDB lineage: Bacteria > Bacteroidota > Ignavibacteria > Ignavibacteriales > Ignavibacteriaceae > Fen-1301. The sequence goes on from PLLW01000093.1 coordinate 5,491, forward strand.
TATACAACACGGGTTTTTAATTCAGGTATCGATCCAATCTTTGAAAACCGGTGAGTTATCTTACTAAGCTTTTCAACGTCATTCTCAATTTCATCAGCTAAATCCAGAACTTTATCTGGATTAGCATAATTTTCCTTAAGCATTTCAAGCCATCCCATTAGGCTTGATATTGGAGTTCCGAACTGGTGGGCAGTTTCTTTTGCCATCCCTACCCAGATATTGCTCTGTTCATTTTTCTTAATATTGCTGAACCCGAGATAACCAACTAAAATAAACAGGGAAGCAAATATGATCTGCAGGTAAGGATAGAATTTCAGTGTATTTATAAGGGCGCTGTCACCATAGTGGATCTTTTGTAATATAATGGTATCTTGATATTTAACGTTTATAGGGGGATTTATAGCATCCATGTCCTTTAATTTCTGAGTAAAAATCTTCCGCAGTTCGGTTTTAGATAGCGTACTGTCAATTGTAATATTTCGAATATCAGTTTTACTTTCAAGATCAACCTGGTCTTTTGAGTCTGTTAAAATAAGAGGAAAATTTATAGGCTTTATAATATTATCGAATAAGAATGAAATATCGTTGTTAGGATTGGAGTTAGCAACATATTCTATCCCTCTCGCATAAAGAAGAACAATTTGTCTTTCGGTATTCTGGAGTTTGGAAACCAGGTTTTGAGTGTAAAACAGTGTAGCACCCGCTATTAGCATAGCTATAAGTAAAAGAGAAATTTTATAGTTAACTGAGGCAGGTCCGCCGGACATCTTCATTCTATTTAATGCTTTTTATTTAGCAAAGCTCGCAACAGCTTCATCAATATTATTATATGTTTCAAAAATCGTGATAAGCTTAGTTATTACCAAAAGACTTTCGATCTTCTCAGTTGCGCCAGATAATTTCATGCTTCCATCAGCTTTTTTCATTGTAGTTAGACCGCCAATGAGCATACCTATTCCGGAGCTATTCATAAATTTGACATCAGACAAATCTACTATTACATGTTTCTTCCCTTCATCAATGAGTTTGTGCAGAAGTTCATTGAAATCTTTAGTGTCATCACCGCCCATCACATTTCCCTTTAATTCGATGACAACAGCTTCGTATCTTTCTGTGTATTTAATTTTCATTAATAACTCCTAAAATTTTCGATTCAATTTAATTAGATAGCTCAATTTATGCAAGCAATTTTAATTTCTCATTATTTTACGTGATATCAATATTAATATGAAATTTATATATTTATACAACGGAACTTTGCCAATTGAAAATCGTCTAAAATCATGAAATTCATTAAAA
>PLLW01000093.1:6796-13213 GCA_003141435.1 Ignavibacteriales bacterium
TAGATGATATTGCTCAGGATGTGCTCATCACAATTTATAAAAATCTGAAGAGTTTCAGGTTCCAGTCCCAATTCTCAACCTGGTTATATAGGATTACGGTAAACAAATGCAAAGACCATCTAAGGAAAGTTAAGATCAGGAGTATTTTTACTCCAATCAAGGATGGAGAGGAGGAACCGGTATATATCCCTTCAGTGGAACATAAAGATATTTCAGATATTGTTAATAAAGCTATTTCAAAGCTTCCTGAAAAATTAAGGCTTCCACTTTTACTAAAGGATATCGAAGGATTAAGTTATCAGGAAATTGCAGAAACTGTTGACTGTGAAATCGGGACCGTAAAATCCCGCATATTCAGAGCAAGGGAGGGTTTAAGAGAACTTCTTGAACCTTATGAACAGGAGCTGATGGGGTAATGGAAAAAGATATAAATTATGAGAAATTGTCCGCTTATTTAGACGGTGAATTATCACCTGAAGAAAAGGGCAAATTTGAGGAGGAGATAGCTTTATCATCTGATCTTCAGAAAAAACTTGCCGAATTAAGAAAGTTAAAACAACTGACTGCATCATCTCTGAAACCCTTATCCGAATCGCCATATCTTGAGACAAAACTTTTTGCTTCACTTAAAGAACATAAAACTTCTTTCTTCACAATTAAACGACTTTCTCCGATTGCAGGATTTCTTGTTCTTACTCTGGCTGTAATGATATTCTTAAAATATAATCCGCAGGTAATTGAAAACCTGGTAGAACGGCAGAAGTCCAATCTTGCTGGGTTTTATAAGCAGAATTTAAAGCCTCTGCTATATGCTGCTAATCTTACTAATGAAGATATTTTTAACTTTGCATTTAATCATCAGCTTCCGTTGGATAAGACAAATAGCCAGTATCTTCAGTTAGGATATGGTACCACAGGAAACGGATTTTTTGAAATCAAAACCGGAAATATTGCGTCAAATGCTAATAACCTTGATAAGTTTATCAAGGTACTTAACCTTAATTCACAGCAAAAGGAAAAAGTAGATTCTATCTTGCAAAATTATGCCGAAGACTTACAGTCTCAGGTACTTGTCAATGATAAAAATACGGTCGCGATAAATCCGAATATTTGGAATTATAATAAAGCTCTGCTTGCTGATATTATTGCTTTCGCAAATAATGCGAATAAAGAAGGATTTTCAAAGATTTGTCCTGTCGGATTAACATCTTATGATAAGAATTCAATTGTAAATGCGATTAATGTTGTAAAGAAAACCAGGGATAACCAATATATATTCTTTACTCCCGATACTATCTTCTCTGGAAATTATGAATTTGATAAAGGCAAATATAAAGATGAGATGAAAAAGATGAAGGAGGAAATGAAGAAGGCTTCATATGAATGGAAAAAGTATGCAATAAATCTTCAATTGGATAACAGTATAATTAAGTTGAAGAATGATCCTTCCTGGGGAAAGAATTTTAACGTCCAGTTTGATGGAAACACATGCAGGGTAAATTTACAGAATATAGTACCCGGACTTGAGCTTCCGGATTTTGACAGCATCACAGTTCAGATAGAAAGAGCGGCAGATCTTGTGGAGCATATTACCGTTAATATTCCACGTATGACTATGAATATTCCGGATTCAATTATGAATCAAAATAAGTATTTCAGTCATAAGTTCTTCGGTTCGGGCAAGAGGGGGCAAATGAATTTGGATTCTATATTGGCAAACATCAGGTCAATGATCCCCGATTCCATATCTAATTTCAATGGTGAAGAATATAAAATTCAGATGAAAGAATTCCAGAAGGAAATGAAGAAATTCCAGCAGCAGATGAAGGATGTGGAGAAGGAATTAAAGAAAGACAAAAAGGAGCAGAAAGAGAAAAATGATCCTATTGAAATATAAGGGCTTTATTTCCCATCATTAATTCTATTTTATCATAGAATTTGAGCAGCCATCCGTTATAATTTCCGTTCATAAAACACCTCTTTACATAATAATATATATATTGTAATTTATTAACTGAATAAGTGCATAATTTTTAACTTTGAATGTAAATAGTATAAACCTCATGAATTTTAAGACTGAAAATCTGACAAGGAACATAAAATTCAAGGCATTTGTTGGGTTTGCAATTATATTGTTCTTTTTTAAGCTGTTTTTCGGTTCAAATGATTCAGTCATTTTCAGGGTACTGAATGAGGTTTTTGTTATCCTGACAGCAGCTTTCTTTATTCTTTATATGTTTGATTTTATAAGGGCAAAAAAGATCAATCCTCTTGCTCTTATTATAAATATCGGAATTCTTAATGTTATAATTTTCTTTCTGATTATTTTCTCAGACCCTATACTAAATTGGATATTCGGAAATGTTAAGGAAAGACTTTCAAAACCTGACTTGGTTATTAGCCTAATTTCATTTCTTTATGGACTCCTGTTTATAAGCTCAGTATCATATATCTTCTTTACTTTCAAGGAGTTGTACTTCCTTAAGCAGAAGAAGAATGTTTCAATATATTTTAACACGATGATTATTTTTTTCCTGGCGGCATCCTTTGCTTCTGTATTAAACCCTTATCCGGATCTTCACTACATAAAGACAACATTTATAATAATTTCCATTGTATTGATCATAATAAATTCGATTCGAATTTCCTGGATAGCATTTCTTGTTAAAAAAGAAAAGGTTTCCCTTTTAGTTTTTTCAGTGATTATATTTGTCCTGTTTATAGTAAACATAGCAAACAGTTCTGAATCACATTTACTTTCGAATTTCTCAACTTCTCTTGACCAGTTTATGAACCTGATGATGATATATGGGATCATATACTTTGGCATACTTTTCTTTACAACTTTATTCCATCTACCTACTGCAGAAGCATACGACAGGAAAACACAGGAGATTTCATCACTCCAGTATTTCAGTAAACTGATTACACAGGTATTGGATTTTAAGGAGCTTTCAGAAACTGTTACGGAAATTGCAGTTAAAGTTTGTAATTCAGATGCGTCCTGGATTATTTGGACTGAAAATAATGAGACGAAACCTTTAGCAAAGAAGAATATCGGTATTGTAGATACGAACCTTATTTCGGGTTATATCTTATCAAAAATAAAAAAAGATTCGGAGTCTAAAACTGTATTACTTAATCTTGATAAGTTTGAAGACAAAGGAAAACTTTCAGAGAAATTCAATAGTATTGCAGTCTCTCCGATCAAAACACATAATGAAATTAAGGGTTATCTGGTAGCCGCAAAGAAAAACGATTTTATTTTTGACGATGAAGATAAAAGTGCAATGGATACTTTCTCTGATTATGCTTCAATAGCAATAGAAAACTCAAGGCTTCTTGAGGAATCCATTGAAAAAGAGAGACTTGAAAAAGAATTTGATGTCGCTCGTGAAATTCAGAGAAAGATCCTTCCAAGTAAAAATCCCGAACTGGAGTGTCTTAGCATTTCATCAGTATTTATACCTGCTTTTGAAGTCGGTGGTGATTATTATGATTTCTTTGAGCTAAGTGAAAACAAATTTGGTTTTGTAATTGCGGATGTTTCGGGGAAAGGTATATCAGCGGCTTTTATTATGGCCGAGTTAAAGGGGATATTTGAATCGCTTTCTAAGATTATTGAAACTCCAAAGGAGATTCTTGTAAAGGCAAATGAAATATTACACCGCACTCTCGACAGAAAAAACTTTGTGAGTGCAGCATACGGAGTGATAGATTGTAAAAAAGAAACCCTGTCAATTTCGCGTGCAGGGCATTGCCCGGTACTTTTAATAAGAAATAATATTGTACAGAATATTCGACCTTCCGGGATTGGGCTTGGATTAAACTTTACAGATCATTTTGTCAACACTCTCGATGAAATCCAGATAAATCTTGAAGAGGATGATCTAATTGTGCTTTATACCGATGGAATTACAGAAGCGAAGAATATTAATCTTGATGATTTCGGCAGCATAGAATTTGAAAAAATATTACTTGAGAACTGTGACAAGCATGTGGATGAAATTTCAAATAAGGTTATGAGAGAGGTAACTCTTTTCTCCCAAAATATTTCACAGCATGATGATATCACGTTAGTAATATTAAAGTGGAAACAAAAATTAAATCTTGATGGAGAGAATAAATGGCAGAATTCAGCACCTCAGTTGAAGACAAAGGTGAAGTAAGCACTATATACCTGAAAGGGTTTCTTGATGCTCATACCGCACCGACGTTAGAGAATACTTTTTCGGGATTGGTAGATAACGGGAAGTATTCTATAGTAGTAAACTTTAAAGACCTTTCCTATATAAGCAGTGCGGGACTGGGTGTATTCATGGCATTTATAGAAAAAGTCAGAGAGAATGAGGGAGATATAAAGCTTTCGGTTATGAGTGATAAGGTATTTAACATATTTGATCTCTTAGGATTTCCTCTTCTTTATGAAATATTTAAGACCGAAGAAGAAGCCGTAAACAAATTCAGAGAGAATAAGAACCTTGGAAGCTGATAAATCCAAATTGAAAAAGGATAAACTGGAAATAAAGAGCAGGACTGAGAACCTTGCTGAAATAAGAGAATTTATAAACTCAGCCGCTCTTGAAGCAGGTTTATCCAAAGAAGCAATAGATAATATAATACTTGCAGTTGATGAAGCGTGTACAAATATTATCAAGCATGCCTATAAATATTTTCCGGATGGGAAAATTGTACTTAACCTTAAAACTGATAAGAAAACCTTTACTATTGAAATAATAGATTACGGAACGTCCTTTGAACCCGGACTTGTGACTCATCCCGATTTACAGAAATATTTTAATGAAAAAAGAGTAGGGGGGCTTGGAATGTATCTTATGAAAGCATTGATGGATGATGTTAGATATACTACTGTTCCCGGAAAGTTTAATCAGGTATCCCTTTCTAAAAATATAAATTCAAATGGCAGATGATGAATGATGTTGAATCAGTTAAACTCAAAAGGAATCTGACAGCATTAGTTGAATTCAGCAGAGTTATAAATTCCAGCCTTGATCTGCAGTTTATTCTCAACAATATATTACTTACATGCATGGGAAAGTTCTTTGCAACCAAAGGGCTTATAGGATTGAACATTGAGGGCAGGATTCTTATAAGGTCATCCAAAGGAATAAATGGAAAGATGCTGGATGCTTTTCCGGAATTAACATCAAATGATGATCTTGATAAGCATAATTTATTTAATGAATTTCTTAAAGCTAATAAGCTGGGGGCAGTGGAAAAAATATCTTCCTCAAATGACATGGTCGGAATAATATGTCTTGGTGAAAAACTTAATAAAACTGTTTATACTGAAGATGATCTGGAATTTCTTCGTACAATTATTAATATCTCCGCCTCTGCGATACAGAATTCAATTGTTCTTTATGAGTTGAAAAGAGTTAATCGAGTTTTAGATAACCGTATTCATCGTTTGAATTCACTGTTCGAATTAAGTAAAGAATTTGGACTTATTTCCGAAAAATCAAGAGCAACAAAGCTATTAGTTTATTCCATAATAGGTCAATTGCTTATCTCTAAATTTGCAGTTGTATTATCGGACGGAACAAATAAGGAAATACTAGAATCAAAATTTCCGGAAGCTGAGCTTCTGAGTGCCCTTTCTGATGTCAAAATCCCGGAGATTGAAAGTTCTATAGATAAAGATGATATAATAAAAAAATACGGCAGACTTGATGAGCTTAAAATTGAACTGATAGTGCCTATGCAGCTTCATGGAGAAACAAAGGGATTGATATTACTTGGCAAAAGAGTTAGTCAGTCTGAATACACCGAAGGGGATATTGAATTTATATATTCGGTAGGAAGTCTTGCAATAATTTCTCTTGAAAACAGGCGTTTATTCAATGAAGCACTTGAAAAGCAGAAAATGGAGGAAGAATTAGAGATAGCAAGAGATATACAAAAGAATCTACTGCCTCATTCAATACCCCAATACAAAAAGTTTGATATAGCTGCTTATAATATTTCATCAAAGCAAGTCGGCGGCGATTTTTATGACATTATTCCCCTTGATGATTCAAGCTTCTGCATTGCAATTGCAGATGTTTCAGGTAAAGGGGTGCCCGCTGCGTTGCTTACGGCTAATCTGCAGGCATTCTTAAAAATCATTTGTAAACATGGAATGTCACTGAGTGAAGCGACAGAATTAATTAACGACCTGGTAACTGATAACACAATGGATGGTAAGTTTATTACCTTTTTCTGGGGTGTTCTGGATGAGAACGATCTAACCTTTAATTACGTGAATGCCGGACACAATCCTCCTCTTTTGATACGTAATAAGAAAATAATAAAACTTGATAAGGGAGGAATTATACTTGGTGTCATGAAGACCTTTGTGCCATATGAGTCCCCAACTATTTCTCTTGAGAAAGACGATGTAATTATTCTTTTTAC
>PLLW01000050.1 GCA_003141435.1 Ignavibacteriales bacterium
GGGTGCTTATACTGATCTGGAATTCTGCGAAGAAAACATTGAGGATACTTATAACACAAATACTCTGGCCGTTGAAAATGCAGTCTACCTTGCTAATATGCTAAATATTCCTTTATTGTATATAAGCACTGCAGGAATTTTTGATGGTACTAAGGAATCATATGATGATTGGGATATCCCTAATCCTTTAGGTGTCTATGCTCGATCGAAATATATGGGAGAACGATTTGTTGTAGAGAACGCTTTTAGATATTTAATATGCCGTGCAGGTTGGATGATGGGCTCAGGTCCCTCTAAAGATAAAAAATTCATCCAAAAATTAATGAAACAAATAAAAGATGGGCAAAAAGAACTATTCATTGTAAATGACAAAGATGGCACTCCAACATATACACACGATTTTGCAAAAACGGTAAATGCTTTGATCGAAAAAGAATATTGGGGATTATACAACTGTGTTTGTGGTGGTCAGACAAGCCGATTGGAGGTTGCTCAGGAATTAATCAGAATTTTAGGTAAAGAAAACGAGATTAAAATAACTATCGTAACATCTGATTATTTTAAAGACATATATTTCGCAGATCGTCCCGCCTCGGAACGTTTAGTAACCAAAAAATTGAAATTGCGGGGGGTAAATAATATGAGAGATTGGAAAGTTGCTTTGAAAGAGTATATCAACATTTACTATCCGGATTACCTTTAATAAATGAAAGTACATAAAAAAAAGGTAGCGCTGATCGGTACTAATGGAATTCCTGCAAAATATGGGGGTTTCGAGACATTAACTGAATATTTAGCCCTGTACCTTAACGAAGAATTTGAAATAACAGTTTATTGTGCAAAAACTCCGAGGGAAAAAAAACTCAAAAAATATCACAATTCAAAACTTATTTATATTCCATTTAAAGCAAACGGATGGCAATCAATGATTTACGATGCCATATCTATTGCTCATGCTCTCTTTATTTCGGATGTTTTAGTAATTCTTGGTTTTTCGGGTGTATTTGCTTTTCCATTAAATGTGTTCTTCAAAAAGAAAATCATATTCAATATTGGTGGTATTGAATGGCAGAAAGTAAGAGGGAAAAAAACATTTGCTGCGATTGAGATTGCTGCCAAGAAATGGTTTGAAAGAATTTGTGTTCGTTTCTCTGACATTATTATTGTTGATAATCAAGTTCTTTGGAATTATGTAAAAACGACCTATAATATCGACGGTGTTTTAGTTGAATATGGAGGTGACCATGCAGTTTACAAACCTATAACAAATGAATTGAGAGAAAAATATCCTTTTCTAGCGGGAAAATACGATGTTTCTGTGTCTAGGGCACAAGAAGACATGAATATACACATCTTGATCGAAGCATATAAAAAAATGCCTGATAGAAGTCTGGTTGTGGTTTCAAATTGGGGGATCTCCGAATACGGCACACAATTAAAAACAAACAATCAAAACAAAGATCCGAATATTTTTATTCAGGATGCTGTGTATAATCTTGACGAACTAAACGTTATTAGAAGCAACGGAAATATTTATTTTCATACTCATTCTCTTTGCGGAACAGCACCTTCTCTAACTGAGGCAATGTCTTTAGGACTTCCTATCCTATGTTTTGATGTTGAAACTAATAGGGCTGCAACAGAAGAAAAATCTTTCTATTTTAAAGACTCTCAATCATTGATTGAAATATTATCCAACCTAAAGGAATCAAGTATCACTCAGTTGGGAATTGACATGAAAGAAATTGCACAAAGAAGATATACATGGCGACGAATTGTAGAACTGTATAAAAATTGTATAAACTAATAAACCAGACAGTTGAGAAAATGATAAATATTGGTATCATTGGACTTGGTCGTATGGGCATTACCCATTATTCAATAATCAATAGTCATCCGAATGTAAAAATAAAGGCAGTAGTTGATACTTCTTCGTTAGTATTAACTTTGGTGAAAAAATATATTGACAATATCCATACATATACTGACTATAATGAACTTTTTGAAAAAGAAAGTTTGGATGCTGTCATAATTTGCACCCCGCCAACACTTCATTATCCAATTGCCAGGAAGGCTGCTGAAAAAGGAATTCACGTTTTTTGTGAAAAACCGTTTACAACAAAAATGACTCAGGCAGATGAGTTAGCAACCCTGTTTGAGCAAAAGCAACTTGTAAATCAGGTGGGCTATGTGAACCGTTCTAACGACATTTTTCAGAGCATAAAAAAGTATATAAAGGATGGTATAATAGGTGATGTAGTCAGATTTAAATCTGAAATGTACAGTCGAACCATTACCAAATCAGAAGGAGGTAATACCTGGAGAGATTGTCGTGAAAAAGGTGGTGGTGCTATTTTTGAGATGGCATCACATGCAATAGATTTAGTGAATTATATTATTGGAAAACCGGATAAGGTCACAGGTTCAAGCTTAACAAGTATATACTCAAAAAATGTGGAAGATGCTGTAAATGCAACTTTCTTGTATAAGAATGGAATTTCAGGGACACTCTATGTAAACTGGAGCGATGAGAGTTACCGAAAGCCGACAAATAAATTAGAGGTCTTGGGTTCAAAAGGGAAAATTCTGGCTGATCAACACGAAATTAAAATATTCTTAAAAAAGGAGTTGCCACATTATCATCTCCATGAAGGATGGAACATACGTTATATAACAGATGTTTTCAAACCTGTCCCATTTTATGTAAGAGGAAACGAATTTACTTCTCAATTATACCATTTCATTGAATGTATGACTAATAGAGATAAAATAAATCTTTGCTCATTTAGGGATGCCAGGGATACTTTAGAAGTAATAGAAGAAATATTTACTGATTATGAACAAAACGGAAAATTCTAAACAATGCAAAAAATAGATAAAATAATATTGGGCGATAATCAGTTCTTCGGTATCAATCATATGTCACAAGAGAAAGCGCAACAATTAGCCGAGAAATTTTTTGATATTAATAACATATACCATGTTTACCAGTTGGCATTCCAGGCTGGTATTCGCGCGGTAATGTTAAACAGTAATGATCGTGCGAAAGATATTTGTGAATATTTTAGAGCGAACAATTCAAAATATTCCGAAATCAACTGGTATCCATCAATTCCATACCCCCACAAATATGCTAACCTAATCAGTGAAAAAGGAATTTTCCCCACAATCAATGATGTCCTCTTAAAAGATAACACCGCTCTGGGTGTGTTAGGGATGATGACTAAAGGTGGAGCTGCTGTTTTGGGGAAAGATGTAATAAAAATAATGCAGATGCTGATTGATGTTGAAATGAAAATGTTTAAAGGTTTAAACACTAAAGTCATTTTTCTTCAAAATATTATTACAGATTTATTCCTGGGTTTTGGAATAAGGGAAATATTTTCGGCGTATTGTGATTATATAAGAAATAAATACAACGTATTACCTGGTTTCATTACTCAAAATATGCCAATATTAAAAGCAAAACTTGAATTATGGGGAATTGAAGGAGTAGTTATTTGTAGTTCATTTAACAAAATAGGTTACTTAATGTCACCAAATATTGAAGCTTATATAGAAACTTCAGATAATAATGATACTGCAAAATACCAGTTGATGGCAATGTCAACTTTAGCCTCTGGCGCCATCCCGGCAAAAGAAGCATATGAATTTATCAACAAACAAAAAATTCAATCGGTAGTGTTTGGAGCTTCATCTAAGGGACATATTGAAGAAACGATGAAACTTATTCAAATTTAACAGGGTTGTTCTGATATCTAAATGGAAGTTTCATCTAATACTAAAATATTAATCGCCGGGGGTAATGGATTTATAGGCAATTATATTTCAAAGTATTTGCAAGACAAATATGAAATTTGCAGTATCGGATATGAGGAATATTCCTCCTATAATTATTGCAAGGTAGATTTAACTCAATTAGAGGAAGTAATAAAATATGTGAAGTCCTTGCCGGTAGTGGGTACTTTAATTTTTCTGACTGGTCTTGCTCATTCAAAAGGTAAAAACAAGGACTATCAAGAATTTTACAACATTAATGTTAACACTTTGATCAATTTATTAACAACGCTTAAAGATTATAATAAATTACCTTCGAAAATTATATTCGCGAGTACTATTTCGGTTTATGGGGAAAATTGGAAAAGAGAAACATATGATGAGAAAATAAGACTTTCTCCAAAATCTCCATATGCAAGGACAAAGATGGAAGCCGAAAAATATTTATTAGAAAATTATAAGAATAATTCTTGGATTCTACGTTTTTCTCCAGTATATGCTGACAATTTTATGCTGAACATTGATCGGAGAACAATAATTAAGAATAAATTTTATTGTGTCGGCGATGGTAAAGCAAAATTATCACTTTTAAATATACAGAATATTAAGAAAGTCATACATTCAATTATTGAGAATAAAGTACCATCGGGCGTATACAATCTTGCCGACAAGAAAACATATAATTATCTTGATCTTTTAGAATTTCAGAATGCTGAGAAAATAATCCATATTCCTAAATTCATTATGTATTTGCTTTATAAATTGGGTCAATTAATAAGAATAAATTATTTAATTGAAAACAGCATTAAACTAAGTACTAATAATATTTTTATTCCAGATAAAATACATAAATTTATTAACCTTGATAAAGAATTAAGAAATGTAAAATGATCAGCAGGATAATAGCTTTTTTATTATTAATCTTATTGTTTCCCTTATTTTGTATTGTTAGCATTCTTATCATTGTTGATGATGGATTGCCTGTATATTTTAAGCAAAAACGTATAGGAATAAACAATTCAATTTTTATTATGTATAAATTTAGAACTATGCAAAAAAACACGCCTGATGTTGCAACTCATTTACTGGAAAATCCGGGACGGTATCTATTAAACATAGGAAAGATTTTGCGAAAGCTAAGTCTTGACGAAATTCCTAATATAATTAATATATTCAGGGGTGAAATGACTTTTATAGGTCCCCGTCCTGCATTATACAATCAATACGACCTTATGAAATTAAGAACAAAAGTGGGTGTGCATACATTAATGCCCGGGTTAACTGGCTGGGCACAGATAAATGGGAGAGATGAAATTTCTTTAGAAGAAAAAGTTAAATTAGATGCCTGGTATAAAGAAAACTATTCCATTATTCTTGATGTGAAAATCATATTTAGAACATTGCTAATTTCTTTAACCGGAAAAGGTGTTACGCTTTAATGTTTTTTATAAAAAAAATATTTCTGTCATTCTTCCAGTTTAAGGTATACCCAAATTGTCTTCATGTTGCAACGCATAAGTATAGCCCCTGCGTGAAAGAATAATAAAATAATAACATATATTTTTAAAGCTAAATATTCTAAATTTAACAACTAAAATGAATACCCAAACATTAATTAAAAACAAACGTGTTCTTGTTACCGGCGGGGCTGGATTTATTGGTTCCAACATTTGCGAAGACTTATTGCAGTATGATAATGAAGTTATTTGTTTAGACAATTTTTCCACAGGGAGAATTGAAAACATCAAAGATTTCCTTAATCATAAAAACTTTAAACTTGTTGTTGGTGATATCCGAAATCTGGCTGATTGTAAAAAAGCTGCTGATAATGTCGATTTGATTTTGAGTGAAGCAGCACTTGGATCAGTTCCGAGATCGATTAACGATCCCATAACTACCAATTCTGTTAATATAAGCGGTTTTCTGAATATGCTTATTACTGCAAGGGATGCAAAAGTAAAACGTTTTGTTTATGCTGCCAGTTCTTCTACATATGGGGATTCACAAAACCTTCCCAAGGTTGAAGAGATTATAGGTAAGCCAATTTCTCCATATGCAGTTACAAAATATGTGAATGAATTATATGCACATGTTTTTCGACTTAATTATGATTTAGACACTATCGGGCTCCGCTATTTCAATGTTTATGGCCGACGGCAGGACCCTGAAGGAGCGTACGCAGCAGTTATACCAAAATTTACAATGCTTTTGATGGAACATAAGTCCCCTACAATTCATGGGGATGGGACCAGTTCACGGGATTTTACTTATATAGATAATATAATCCGGATTAATCATCTTGCTGCTCTGACTGAAAATCCGAAAGCTATAGGGCAGGTTTTTAATGCCGCTGTGGGAGACCGCTGTGATTTGAATACTATGGTTAATTACCTGAAAAAATATTTAGCTGAATTTGATTCAGAAATTTCGATCATTCCTATAAATTATGGACCTTACCGAAAAGGAGATATCCCTCATTCATTAGCCTCTATTAAAAAAGCAGAACAAATCTTAGGATATAAACCTGAATATACACTTAAAGAAGGTCTGAAACTGGCCGTGCGCTGGTATTGGGAGAATTTATGTCGTCAGAAGTAAAATATTTTCCTTCAAATTGATCATGTTTTTAACTAAATTAAATAAGATAATGGTGAAACAATATTTTTCAGATGTGCATATTGTGCTGATTAAATATCTATTAGATAAAATAGGGAAATTGAGAAATCGTCATTTCTTTGTAATTGACCTGATTATTGTTGTATTAAGTCCACTGCTTACGTTGTATATTATTTTAGACCAGCAAATTAATTTTTCCGAATACCTGCTGCCTCTTATTTCTGTCACAATTCTATTTGCAATTATTAAGTTTAATATATTTTATTTCTTTGGTCTTTACCGGAGCTATTGGAAAAAAGCAAGTATTGACGATATGACTAAGCTTATCTTTATTGCTCTGAACAGTGCGCTTCTTCAATACATTATGTTCACTTTATTAAAAAGTTTTTCTTTTGGATGGCTTGAGCTAAATATCCTCCCCCACTTTTTTTCGATAATTGAATGTTTTATTGCTTTAACTTTAGTTGCGATCTCACGATTTAGTATCCGTCTTTCACAAAGATCCGCTGAAAGATTTTATCTTATAAAAAATTTTAGAAGCGCCAACACCCTTATTGTAGGAGCAGGCGATGCCGGTGTGAATATGGCTGAAGAATTACAGAGACATCCTAAGGTTGGTTTAATCCCGGTAGCCTTTGTGGATGACAATAAAGACAAGCATGGATTTCGCATAAGAGGTCTTGAAGTTAAAGGAGGAAGGGAAGCAATACCGCAGATTGTTGAGCAATATGGAATCAAAAAAATATTGATTGCTATACCCTCTGCTCCGGGCTTAGTAATCCGGGAAATTCTGGAAATTTGCAGGCAGGTGAATGTAGAAACTTTTACTATGCCGGGGTTATTTGAAATTGTAGGGGGTAAAGTAACAATCGATCATATCCGGAAGATTGAGATTGAAGACCTATTACGCCGCGAAGCTATTCAGACGGATGTTGAAAAAGTTAGTAATTTTTTAACGGGGAAAAAAGTGCTTATTACAGGGGCAGGCGGATCAATTGGCGGTGAACTTTGCAGGCAGATTATTAACGTATACCCATCTGAAATTTTGTTATTAGGGCATGGTGAAAATTCTATTTTTGAAATTGAATTTGAATTAAGGGAAAGAATATCAAAAATAATTTCTAACGGGCGGGTAATAAAATTAAGAAGCAGAATTGCCGATCTGAGATTTATAGATAGATTGGAAAATGTTTTTAATGAATTCAATCCGGATGTGGTTATACATGCGGCAGCCCATAAACACGTGCCGCTTATGGAAGAAAACCCCTCAGAGGCAATAACAAATAATGTTCTTGGCACAAAAAATTTAGTTGAGGTTTCACTTAAATTCAATATTAAAAATTTTGTTTTAATATCTACTGATAAAGCTGTTAATCCGACCAGCATTATGGGTGCAAGCAAGAGGCTTGCCGAAATGATTGTTCGTAATGCGGCAATCAGCTCAGGATATCGTTATTGTGCGGTACGCTTCGGCAATGTTTTAGGCAGCCGCGGCAGTGTAGTAAAGACATTTAGAAAACAATTGGAAAAAGGGGGTCCGCTTACTGTTACTCACCCGGATATTGTTCGTTATCTTATTACTATTCCTGAGGCGGTACAATTGGTTCTTCAAGCATCGGTTTTAGGTAAAGGGGGTGAAATATTTATGCTGGATATGGGCGAACCGATTAAAATTGTTGATCTTGCTAAAGATCTTATTAAGCTTTCAGGATTAGTGGAGGGAAAGGATATTAAAATTGTATTTACAGGTTTGCGTCCCGGCGAAAAATTATATGAGGAATTATTTATCAAGGGAGAGAGTTATGAAAAAACAGTTCACGAAAAAATATTTATTGCCAGAAATTCAAGCGAAACTATTATAGAAAATTTGATTCCACGGATTGAATCCCTGATTAGATCAGCCCAGACAGGTAATTATACGGAAATGCTGCAGGGGCTGATGAATTTATTGCCTGAATATTCACCGGAGAAAAATAATATTTATAATTTAGAAAAGTTGACTTTAGAAAATAAATCTTTATTCGCTTTATCATTGAATAAAAAGGTTTCTTTATTCTGAATTTTATCTTATTTTTTGTCCAGATATTATGGAGCATAAGAGTTTGAAAATTTTTTTAGTTATATTATTTTTAATTGTCTTTCCCATTATTATTTCTGCACAAAATAATGATATTCAAATAGGCGGCGGATTAAATAAAAACGGACTCATTCAGGGTGGATTATATGATTTTTCCGATCCTTCTTCCCTGAATATTAAGGTTTCTGTTTGGGGGTTTGTAAAATACCCGGGAAAATATGTTATTCCTGTCTATAGTAAAGTCAACGATCTTCTTTCTTATGCCGGGGGACCGACTGAAGAAGCCCGCCTGGAAGAAATGAGAATTGTCAGAACGGATAGCAGCAGTTCCAAACAAATAATTTATAGTCTGAATTTCAATGATTTCCTTATGGACCCAAAGTTTTCTGCTGATAGTTCTGTTCAATCTTTAAAAGCAGGTGATATTTTACTTGTCTCTGGTTCTCCCAGGTTTTATTTACGTGATTATTTAAGTATAATATTGTCCGTAATCTCTCTTGCGATTTCTTTAATAATTTTATATAGGCAATAATGAGCGAATATTCTGAAAGAGAGCTTGAAATAGATAATTCTTCCTCTGGTTTTAAGGATTTAGTATATTTAGTAAGAAATGATCCTTATCCAATTTTAATTATTACTGTCCTCTGTCTTATCATTTCGGTTGTCTTTGCATTACAATCTAAGGATATTTATAAATCTACTTCCTCTCTAAAAATTTCAAAACCACAGGGGGGTGTGCTGGAAGCTATTCAATCACCTGAATTTCAGGGGTTTTCAGATGACCGATTTTTACTAACAGAAATTGAAATAATGAAATCTAATAGTGTTCGTAAAAATGTCGCTGATGCATTATCTGACAGTATTAAAGCAAAAGTAATTCCGGACAGTGCTTTGGTTTCTTCTGGTCACTCGTTCCTAACTTTTAAAGAAGCGAAAAAATTATCAATTGGAGATCTTATAGGTAGTCTTGAATATTCTGTAAATATTGAACAAAGAAAAGGGATGGATATTGTGGATATCTCAGTAGAATCTCCTTCCGCATATAATGCGGCATTGATGGCTAATATTTATGCTACTGTGTATAAAAGATTTAACCTTCAGGTAAACCGCGATCAATTAACCATGATTAAGGATTTTCTTCTGACTCACGTACAGGAGAAACAGAATGAGCTCATGGAAGCGGAATCAACGTTAAGTCAGTTTCAGGCTAAAAATGGGATAATTTTATTAGATGCTCAATCTACAACACTTATTACTCAATTAGCTAATTTTGATGCGCAAAAAGACGGAGCCAAAATAGAATTGGCATCAACCGAGAAAATTTTAACTCAATTAAAAGAAGAGCTTAACCAGCAGAATCCAAAAGTAGCCGCCTATATTGAAAACCAGGCTTCTCAGGCGTATGTCCTTGGACTTCAGGATGGCATTGCCAAGCTGCAGATAAATAAGGATCTTGTTGCTTTAAAGAATAACGGGGAATATAATCAACAAATCACTAAACAATATGATGACCAAATTGATGTATTAAAGAAGAAGCTGCAGGAAAAGACAGATGTAATTAAACAAGCTCTGTTTGCAAGCAATCCTGAAGCTATAAAAGATCTTTCAATTAAAATAATGGATGCTGAAGTTAAAGAAAAAGGGATATCCAGCCAGATTAATCAGTTGAACGATATTGTAAAGAAATATGAATCGCAATTTAATAAATTACCTTTAACAACCATAAGCTATGCCCAGCTCCAAAGGAAAAGAGAATCTTCGGAGAAATTATTTTCTTTGCTGGAGGAGAAATACCAGGAAGCATTAATCAACGAGCAATCTCAGCCCGGGAATATTTTTATTTTTGATCAGGCTGTAAGATCTAATACTCCCTCAAAACCTGATAGGAAATTAATTATTTTAATAGGTTTGATTGCCGGTATCGTAATTGGTTTTGGCTATATATTTGTTAAAGATTACTTTGATGATAAGATTAAATCACCTGATGAGCTTGAAGAACGAAATATTAATATTCTGGCATGGATACCGGTAATTGAAAATATGGGGATAAGCGGTAAAGGACCGGGGGAATTTATAGTGGCTGAGAATCCTGAGGCAATACCAAG
This sequence comes from Ignavibacteriales bacterium, assembly GCA_003141435.1. Lineage (GTDB taxonomy): Bacteria > Bacteroidota > Ignavibacteria > Ignavibacteriales > Ignavibacteriaceae > Fen-1301. The sequence continues at coordinate 10,576 of PLLW01000050.1, forward strand.
CGAAGCTTTTAAAACTCTGCGAACAAGGGTTCTGTATTCTAAATTTGGTAAAAATGCTTTGAAGACCATTCTTGTCACCTCCTCTGCACCGGGAGAAGGGAAAACCGTTATAAGCGTTAATTTAGCCGGGGCGCTTGCTCAGGATAATAAGAAAACTTTATTGATTGATGCCGATTTAAGGAAACC
>PLLW01000036.1 GCA_003141435.1 Ignavibacteriales bacterium
TTTTAAGCCATGTTTCTTTTGCTACCTTTTCTTGCGACAAGAAAAGTAGAATTAAATTGAATTTAAAATAACTATCGATTGGTGTATATATGGCAATATACAGGCAAATCCAAACATCTTATTGGCAGGATGATTTTGTTCTTAATCTAACTCCGGAAGAAAAATACTTTTACCTTTATCTCCTCACAAACAGCAAAACAAAGCAATGCGGAATCTACCAGCTTCCCATGCCTATCATAATCGTAGAAACCGGCTACAATCAGGAAACCGTAGAAAAGTTGATGCGCCGTTTCATAGATTACGGCAAAATAATCTACAGTCCCAAAACCCGGGAGATAGGCATACTTAACTGGCCAAAATATAACCCTATGGAATCCCCCAAAACCAAAGCATGTGTAACCAAAGAGCTGAAAGAAGTCAAGGATCGGTCCCTAATCGATAAAATATACCCCATACAAGGGGTATCGCAAAAAGAACAAGAAGAAGAAAAAGAAAAAGAAAAAACAGCAGCAGAAGAAAAAGAAACCCCTTCGGCTCCTGCTGCTAGTATTATTCTTCCTGAAAATGAAAAAGATGAATATGATTATAATTGCCATAGCATAAATGATCAGTCCATTATGCTCTTTGATCGTCTATGGAATAAACCCAATACAAATCCTGAAGAATATCGACTGGTTTCAGAATATATAACTGCCTATGGATTTAATGAAGTTGAATTCGCATTCCGGGAAGCAGTAAAATACAACAGCAGAAAACTTGCCTATGTCGAAGCCATCTGCAAAAAGCGCAAAGGAAAAATTGCAATAGAAAAATCAAAAGAAGAAGCCCGTCAAAAGAAACTTGAACAGGACAAACTTCTCCCATCTCAGTGTGAAGCCTGGAAAAAGTTAAACCTTGTCGAAATGACCTTTGGTAAAAAAGAAATAGGCTCAGGCTAATTAGTCCCTATAAGCAATGGAATTATTCAATTCAATTTATTAAGTTAAACTGTAATTTTGGATAATCATTCGACATTTTGAGGCAGGCACTGTAGATGGTAAAAAATTACACCCCCACAAATATCTTTCCATTGTGAGAGTGCTGAATTGACAGGAAATAAATCATAAGTCATTAATTTAACTAACAAAGTTATTAAATGAGTTTAAACACACAATCACTTCAACCTATAATCAATTTTCTTTGGACAGTAGCAGATGATGTCTTAGTAAACACTTATCAAAAAGGAAAATACAAAGATGTTATTCTCCCAATGATAGTAATTCGCAGGTTGGATGTTTTGCTAGAACCCACTAAAGATCAGGTGCTTAAAACATTCGATCATTACAAAGACAAATTGCAAAACCTCGAAAGTTTACTCACCAGTATTAAACATGGTTCGGGTTTGGCTTTTTATAACACATCGCAGTTCACACTCAAAAAATTATTACAGGACCCCAAAAACTTGCGTTCAAATTTTGAGAATTATTTGAACGGTTTTTCTGATAACGTACAGGACATCATTAAGCAATTCAAGTTTCGCAATGAAATAGAAACTCTGTATGAAGCCGAAATACTTTTCTCTCTTATCGAAAAATTCTGTTCCCCTAAGATTGAGTTGCACCCCGATAAATTACCCCCTCTTGCTATGGGCTATGTTTATGAAGATTTAGTTAGAAGATTCAACGAAGAAAATAATGAGGAAGCTGGAGAGCATTTTACACCCCGGGAAATTATTGATTTAATGACTCACCTGGTTTTTCTTCCAGTAAAGAAAAAAATACAAGAGGGTACTTTTTTAGTTTATGATCCCTGCGTCGGTAGTGGAGGTATGCTCACTATTGCCAAACAATTCATTCTCAATCCTGAAGGGTTGATTAGAAGTAAAGCCACTGTTCATTTATACGGACAGGAAAGCACCCCATTTATATATGCTACTTGTAAAAGTGATATGTTAATTAAAGGTGAAGATCCTGACAAAATCGCCTATGGTTCCACATTAAGTCAATATGGTTTAGATAACGAATTGAAATTTGATTTTATGCTTACTAATCCACCTTACGGTAAAACTTGGGCTCCTGATAAAAAAGCCTTGGGTGTTGGTCCTAAAGGAGCAATCATTGACAAACGTTTTAAAGTTGGACAAAGTCGGGTAACTGATGGTCAATTAATGTTTGTCTTGCATATGCTAAGTAAAATGAAAGATACAAAATTAGGTAGTCGTATTGCGTCTATTCATAACGGCTCAGCATTATTTACGGGTGATGCAGGGCAGGGCGAAAGTGAAATACGTAAGCATATTATTCAAAACGATTTAGTTGAAGCTATCATAGCTTTACCTAATGATATGTTCTATAATACAGGAATTCCCACATATATTTTTGTTTTTACAAACCGCAAAGATGCACACCGTCGAGGCAAAATACAATTAATAAATGCTAATTCTGAAAAATTCTATTCTAAAATGCGAAGACCATTAGGGAAAAAACGTGTTGAGTTTTCATCAGAACATATAAATGAGATTAATAAAATGTTTCTCGCATTTGAAGAAAATGAATTCAGTAAAATTCGTGATAATGATGATTTTGGATTCAATCAAATAACGGTTCATAGACCTGAGAGGGATGGAAAAGGAGATATTATTTCTGACAACATGGGAAATCCCAAATCTGATAATAAACGAAAAGATATTGAAAACATTCCTTTAATAGAAGATATACAGGAATTTTTTGACAGGGAAGTTTTGCCATTTACTCCTGATGCATGGTGGGATAAAAAAGAAACCAAAGTTGGTTATGAAATTAACTTCGCTAAATATTTTTACAACCACAAACCACCAAGGGCTTTGACGGAAATTGCCAAAGATATTTTCGCAATTGAACAAGAAACCGAAGGGTTGTTAAAAGAAATTATTGAAGTATGATTGTAGCACAAAAAGAAAATACTAAAACTGCTTGGCTTGGTGAGTTTCCTTCACATTGGAATATATTGCGGATAAAAAACCTGTTCCAGGAGATAGATAGCCGTTCTGAATCTGGCAATGAAGAACTACTTTCTGTTTCCCAATACACAGGTATTACACTCAAAAGAGATAGTTTAGAAAATGAAGATGACCTTCTCACTAATGCAGAAAGTTTGATAGGTTATAAAAAAGTCGCTCCTGGTGATTTAGTTATTAATATTATGTTAGCATGGAATGGTAGTTTAGGCATTTCACCATATAATGGTATTACAAGTCCTGCATACTGTGTTTATAGATGTAAGCCCGGTAATAATCCCGAATATTTCGGTTATCTATTTACAACCGATTTATTTAAAGCCGAGTTCCGTAGAAACTCTACAGGTATTATTGATAGTCGTTTGCGTTTATACTCTGATAAGTTTTTTAACATATTTTCAATTGTTCCATCTAAAGTAAAACAAGATGAAATTGTACAAATCATCAAAGCACAGGAAGAAAAAGTAAACTATTTCATTAAAAAGAAACAAAAATTTATAGACTATCTAGAAGAACAAAAAACTTCTATCATAAATTCTTATTGTATCAAGGGTATTTCAACATACGAATTTCGGAAAATTGATGATGAAAGATTTGCAAACATTCCATCTCATTGGAAATTTAAACGCTTAAAGTATCTAATAAGAGAAAAGAATATTCGTTCAGTTACTGGTGAAGAAGAATTGTTATCTCTTAGTCAATACAAGGGCATAATCCCTAAAAAATCTTTAGAAGAAAGAGCTGGACTTGCAGAAAGTTTAGTTGGTTATAAAGTGGTAAGCGTCAATGATTTAGTAATTAACAAAATGCAGGCAGCAAATGGTTTGGTAGGTGTTTCTCAATTGGAAGGGATAACCAGCCCTGATTATTCAATATTTGGCCCAATATCAGAAGAAACCTCAATGAAATTCTTAGGTTATCTTTTTAAAACTTCGGCCTGTTTATCCCACTTTTATTCAAGATCAAAAGGGGTCATGGCGGGATATATACGATTATATTCTGATCAATTATTAGATATTAAAATTCCATTGCCTCCAATCCAAGAACAAAAGCAGATAATTGAACAAATTGAGGCTGAAACAGCTGTTATAGATATAGCAATAACCAAAGCTGAAAAAGAAATAGAACTGATCAAAGAATATAAACAGGCAATGATAGCTGAAGCAGTAATGGGGAAAAGGAAATTTAGTTATGAGTAAAATCGAAAAAACACTCGAGTTAAATATCACTCATGAAATATTATCCTTAGCAGATAGTTTCTGGTGGTACCTACAACCTATCTCACTTAAAAGATATTGGCGACCTCATTGGCGGTTTCCTTTCATACAGACTCCTAAATCATATGCACTAGGTTTACCGATAAATCTAGAAGGTAAAACTGGGGGAGGTTGGGATGTTTGTATAAAATCACCTCCAAATTTTCAATTTGGAAATGCACGCTCTTTGTTTATGCAATTCAAAGCCGGCGAGGAGAAACAATTTAATAGTGATAGAAATAGTATCTTTTATGGTGATTCTTCAAATCCCAATATTCATGTTGAGTTCGAAATAAATAGCAATAAAAATCATAATCAGCATAAATTATTGACGGATATTGCTGCAAAAGCTGGTAATGAGGATGCAGCAGTATATGTATTCCCAAGAATCGTAGATGAAGATCAATTGATTAAAAATAATGGGGATCTTTTAAGCAAAACAAGTTTTATTTCCATTTCGGATATAAATTTAAAAGCAAAAAATGCAGGATTAACTATTGATGATGGTAGGTCACATAAATTTAGAACGTGTTACTATAATTATAACCGAAATGAAATAAATTATTTCTTTTTTAATTTTGGTAAACCTAATCGTCCTGGAGGAGTGGTCGGTGAAATATTTTCGATTCGGATGTATCGGGCATTAAGATCTCTTCAGGATGTTCAATTAAAGGGTTTTACTATTTCGAAATGGCATGTTATTGATGCCATGATTAGGCACATTTATAATATCGGATTATATTTTGCAATTCCACTAGAAAGTGTACGCAAGTCAATAGGTAATTACCCTTCAATAATCAAAAGGTTAGAATATCATGATCAATATCATGATTTAGCCTCTTTTTATAAAGTTGAGGTTGCGTCTAGTGAATATGTAGTGGAAATATTTTATGATATAATCCTTTCATTATCGAAATATTTTCAATGGATAGAGGAAATTCAATACTTTGAAAAGAGTATTTCTATTCCACTCCCACCTGCTGCGTTTACAATTGAAGTACCAAAAGATGGTATTCGATTTAGTTTGAATGAAAATAATAAGTTATCTGAACCAGAGGACATCGATGAAATATTTTACCAATTAATCTAGTAAAATAGTGAATGATGTTAATGAAATTATCATTAAAAATAAACAGTTTTAAAAAATGAAAATTATAGAGATTCAAATAAACAACTTCAGAAACCTTGATGGAATAAAAATTTCATTAGCGGAAGATTGTAATTTTATTGTCGGTGAAAATAACCTTGGAAAATCAAATTTGCTTACCCTATTGAATATTATTTTCACATCAAGAATATTTCGTTTTGAAGATTTCCATGATCCAGCAGAACCAATCGAAATAATTTTTCGACTAAAACTTGACCCTATCGAGATAGGTCATTTCCAGGATTTATTTGATGTTGATGATTATTCAGTAATTAATATTGCAGCAAGACAATTAAACACGGATGAAAATATTAATTTTTATCATTTAGAAACAGACACACACATTTCCTCTCAAGTTGTTAAGTGTATTAATTATATCTATTATGATTCATTGCGCAATCCTGTTTCCGAAATAAATTTTGATAAGGGTAGAGGTGCGGGGAGATTTTTACGAAATATTATCTCTAAATATTTAGAAATGAATGAAATATCAAATTCTGATTTTTTAAATGAAACGAATATTAACTTATTAATAGATTCTATCAATCAAAAAATATCCAAAATAAAATCCTTTCAGGATTTCGGGATTATTGCCTCAGGGGATGATGATGTTGAAAATTTACTTTCTAAAATAGTGGTTCTAAAAGATAGCAAAGGTGATAGCTTAACGAAGTCAGGTTATGGTGTCCAGTTTCTTATTTTGGTTACCCTTTCAATTTTGGAAAAACTTCAAAATATTCAACAACAAAGAGGCGATAGGGGAATTTTTGAAGACGAGAGTACAGGGACAAAATCAATATCCCTGGTTCTTGGATTAGATGAACCTGAGATACATTTGCATCCTTATATGCAGCGAGCATTAATTAAATATCTTAATTCTATCATAAATAATAGCAACCCCGATTTCAAGCAGCTTGTAAAAGAATTGTTTGATATTGATGAATTTATAGGGCAAATAATGGTTGTTACACATTCACCGAATATTATATTAAATGATTATAAGCAAATAATCCGGTTCTATACAACGAAGGGGGTTACAAAGGTAATATCTGGTAATGATATTACTTTGAATCCACAACTTCAAAAGCATTTGTTTATGCATTTCCCTTTTATTAAAGAAGCATTCTTTTCAAGGTGTGCAATATTTGTTGAAGGTGACTCAGAATATGCAAGTTTCCCATACTTTGCTCAAAAATTATCGATTGAGTTTGATGATTTAGGAATATGTGTTTTGCAATCACGGGGTGATGCAATTCCCCAATTAATTGGGTTAGCAGAAAAATTTGGAATTAGATCTGTTGGAATAACTGATAAGGATGATGGTAAAAAAACACCAACTATTGCTAACCATTTTCAAACGAACCTGAGAGATTTTGAGGAAGAATTACTCTCTTTGATTGATTCCGGAAAAGAAGAAATAATTCGCACTATAATGTGTGAATATGATTCAAAAGGTATTGAAAGAGAAATAACTAAAGAGACATTAAACGCAAGAGTAAAAAAATATAATATCGTTGCAAAACCTTATACATCAAGTTTAAAACTTGCGAACATAAAAAAAACCGATAAACCAAATTTGAAAGCATATTATTTGACATGGTTTTCCATAAATAAATCCTATCCTTTAGGTAAATTGATTGGAGATATGTTGGAAGCAAAAAATATACCTGTTATTTATACTAAAGTAATCCGTATTGCTGAAAAACTTGCAAATGATGTCTAAATCCATTATTCAAATAGTAAGAGATAGAATTATAACTAAGCATGCCAATGACAAAGAGCAAATTGAAATTATTTTCTCACCATTAAAAAGAATATTGGTTGAAGCACCTGCAGGATATGGTAAGACTAATACAATGGTTAGCAAAATAGCCTATATGATTGCTGATAGGCAAATATTAAATCCCAAAAGATTACTTGCATTAACTTTTAGTGTTAATGCAGCATATAAAATTAAAAAAGATGTAACTCAACAAGTCCCTCTTTTACTAAAAGATTCAGGGCTTAATATTAGCACAATCGATAAAATATTTGTTTCTAATTATCATGGTTTTTGTCGGGGGATTTTAAGAAAATACGGTATGGTCTTTTCCCCCAATTTCCAATCAATTGATCAATTAAAATCTATTGATGATAATGATGTAAGGCGAAACCAGGAAACAATTAAAGGTCTTGTTTATGAAGATGCGTATTTAATGTCTGAATTTAGTTTAGCAATTAAAACAGGGAATGAAAAATATTTAACTAAAAACTTTGATAATTATAATGATATCATAATAAAAAAATTTCTGCCGGCTGGTTATATATCCTATAATGCTATACTTACCTTAGTACTAAAATTATTTCGTGAATATCCTAATATTTTAAAATTTTATAATCAATATTTTAATTCATTGCTAATTGATGAATACCAAGACACAAACATTTTATGTTTTTGGATAGTTTATTTATTGATATCAGAATCTACTAAAGTTATTCTATTTGGAGATTCATTACAACGTATCTATGGTTTTATTGGAGCCGTTCATAATCTTCTTCCGATTTCTGAAACAAAGTTTGCATTAAAAAAAATACAGTTAACAACTAATCATAGATTTGCGACTAATCCAGATATGCTTCAACTTGATTCCAATATTCGACGAAATGCAGAAAATCCTGGTAGTCCCCAAATTAAAAAAAATGTAATTATAAAATTATTTACCTTTGAAACTCAATCAAAGGAAGCACTTGCGGTAGCAAAAACAGCAGATAAAATGACCCATCAAAATCCTGGAACGAAAGTAGCAATTCTTGTTAAGCAAAGAGGGGGAAATGTTGATAGTATTATTGAAGCTTTAGAAATGCAACATATTCCTTATTTCTATGGTTTATTTACTGATGAAGATGTAAAATACATACAATTTCATAAAAGGGCATTGAACGAATTTATCGAACTGATTAAGATAAAAAATCATATTACTAAAAAATTAAGCGTGGAACATATTAAGAAAATGAAAGGGAAACAAGATGAGGCAAACGAAGTAATGGAAAATGCATTATTAGGATTGCTTGAAATATTTTGGACAAAAATATTTTCTAATTACCCTTCATCCTCTAATGATGAAAAAATTATTCTAATCAAAGATACTTTTGAACATAATAGTTTAAAACAATACATGGAATTTGTTAAAAGTAATATTGTCCTTTCGACAGTGCATGCTGCAAAAGGATTAGAATGGGACTATGTTATAATCCCCGATATGGAGCAAGAATCTTTTCCCAATTGGATTGGCGGTCTTTGTAACAAAGGAGGGTGTGCTTATAAATCTAATTGTCACTTGCAAATAAATAAAACCAATGAGATTGCTTTTATCGAAGAATTAAGTGTTTTTTATGTGGCGGTTACAAGAGCCAGAAAACAGATATATTTTACAGCTAGTAAAATAGACTCTAGAGGTTATAGCAAGAATCTTAGCTGTTTATTAAAATTACCAGGGATTACTTATTCAAAATGAAGACAAACACTACAGAAAAAGGTTTAGAGGCACACATTACCCAATATCTTTGTTTGGTAAATGGATTTGAAGAAAGACACTTTAGTAATTTCAACCGAATAGATTGTCTAGATGAAGACTTACTATTTAATTTTTTAGAAAACACGCAATCCAAAGAATTGGGCAAGTTAAAAACCATTCATCAAGGAAATTATAAACAAAAAATAATATACAGGCTAAATCAAAAAATCAAAGATCAAACAGTAGTAAGCGGAAATTGTTTGGGCGGTATTATCAATTTATTAAGAAAAGGAATTACTGATAATAATATTACACTTAAATTGTTTTACGATAAACCCGTCTCAAATCTGAATGAAAAAGATCTAGCACTTTATAATAAAAACATATTCTCGGTTACTAGGCAGGTCCATTATAGTACTCAAAATGAAAACGCCCTTGATTTGGTAATATTCATTAATGGTTTACCTATTATTACTTTTGAATTGAAGAATGAACTTACCAAACAGAATGTTAAAGATGCAATAAAACAATATAAAGCAACACGTGATCAGAAAGAAGAATTATTCCGTCTCGGCAGATGCATAGTTCATTTTGCGGTTGATACTGATCAGGTTTGGATGGCAACCCAGCTCAGAGGAGAAAATTCATATTTCCTTCCATTCAATAAAGGTCATAACAACGCTGCAGGTAATCCACCCAATAACGAAGGCATAAAAACGGATTATCTATGGAAAGATATTTTGACCAAAGATAGTCTGACCAACATTATTCAAAACTACACGCAGCTATTTGAGGAAGAAGTTGAAAAAATATTACCTGATGGTAAGATAAAAAAAGAGAAAGTAAAAAAACTAATCTTTCCGCGATATCATCAATTATTTGCTGTAAACAAACTATTAGCTGACGCTAAACAATATGGAACGGGGAAACGTTATCTAATACAACATTCTGCTGGTTCTGGAAAAAGTAATTCCATTAGTTGGTTAGCACATCAATTAGTTGGTTTATTTGACAAAACGAATACTAATACGGTATTTGATACAGTAATTGTTGTTACCGATAGAAGAGTTCTTGATGCTCAAATTCGAGCTTACGTTAAACAATTTGAGCAAGTGAAAGGAGTTGTTGAAGCAATAACAGAAGGGAGCAAACAACTTAAAACTGCTTTAGAAGAGGGAAAGAAAATAATAATTACTACTATTCAGAAATTTCCATATATCGTAAATGAAATTGGAGAATTACCAGGGAATAGCTTTGCAATAATTATTGATGAAGCCCATAGTAGTCAGAGCGGAAATACGGCCGGAAAACTAAATGAAACACTTGTAAAAGATTTTGAAAAAGTGCAGGTCGATAATGATGATTTTATTTTTGTTGATAAAGACCAATATGATGAATTAACTTCTGAAGATTTAATTGTGGATATTGTTAGAGGCAGAAAAATGCTTACCAATGCCAGCTATTTTGCTTTTACAGCTACTCCCAAAAACAAAACCCTTGAACTATTTGGAGAGAAGTTCACTGATAATGGCAAGGAAAAATACAGAGCATTCCATCTTTATTCAATGAAACAAGCTATTGAGGAAGGATTTATACTTGATGTCATTCAAAATTATACTACTTACCAAAGCTATTATTCTCTACTAAAGAAAATTGAAGACGATCCTGCCTACGATAAAAATAAAGCACAAAAGAAACTTAAAATCTTTGTGGAGAGTCATCCCCATGCGATTGCAATTAAATCTGCTCTCATTATTGACCATTTCATGGATAATGTTATCCGAAAGAATAAAATCAAAGGTTTGGCAAAATCAATGCTTGTAACTAGTAGTCGACGGAATGCAGTTAAGTATAAAAAAGCATTTGACAAATATTTGATTGACACTAATAACCCATTCAAAACAATTGTTGCTTTTTCTGGGGATATTGATGGAGAGACAGAAGCTTCATTGAATCACTTCTCCAGCGCTTCAATACCAGAAGAATTTAAGAAGTCAGAATATCGATTTTTAATTGTGGCGAATAAATTCCAAACGGGATTTGATCAGCCTTTGCTTCATACTATGTATGTTGATAAAAAATTGGGGGGTGTTAGTGCAGTACAAACTCTTTCACGTCTAAATCGTACTGCACCAGGCAAATCAGACACCTTCATACTTGACTTCGTAAATACCTCCGAAGATATTAAAAAATCATTTGATCCATATTATGAATCTACTATTCTTAGTGAGGCAACTGACCCAAATAAATTATTTGATCTTCAAACTGCATTGGACAATTTTCAGGTATATACACCCGAACAAGTGCAGGAATTTTCTCAAAAGATGGTGAATAATGTTCCTATTGATCAATTGCATTGTATCTTAGATGCTGCTGCTGAAGTTTTCAGAACAACTCTTAATAAAGAACATCAGGAAGATTTTAGAACAAAATGTAAATCATATGTACGGTTGTATGCTTTCTTGGCACAGATAGTTCCTTTTGTAAATCCATATTTAGAACGGCTTTACTTGTTTCTTAAACATTTACAAAACAAGTTGGGCTATTCCATAGATGAAGATTTGGCAAAAGGTATTTTAGATAATATAGATATGGAAAGTTACCGCTTGCAAAAAGAAGGCGAATTTAATATTAGTTTACAGCAAGGTGATGAACTAAAACCAATGCCAACAGAGTTGAGAGGAGTCGTAAAAGAACCTGAAATGGAGTATTTATCCAGAATTGTCAAGGAATTTAATGATAGGTTTGGCACTGCCTTTACCAATGAAGACAAGGTACGAAAAATGACACATGATTTGATGCATGATGTTGCCAACGACCCGGAGTTTGTCAGTTCCTTTAACCATTCTGACGAACAAAATGCAAGAATAACCTTTGAGGATGTGCTAAAAAGAAAATTGATAGATCATATAGAAACTAACTTTGAAGTATTTAAAGAATACAATGATAATCCGGAATTCCGGGCATTCTTTTCTGGTCAAATGTTTCAATTGATGCAAAGAGATTTTGGAAAATTTGGCTTATATAAATAGATAATTAATCTCACGATAATAGTTGAGAACATCAAAAGGTTTTTTGAGTTAAATAGAATCAAAAATGAGGAACAAAGAAAAAGTTAAACATAAACTTTCTTAAGTTTGTATAAACATTAGATTAAGGTTCAAAGTTATTATTAAATAACATTTGTTTTTAGGAGAATGTATGAAAAGATATTTTACTCTTCTCTTTCCGGTTATTTTCCTTTTGTTTTTGAACAATAGTTCAGCTCAACGTGGTGGACATCATTCATATAGCCAATCTTATCATGCTCCTAAGACTTCATTAAACACTTACCATTATTCTTCACCCAAATCAACATATAAAAGCGGTTCAACAACTTATATTTCTGGTGAACATTATAAATCCTCAGGTCTTCCCAAAGTTGAAAGAAGTTCTTCTGCAAAGGAAAAATATCTAAAGAGCCAGGGCTATAAAAAAGTTCCTCCAGGGTATGTAGTCGACCATATTCAGCCACTTTCTAAAGGCGGTCAAGATAACCCTTCCAAGTGAATCATTATTAGTGGATGCTACTTAATAATGAGTTTATACATACTGAACCAATAAAAGTCAGACTGTATTAAAATAAATTTTCGGCTGAGTGACTATTTTCCTGACCTCCTTTTCTTTTTTATAATTATTCAAAACACACCTTCAAGCCCCCCCCCTCCACCCCAATGAATAATATTTCTTATATTTGACCCCTATGATTAATGCTGTTAAAAAGAAAGTTCTTCTTAAGGGTATGCCTTTGGATGAACTTAATGACTATTTCGTCTCTATCGGTGAACCTAAATTCAGAGGGGGACAGGTCTTCAATTGGATGTATAACCATCTGGTTACCGATTTTACCGAAATGAATAATCTCTCTAAAGAATTGCGTAATAAGTTATCTGACAATACAATTATTAAGACTCTCGATTATGTAGATTCCGAAGTTTCCGAATCCACAGGCACTAAAAAGTTTGTCTTTGAAACTAATGAGCATAATAAAATAGAATCTGTTATTATCCCTGAGGAAAACAGAAAAACCTTGTGTATTTCTACTCAGATCGGATGCCCTCTCGATTGTAAATTCTGTGCTACCGGCCTGATGGGTTATAAAAAGAATCTTTCCGCAGGTGAAATTTTCGATCAGTATTTGCTTGCTGCTAAAGATTATGGTAAAGATAATCTTACTAATATCGTTTATATGGGAATGGGAGAACCGCTCTTGAATTATTCGGCTACCATTAATTCTTTGAAAATATTTGCCGATGAACTTACTACAGGAATTAGTCTTAGGAAAATTACTGTCTCAACTGCAGGCATAGCCCCTAAAATAATAGATCTTGCTGATTCAGGACTGAAAGTGAAAATTGCTCTGTCTCTTCATTCCTGTTTTGAGGATACCCGCTCTAAAATTATGCCTATAAATATAAAATATTCTTTGAAACAGAATATTGATGCAATAAAATATTATGTCAAAAAAACAGGGACTCGTATTACTTTCGAATATATTATGCTAAAGGATATAAACGACAGGCAGGATGATATAAATGCCCTTGCACGGCTTTGTAGCGAAATCCCTTCCAAAATAAATGTCATTCCATTTAATTCACTAAAACATATGAACCCTGAAGGATTTTCCGCCCTGCTTGAACCAACTCCTAAACATAGGATTGAAGATTTTGTTACCAAACTTAGAGATCGGAATATTACCGTTAATGTCAGATATACCCAGGGCGATGATATTGCCGCTGCTTGTGGACAACTTGCTGTTAAATTTATATAAAATTAAATGAAGAAACTTACTCACGATCAAATATCCGAAAATCGAAGTACTCTTGAGACAATTCACCTTGTTAATAAACTTCCGGTTTATGTCCTGTTGGATAGTATTAGGAGCAATTATAATGTCGGTTCGATATTCAGAACCTCTGATGGGGCAATGATTGAAAAACTATACCTTTGCGGCTACACTCCTCATCCCCCTAAAAAAGAAATCTTAAAGACTGCCCTCGGTGCAGTCGATAGCGTGAACTGGGAATATGTGAATGATCCTAAAGAAGTAATTCTGAAACTGAAAGAGCAGGGTGTCAAAATCTGTGCTCTCGAATTAACTGAATCAAGTTTTGAATACTATAAACTGGAAGAATCCTCATTCCCACTATGTCTGGTTGTTGGAAATGAAATTACTGGTGTTTCCCAGGACTTGCTGGATTTATGCGATCTGTCAATTGAAATCCCCCAATATGGTATTAAGCAATCTTTAAATGTTGCTGTCGCTTATGGCATCGCAATCTTTGATTTAAGAAAAATCTTTGATCTGAAAAAAAGCCCCAAATGATTTATTTCCTATAGACCGTTCCACAGTGTAATTGCAAGAATCTCTCTTTCTTCTTCCTCAAAATTACCCCGGCTGATCTCATTTTATCTGCTCTTTCGGAGAAGCTCGTTCTCTTCCATTGTTCAAATGATGGATCAGCTATATAAGAAATTATAAATAACTAAACTTTTGCTTTTTGTAGAAATGGTAATTTAGCATTGGCTAATTCATATACTCCGAATAAAACTCCTACATAAAACATATCTCCTAATGCAGTACTTCCGAAAAATGGGATCGCCATCGTAAAACATTGAGCCAGACCAGCACCTGTTTTGGCATAAAATGGATCCGATATCCACTGAGCAAAATTGGTAATTATAAAGAATAATACTGAAGAGGATATTGCCCCTAGTAAAATATTTGAAATTTTCTTATCCTTTGAAATCTGCATTCCTATCAATACTATAAGTCCAAAACTCAAATATACCGCCCACATTGTATGATGAAATCCTATTATCAGATCAGTTAATAACATTGCAATAAAAGGAACTGCAAAAGCAAGTTTCCTGTTCGGCAAATATGCGCCTCCGAATAATGCTATGGCTCCTACCGCAGTAAAATTAGGATAATGAGGAATTAACCTTGTAAATGCAGCCGCTAATATCAATCCCGCTGCAAGTATAAACTTACCGCTTAACAAATTCTTGTCCATGTTATCTCCTTAAGAATATTTTTGTCTTACTTAATTCAATATAATTATTTAAATATATAATAAAAATATGAAAAATGTTGTATCTAAAAGTTCACCTTAAACCCGAGGTATCCTGAAAGCCCCGGCGTCCCATACCCGTATATTTCCTCGTAATATGTGTTAAATAAATTATCAACTCTGCCGTAAATGTCCAGGTTAGAAAATACAGTATAAGTTGCGGATAAATTAACTATACCATATGATGGTAACGTAACTCTTATCGGCGTATATGAAGAGTAATTCATATCATCTCTTTTGCCAACATAGACTAACTCACCTAAAGCATTAAACTTATCATTAATTACGTAATACAAAATAAGATTTACTCTATTGGTTGGTCTGCGTAACAAAGGAAGGCCATTTTCAGGTCCGGCTAATTCAATCGCTTTTGTGTATGTATAATTAAATTTGAATTTTATCCGGGAAGTAACTTCTGCAGTTGTAAATAATTCAACTCCATATGTTTCAGCTCTATCTATGTTTATAGTTTTATAAGCACTGTCAGAACCAAATAAATTTTCAAATTGGTTATTAAAATATGTTATCCCGAATGAAAGTTTGGTATTATAAAAGCTCTGCTCAATCCCTGCATCCCAGCCTTTGTTTCTTTCGGGTCTTAATAAAATGTTTCCAAACGCCGGATCATAAAGATCAAATAGGGAAGGGGAGTGGAATGCAGTTCCGTATGTAAACTTAAACTTAGTGCCTGTTTCGGGAATTATGTAAGCCGGAGCTATTCTGTATGTCGTTACCTCGCCAAAGCGGTTATGTTTATCAAATCTCACTCCCAGCGTAGCAAAGAAATTGTTCTGCACCTTAATCTGGTCTTGCAGGTAAAGTCCTGTAGTATATGCTTTATTATCAGGAAATAAACTCAAATAGGAACCATAATAGTATTCCGAATTCGCTTCTTCACTTTCTGATTCTAATCCCATTGTAATAAGATTCCAATTATTTACCTGAATATTATTCTGCCAGTCAAACTTAACCCTTTGTCCGTCATACAAACTTCTTGAAGAATATGGATTATAGGTGGTTGAATCAAAAGAGTACTTCCTAAGGTTTCTGAAAAAAGACACTCCTAATATTTGTTTCCATATATCCCCAAATAATGATAACTCTGTTTCTCCCCTCAATACTGACTCTTCCATATTATATACGTATGTCGGATCATCTCCATGTAAGCCTCCCCATTGATCATAATCGGAGCTTCCTTTTGAGAATCGATAAAATAAATTAAAACTTAGGTTTTCAGTCAGATCTAATCCGAAACGTGAAGTTAAATTATTATTATCTGAACCATCTTTTTCAGTATTCCCATATCTTGATGATGCTGAAGAAAACCCTACCGTTTTAAATCTTGAAAGAGTTACGGAATAGTTAAACATATCTATACTGCCATTTATTCCTGCCACTCCTCTGTAAGTTCCGTATGATCCCCCTTCACCTGAAAATAAAAACTTTGGTAAGCCGCTCCCTTTCTTTGTGATAATGTTAATTACTCCTGCCATAGCATTTGAACCGTATAGTGTGCTCTGCGGACCCCTTAGTACTTCAATCCTTTCCACATTATCAGGCGTCAGGGAAGAAAAATCATAAGAATTTCCCGGATCACTCGGCATGTTTACTTCAATTCCGTCAATTAGTACCAATGTATGATTTGAGTTCGATCCCCTTGTATAAATAGATGCAAGCTTATTTGCCCCCCCCTCCTGCGTAAAACTTATACCGTACTCATCTTTAAGAAGATCGAATACTGTCGTTTTATTCCTTCTTTTTATTTCAGTTGAATCAATTATTGTTATAGAATTTGCCAATTCCTTTATTGACGCTTCGGTCCGTGTTGCAGATATTACAATATCAGAAAGTTGGTAGGTCTTTATGGAATCTTTGTTCTGCCCCAAAATGCAGATGGGAAAGATAATTAAAACTAAATAATAGAAATTTTTGATCATAGAAGTTACTTCTGGTAAATAATGTTTATTGGTGTAACTTCGTGGGAAAATATAGTGTAGATAAATCGAAAGAAGATCTCTCGGTTAATCCAACCTTACCCGCGAAGGTTGATTATTATATTTTACGGCAGGTTTCCTGGCTTGAATTATTATTCTTTACAGTTGCGCGTCAGCTCCGGATTTACACCGGATTCCCTATCTTTCCCGTTCCTACCGGGACACCGTAATAATTAAAGAACTTATCCTTAAAATAACATCTTCTGAATAAATTCCCAAATACATCGAACCTCTGTCTCTAAATAAGAAATTACAAATCTGCTTCATACTGAAATGAAATCGCTCCCCAAAATAGTACCTTTCTTAAAAGACTTCCCCCTTTTATTTTTTATCTACGGTTATCTTATTTATTTTTAATTTCTTTATAACTAAATATTAGGCAAGAAATTATTATCCTGCCATTCCAGGATTTATTCGCGTTATTTAAAGTAAGCACATATCTTAAAAATGGAGATTTATGAGTTATAGAATTCTCATCACGCTGTCTCTTTTCCTTTGTTCGATAAATGTCTTTTCTCAACAAACCTATTTTATTAAATATAAAGACAACATAAGCAGATCAGCTATAGAGGATAAAATCTCTACAAAACAAATTGTTAAAAACAATTCCTTGGCAAAGGCGCAAAACATAAATTATAAGGTCGATCATTTCGCAAAGAGATTCGGAAAAAATATTGAATCTCTTAGCAGGATAGTTAAAGTTACATTCAATAATAATCAGGATAATAGCTCTATTATGCAGATGGCAGCTGTAGATCCTGATATCGAATATATTGAACCTTCGCATACGTATCATGTAGATGTTATTCCTAATGACAGCCTGGTCAGTCAGCAATGGGCTCTTGCTAAGATTCATGCCTTTGATGCCTGGAATATCACTGAGGGTTCAGACTCTGTTCTGGTGGGTCTTGTTGATACAGGAATAGACTATTTGCACCCGGACATTAAAAATAAAATTTATATAAATCCCGGCGAGACAGGAAATGGTAAAGAATCAAACGGCATTGATGACGACGGTAATGGATTCATTGATGATTATATGGGCTGGGATTTCGTTGACGAAGTCGGTTATCCTTTTGATACAACAGGAGGGGACTATCTCGGCTGGGATAATAACCCCATGGATGAATTATTTCATGGTACCTTTGTAGCTGGAATTATAGGTGCCGAAACAAATAATTTAATTGGAATTGCTGGCACTGCCCCCAAAATTAAAATTCTTAATTGCAGAGCATTTGATGCCAATGGAATTGGACAGGAAGATGATGCGGCAGCAGCTATTCTATATGCTGTCCAGATGAAATGCAAAGTAATAAATATGAGTTGGGGTGATAATTCTTTTTCACTTGTGCTACAGGATGTTATTAGATATGCCTATTCCCAAAATGTTGTTTTAGTTAGCAGCGCAGGTAATGACGGAAATAATCTGCCCCATTACCCATCTGGTTATCCCGAAGTAATATGTGTCGGAAATTCTACAGAAGACGATTATCTTTATTCAAACTCCAATTTTGGGTCGACAATAGATTTAGTTGCACCGGGTTCTAATATCTGGTCTCTGGGGCTTAATAACACATATGTTAGCGCTAGCGGAACTTCAGCATCTGCTCCTTTTGTTTCTGCAACTGCAGCTTTAATCCTTTCCCAGAAAAACTTTACTAATGAAGAAGTTAAACAGATAATAAAATCAACATGTGATGATATCGGCGATCCGGGATGGGATATAAAATTCGGTGCCGGCAGATTGAACATGTATAAGGCGCTCTCTGTTTTAGCACCTGGACAAATTAAAATAAATTCTCCTTCCAGAGACTTTGGTACTAATAAGGATTCATTGGTAATAAATGCCACTATTCTTTCCCCCTATTTTGTAAAATATGATTTATATGTCGGCAAAGGATACAATCCCGACCAATGGACGCCCTTGCTGACTAACCAAAAGTATCAGGTCGATTCTAAGAATATTTATCAGTTGGATCTTAGGAATATGGTCGATACTGTTTACACTATCCGTGTCGTGGTTACATTAAGTACGGGAGTTGCCACGGAACAGAGGGCTGATTTTTTAATAATGAGAACTCCCCCTAAGATTCAAGTTTTAGGTATAGGGGCTGGTTATTATGGAAGTGTTTCAACTATNNAATAATCAGTTCTTTAAACAGCTTAGTTATGGAATTATGCCCCAGAACGTTGTTGAACCTAATACTGTATATGAAATATTTTTTGAAGCTGAAAATCTTGCCGGTCTGAAAGATACTGCTTTGGATAATGGAAAATATTTTGTGGTTCAAACTGACTCATATATTGAGCCCTTGACTTATTCGGTTATGAAATATTCCTTGCCGAAAGGTGAACTTTATCCTGAGCCTGTAAATTTTTTAACAAACGATTCTAATGAGGTTTTGTTTCAGAATCTTTATCCTTCAAGTGATGTTTATTATGACTTATATCAGTTGGCGAACAATACATTAAACCAATATGGGGGAGATTCCTTAAGGCACAGGGTTCCAAGATTTGTAAAAGATCTTAATAAAAATGGGAAAACAGATATAGTGAGTTCCTTCCAGTATGATGGATATATCGACGAACAAAAAAGCGTTGGTACTTTTTCTTTTAATAATGCTTTTAAAGATACTACAGGAAAATCTTATTTTATTTTTTGTGATGATCTGTTTAATGACGGCAATTATGAAACAGTCACTAATTATCTCTTCAATAAGTATATAGTTAGAAAAATTAACTCTGATTTATCATTATCAGATCTCGACACTCTGAAAAACAATCAATTTCTCGATTCAGCTTCAATTGCAATGGGCATGATAAAGGGAATTACAAATAATGTTTTAACTGCAGATATTAATAATGATGGGATTAAGGAATTCTGGTATCTTGATAATAATTGGGATTTATTAAGTTATAACATAGTGCAGGGTCATTTTTTCAAGGGTGATAGTGTAATCTCGGGGAATGGACCTTCAGACTTTACTGGTAATGCAATATCTAAAGGAGATTTTGATGGTGATGGAATTGATGATATTGCAGTCCTTTATAAAATAAATAGCGTTGCCCCTCTGTTTATGCTAAAGGTTTTTAGCTATAAAAACAATCAGATTACAGAAATATTTAATAAAATATTTGTTGATCAGTCCTCAGCTTTTACCGGGTTTGGCTTTTCCATAGCAGATGAAAGTCAAAGTATAAGATTTGTTGACATAGATAATGACAATAAATCAGAATTGATCGTCAGTATTTTCCCCTATACTTATATATTCAAACACGCGGCTGGGGGAGATAAACTTGTTTTTTATACCGAAGGGACAAATAATTCAACAATATTTGCTGGCGATCTTAATCGTAATGGAGTTAAGGAAATTGGCTTTCAGGGCGCTAATGGTTATACATTTTATGAATTCGGTCCCGCCAATAAAACTGCCCCTCCTTCATTTGTCTCAGGAAATAGTTTGGATTCTAACCATGTAATTATCCAGTGGAAAAGCTCCGCTTCTTTATTCTATATATTTCGTGGTTCCTCTAAGAATAACTTAAGTTTATATGATTCTACAAATAGTTCTTCTTATAATGATTTGAATGTCAAAGATACTACTCACTATTTCTATTCTATCAAAGCCTACGGTTCTGATAAACCAATTCCATTATCAGATCTTTCTGAAATGATCGATGTATACGTGCATAATCCTGCAATAATAATTTCAATAGAAAATAAAAGCAGCAAATCAATCCTCGTTAAGTTCAGTGAAATGATTAAAACTAAGATCGAGAATCTGAAAGCTTTTGAATTAGTAACCGGCATTTATCCTAACTCCATTTCCGCCGCTTCCCAATTTTCTTATCTGCTTACATTTAAGGACAATTTCCCTCTTGGTTTAAATAAAATTGCTGTAAGTAATCTTAATGACTTTTATAATTCACCTGTAAAGAGCGAAACAGATTCATTTACCGTTGTAAGTATTATCGAAGCACCCTATTTAATGATTTCAAATAATGAAATTATTAACCCATTCCGGATTAAGATAACATTTAACCTTCCGGTTGATTCCGCATCAGCTAAAAACCTTGCTAACTATACTTTCGATCCGGTTAATGCTGTTGAGTCTGTAGAGATCGACCCCTCAAAGTTGATAATTTATCTAAATCTTGAAAAGAAAAAACCTGTTGGTTCGGTTGGTATACAATACCGCCTTAAAATAATCAACCTAGTTTCTTCATCTGAAAGCGGAAATCTTCCCATTGCTCCCGAAACAGGAAGTTATATTGTATTGACAGGAGTTACTCAGGATTTGTCAAGCATTTACGTTTATCCAAGCCCCGTTAAAATAAATAATGGTTCAGGAAAGCTTACTTTTGCTAATCTGCCGCAAAAAGTAAAAATCATTATCTTTAATATTAATGGCATTAGAATAAGCGAAATTGATGAAAGTACAACAACAGGCGGAGTTGACTACAACCTCAGGGACAAAAATAACGACCTTCTAAGCACAGGTATTTATATTTATCGTATCGTGCGCATGGATAGTTCTAATAATGAAGTTGAAACAAAGATTGGCAAATTCGCCGTAATTCGATAAATGCAAAAGATTCCATTAAAAGAATTAATTAAGGTAAGCCTTTATACAGGTGCCACTGCTTACGGCGGACCTGCTATGTTTGCGCAAATCAAAAAGAAATTTGTAACTGAAAAAAAATGGATTGATGAGAAGGAATTCCTGGATGTTCTTAGTTTTGTTCAGATATTGCCGGGTGCCACTGGGATTCTCACAATGTCCTGTATCGGATATAAACTTAGGAATGTCTCTGGTGCTTTAGTAGTTTCTTTTTTCTTTATACTGCCCACATTCTTTGCCATTACTTTACTTTCCTATCTGTATTTTAATTTCAGGAATCTTTCACTCGTTAAATCTCTTTTTACAGGTCTGGGTGCTATGGTCGTTGCATTGTTAATCAACGCAGTGGTAACTCTCGGGAAAACAGTATTCCCCAAATTTTCTATCCGTCACTATAAGGGTTTCCTGATAACCGCTTTAATATTTATGTTTTCTTTCTGGCTGAAAATAAATTTTGTTTATCTGATTATTGATGCCGGAATATTGGGATTTCTTTCTTACTATTTTACCGGCGAATATGAAGAGGTAACAGAATCTGGTAAAACCGTCTTACCTGATTTTAATCAAGGTCTAATTTCTAATGCTATTGCCAGGTTAGGAAATTATAGCATTTTCATTAGCGTTAATCTAGTAATCCTTTTTGTTTTGGTATTTTTCCCTGAATTACGTGAATTGTTTTTATCCTTTGTTAAAATTGGAACCTTGGCTTTCGGGGGTGGTTTTAATTCTATTCCTTTGATTCAAAATGAAACTATTAACATTCATCATTGGCTTACTTTATCTGAATTTAGAGATGGTATCGCTTTGGGACAGATTACCCCCGGTCCTGTTTTAATTACTTCCACCTTCATTGGATATAAGGTATATGGATTTATTGGAGCTGTTACTGCAACTATTGCCATTTTTACCCCTTCCCTTATATTGCTTTTCCTTCTCTATAATGTTCATGCCAAACTAACAAAACTGCCTGCCATAAATGTAATAATGAGGGGGATATTAGCAGGATTTATCGGTCTTCTTATTTCAACTACTATCCATTTCGGAATTGAATCGCTTTTTGATTGGAAAACATGGCTTATCTTTTCACTTTCATTAATTGCATTGCTTAAATTTAAAACAGATCCTTTGTGGATAATAATTGGCGCTGTTATTATCTCTGTGTTTTTATTCTGATAAAATTCTGTATATTATTTTATTGTGTAAATTTGAATGGTTTTTATTAATATTTTGGTGAATAATGTCGCTTGAAGAATATTTCTCAAAATTTAGAAATAACGTTATAGGAATTGATCAGGAATTCGAATCTCCTTATGGAAGACATAAACTTGTTTATGCCGATTGGATTGCTAGCGGAAGATTATATCATCCTATTGAAGATATTCTATTAATTAAATTATATCCCTTTGTCGGCAACACTCACTCCGAATCTAGCGAAACTGGCTCGTTAATGACCAAGGCTTATAAAAAAGCAAGACAGATAGTTAAAAATCATGTCCATGCTGATGAAAAAGATGTCATAATCTTCGCCGGTTTTGGTATGACTGCTGCAATAAACAAATTCCAAAGACTCCTCGGTCTCAAAATTCCTGAACAGCTCGATAAATTCACTTTAATCCCTGAAAGCGAAAAACCGGTTGTGTTTATTACTCATATGGAGCACCATTCCAATCATACCTCTTGGCTCGAAACAATTTGTGATGTTGTCATTATTGAAACAAATGATCAAGGTCTCGTTAACCCCGATAGATTAGAGGATCTATTAATTCAATACAAGGATCGTAAAACTAAAATCGGAGCCTTCACTGCAGCTTCAAATGTTACAGGTATCCAAACTCCTTATCACCAAATGGCTAAACTGATGCACAAATATGGAGGTATCTGCCTAATCGATTTTGCAGCAGCAGCGCCTTATATTGATATAAATATGCATCCGGATGATCCTTTGCAGAAACTAGACGCAGTATTTTTCTCCCCGCATAAATTCCTGGGTGGGCCCGGGACATCTGGCGTAATGATTTTTGATTCTGCTCTTTATAAACGTAAAGTTCCCGATAACCCTGGTGGTGGAACTGTAGATTGGACTAACCCGTGGGGGCAGCATAAATATATCGATGATATCGAAACTCGTGAAGACGGAGGAACCCCTGGTTTTCTGCAGGCAATAAAAACTGGACTCGCAATCAAATTGAAAGAACAAATGGGAGTCCAGAATATAATCGCACGCGAAAAGGAACTTCTTAATATCGCATTTCCCCGGTTAAAGAAAATCCCTTCTCTCCATATTCTTGCACAGGAACATGAAGATAGGCTAGGTATTATTTCTTTTTATATCGAGGACATTCATTACAATTTAATGGTAAAATTATTAAATGATAGATACGGAATTCAAATGCGCGGCGGATGTTCATGCGCCGGAACATACGGGCATTACCTTCTTCATGTCGACCCAACTCGCTCTAAAAGAATTTCAGATAAAATAAACCACGGGGATTTCTCTGAAAAACCTGGCTGGGTGCGCTTCTCGCTTCATCCCACTATGACCAATAAAGAACTCAATTATATTCTCTCCGCTATTGAAGAAATTATCATAAATGCAAAATCCTGGTCCAAAGATTATACATATTCCTCACATACTAATGAATACTGCCATAATTCAAAAGGAGCTTCCGATAATTCTTTTATTGATTCATTGTTCCGGTTTCAATAATATCCTCAATAACCTGTCGATGCTTACAAAATAGGAGTGCCCATAATTGTAGATTAAATAATCAGTAAATATTTGACAAATCCACCATTATTTAATAATTTCTCAAATTAAATGATTTTCTATATAGCAGATATAAAGCGATTCTTAAAATACCTACATTTATCTTAAAGCTTTAAGTATTTTTCAGTATCAACAACCATAACTTTTGGAGTAACTAAATGGAACTTTCGTTAATATTTGGCATCAGCATTCTTGGGTTGCTCTTTGCAGTATACCTGATCAGGGATGTCTTGAAAAGGGACACTGGATCAGCTAAAATGCAGGAAATATCGAATGCAATTAAACAGGGTGCTGAGGCTTTTCTTAGACGTCAAAACAGAACCATCCTTTGGCTCGCTCTCTGTCTCGCAGCCTTTATTTATATTATGTATGCTTTTATTCGAACTCCTACTGTTCACGATCCTGCCAGCCAGGCTCAATTAGCACTATGGACAACCTTGTCCTTTGTTTTGGGCGCATTGTGCTCTGTTGCGGCTGGATATATGGGTATGTGGGTGGCAATCCGTTCCAATATCCGCACTGCAGCTGCCGCTACGAAAGGGATGAATGGGGCTTTGCAAACTGCCTTAAGAGGTGGCGCTGTTTCAGGGTTTTTTGTTGTTGCAATGAGTTTACTTGGTGTCGCTGGACTGTTTACTCTCGTTGATACATTCCATGTAGTTACTGATGTTGCTAAAATACCTTTGTTAATTGTTGGTTATGGTTTCGGTGCAAGTTTCGT
>PLLW01000116.1 GCA_003141435.1 Ignavibacteriales bacterium
ATTGATGCCGATTTAAGGAAACCCAGAATACATAATATATTCAACCTGCAAAAATCCCCCGGATTAAATGATTTTTTCTTAAAAAAAGCTACTTTAAATGAAATTATTCGTCCTTCAAAATTAGAGAATTTAAATATTATAACAACAGGAACATTATGTCCGAATCCTTCTGAACTCCTCGGATCTAAACGCATGATTGATTTCCTGAGTGAAATGCGGGAAAAATATGATGTTATTATTCTTGATTCTGCTACAATAATTACTGTAACCGATACTGAAATATTATCAAGTTTGGTTGATGCATCTATGCTTGTGGTTTCACCTGATGCGACACAACTGAATTTGGTTGAGAAAGCCGTCCGGTTTATAGAGAATGATCATTCATTATTTTTAGGGACTGTTCTTAATAAATTCTCATACAAAGCCGGTTATGATTCCTACTATAAATACTTTAGTTATTCCGGTAAAAAAAGAGACAAATTAAAAGAGGTTGATGAAGTATAATTCAGTTATGAATAAAAAGATATTCGGAATAGTTTTTCCGTTCTTCTTTATTCTTACTACAGCAGTATGGAGTATCGGACAGTTGATCTGGGTAGCATACTCGGTCCATGCTTTCTATTTGTATTTTATTTTAACCGGATTTAAAGAATTTAAAAGTAAGGAACTAAAGTTCTCTTTGTTAATTATTGCTTCGTTTGGGTTCTGGGCAATGGTTACTGCATTTTGGTCTCCTTATCCCTGGGAAAGTTTTAAAAGAAGTAGTATTTTTATTGTAGCTTCGTGGGGTCTTATAATAGCAGGGTTTTGCTGGATCAAAAATTTTAGTAAAAATGAATTAGGTTTTCTGATCCCTCTAAATATTTTACTTTTAATAGTTTCGGTATTTTCTTTAATAACTAAAATACCCCAAGATTACTGGGCTGGTACCGGGCTTGGTCTGAAAAGCTTTTTATGGCATCAGAATGCGCTTGGTAGTCTGATTATTTTTACAATTCCCGGTATCTTCTTCTTGCCATTTAAGGATAGAAGAATCAGAATAATTGTAACCGCAATTCTATTTTTGCTTAATGTTTATATTTTGATCCTTACTCATTCCAGGACTTCTTTGGTAATATTCCTCTTATCTGTCTTCCTGTTCACACTATTAACGAAGCGTTTTAAAGTACTCGGGATAATAATATTACTATTTGCATGCGTAACCACATTTTATTTCATAAATGAGGATTTCCATAGTATATTAAAAAATTATTTGTTTAAAACCGAAGTATCATTGCTCGACAGAAAAAAACCGGTATTATTAGCAACCTATGAAGCTGCAGGGCATGGAGGATGGAAAGGTTTGGGTTTCGAGGTTAGCGACACTATTGTTATAAGTAATCCTCAGATTAGTAAGAGTTATTATTATTATGGAGTCAGACTGATGAGGGAGAAAGGAGTGAGCATATTTGCTTTAGTGGAGGAAACCGGCTGGATTGGGCTGACCTTGTTTCTTCTTTTTGTGGGTTATTTGTTTTATTTATCGATTTTGACCTATTTGAATACTATGGATTGGACTTCAGCATTGATGATTTGTGTTTTGCTTGGTATGTGCCTGCATGCCCAGTTTGAAGGATGGTGGTTGACGGTGACTTCGGTTCAGTTTCCTTTATTTATGGGTATGGCAGGGGTAGCAATAGGTAAATTTAGAATAAGTTCAGAAAAAAAATAGTGAATCATTCAGGAAAGGTTACTATCTTGACATTGGTACGCTTTATGGGGGATCAAAACACCTTTATTATAAAAGATATTTACAGGAATGTTAAATAATACTTCCGTTACAGTTCTGATGACTGTATATAATTGCAGTCAGTATATCCTGACTTCAATAAACAGCATTCTTAAACAAAGCTATGGGAATTTTGAATTTCTAATTATTGATGACGGATCCGAAGATAACAGTGAAGAGATTATCAGATCATTGAAAAGTGAAAAAATAAGGTTTATTAAATTAAAACACGTAGGAAGAAGTGCAGCATTAAATTATGGGTTGAAAGAAGCAAAGTATGATTGGGTAGCCTTGATGGATTCTGATGATATTGCTGTTCCTGAGAGGCTGGAGAAAGAAGTAAAATTAATTAATAAAAGCAACAAAGATATTATTTTCTCAGATTCAGTTTTTTTTAAGAATAAAAAGATTCAATTTCTCAATATGATTAATACTGAAAAGGAAGATCTGAAAAGGAAAATTGAATTAAGAGGGCATATATGTAATTCGAGCGTTCTTTATAACCGGATTTTTATTCTGGGAAATGGGGGATATAATGAGAATCTTGATCATTCGGAGGATTTTGAGCTTTGGATCAGGCTGCTTAATAAAGGAAATTTTGTTCATTTAAATGAATTCCTGCTTTTTATGAGAATAAGAGATAATTCTTTGAGCACGAAAGCATTTAAAGGTCCTATTTCAAAAATTTCTGTCTTTTCGGGAATAAACAAACCGATGGTAGAAAAAAGACTGGGAATATTTAGCAGCATGAGAGAATATTTGTTCAGAAAGAAGGTTAAGTTAAAGGCGAAGTATTTCTTTTGGAAAATTTGGAATTTTAAGTTTCATTGTGAATTAACAAGAAAATTAATGGTATTGGATCCGCCTAATACAAAAAATAGTTTTAAAACAAAAATTTAATAAATTATGAATAGAAACACATTAACTGCTGTTATTATTATTTTATTAGTATCCCTATTATCTGCTCAGCAGAAAAATATCAACAACTTTCAACCTAAGGATCTTCAGGTAATTGAAGTTAAGGGGAATTCTTTCTACATAAAATTGAATGATAGGAATTATAAGTATACGGATAAGCAGAAAGGGAAATTTACTATCAGGGATTATAATGAATATACCGATCCTTTCAAAGCCGGTGAATATAAACTTCCGGGCAGAACTCTTCTTGTTGCTGTGCCTCCGGGTTCAAAGCCGCAAATTACTCTTGTTGAATCGAAAGAGGAATTATTAAATAATGTTTTTCCGGAAATAAACCCAATGGCAGTGTCTGATAAGGATGGTAATATAAACTATAAAGATACTCAGCTCAAAAGGAAAACGATGGTTAAACCTGTTTTGGAAATAACCGGATATACCTGGTTCCGGAATTACTACTGCGCTGTTGTTAGAATAAATGATATCGGCTTTAACGAACAGACAAGTCAGTTGGTTATTAAAAAAGGAATTAAATTTGAAGTTAAGCTTGACGGAAATGTAAATCCGATAGCTGTATCTCCGGTTCCGGATTATGATAATGAAGTTAAAGATCTGATATTGAATGCAGATATGGCAGCACAATTCAGGGGAAATCCTAAATTCGGGATTACCGATACAACCGGGAAATGGTTTAATTATTCTCAATCATATGTTAAAATTGGTACAGGGTGTGAAGGTCTTTTTAGAATTTATAAAAGTGATCTTATTAATCTTGGTGTCGATGTCGCATCTATAAATCCACAGAAATTTCAATTGTTTGAATCAGGAATGGAACAGAATATTTATGTAAGTAATGAGGCGAGCGGTGTTTTTAGTGATTCTGATTATGTGGAATTTTTCGGCACAAGGAATTTTTCTAAAATATCTCCCAAAATTCTTAACGCTGACAATGAGGAATATAATGAATACCTTAACAGGTATACGGACACAACATTTTATTTTCTTACCTGGGGGGCTACGAATGGGAAAAGAGCTTACTCTATTTCAACTCCGGCTTCCGGTATCAGCGATACATTGAATTATTTTTCTTCTGTAATTCACCAGGAACCAAACCTCATGCTTCAGTACCTGAATGCTAACGATCAGGTTGCAAGCCAGACACCCAACTGGTATAAGAATAAATCATGGTATTGGGATTGGATAGATACTTATGTTGCAGCTGAATCGATTTATAATGACACTTTAAAGCTTCAGGATGTTTATCCGGGTAAAACAGCCAAAGCATTTTTTAAGTTAGTCAGTTCCGCTTCGAGTGTGGCAATAAATTCCCATAATATTACTTTTTCTGCTAATAACGTACTACTGGACTCTCAGGTTGTTAACCTGAATAAACAGGTTTTGCTTCAAGGGAGTGTCAGTTTAATTAACGGGGCTAATCTGTTTATGCTTCATAATTATGATAACGGTACTAATCCAAATTACCTTGCAAAGGACTGGTTTGAATTAGAATATCCTAAATACCTTAATCTTTCCGGTGATTCTCTTTATTTTGAGCTCAGAGATAGTCTATCAAATAAAATTGCTATTATAAAAGTTGGAAAGGCATTATCTTCACTTAACAACTATGAAATATTTAAAGTTAAACCATTCCTTAAGAAAATAGCAAATGCTCAGCTAATTGCAGAAAATATTTTCTTCTCCGATACGGTAAATACGAATGATGCATATGTCATATTAAAATCGGCTAATATTTCCAAGCCAAAATTTTATTATCAAAAGAATTTTGTTAATCTCAGAAGTCCCAGGCAGACTGATTATATAGCAATAACACATCCTTTGTTTTGGAATAGTGCGCAGGCTTATGTTAACAGCATTGCACAACTTTATACTTCTGTAAAAAATCCTTTGCTTGTGAATGTCAATGATATATTCGATGAGTTCGCTTTCGGGTATCCGTATCCTCAAAGTATAAAAGATTTTATCGGCAACGCATTACAAAGTTGGCAGTCGCCGCTTCCATCATACTTATTATTGATTGGCGACGCTGATTACGATTATAAGGGATATGTCCGCAGCTCTTTTGGTGTAATCGGCGGTGGGAATTTTATCCCTTCTTATGGTTCGCCGGTTAGTGATGTCTGGTATGCGGTACTCAATGATTCAATTTCTCTTCCACAAATGAAGGTTGGAAGGCTGCCAATAAATAATTCATCGGATCTCGATTTTTACTTATCGAAAGTCCAGAATAATTTTAATGCCCCCTATAGTGATTGGAATAAACATTATTTATTCTTTTCCGGCGGCGATCCGGAATTGCCTTATCAGATTTCCTTGTTCAAATCGGTAAATGACGCAATTATATCAAGCTATGTTAGCCCAAAACCTTTGGCGGGGAGATATGTGCATTTCTATAAAACTATTGAGCCACCGACAAATTTTGGTCCTTATACAGCAGAACAGTTCAACAATGCAATCTCTGACGGAGCTGTTTTTATTTCTTACCTTGGACATAGTGGAACTTCAACCTGGGATAACGGAATTGCTTTTATAAGTCAGCTTAAAAATGATGTTAACAGGAATCCTTTGATTACAGATTTTGGCTGTTCAACTAATAAATTTGCAGAACCCGATATTGTATGTTTCGGCGAGAATTTCATTATTTCCGGTCAAGCTATAAGTTATATTGCAAATACTTCATTAGGATTTACTTCAACCGCGATTACTGCACCTAATTATTTTTATTCGTCTCTCGTTCAAGATTCAATTTACGGGGTAGGCGGGGCTCATCTTTCAGCTAAAACGAAAATGTTTAAAGCTTTCGGTCCATCGGATATATTTAAAATATTTTCACTTTGCAATACATTGTTAGGTGATCCCATTGTTAATATTAAAATACCCGCTAAACCTAATTTCTCTATAACTTCGTCTGATATTATTATTAAAAACCATTATATAAATGAAGCGATTGATTCTGTTGAAGCATTGCTGGTTATAAATAATTATGGTACGTCTATCAATGATTCTGTTAGAGTAGATATAAGTCATACCTTGAACAGTAGTATCATTCAGAGTGAATCATTTTATCTCCCCGTTCCCGATTATAAAGATACAATTTCATTATGGCTAAAAACAGGACATCTGCCCGGGGAGCATATATTAACTGTTACATTGAATAGTGATAACAGGATTTCTGAGATATATACATCTGATAATTCGGCAAGTGTTAAATTTTCAGTGGAATCAATTGAGGTTAGATTATTAATCGAGCAGAAAGTTGAAAATCCTTCAATTAACATAATAAAATTTTTAAATCCCACTATTTCCCAATTCCAGGGATATAATTATGTCTATCAGCTCTCTATGGATGCAAACTTTACTAATCCTATAGGCAGCATAGCATCGGCACAGACCTTTTATACTAAAATAGGTTTTCCTACGCTTACTTTCGGTCAAAGGTACTGGTTCAGAATTAAAGTTGACGGGTTAGGAACAAATTATTCAGAACCTATTTCTTTCTTTTATGGAGGCACATCAAAATTTTTATTAAATGACCAGGTAGCATTTGATAACCAAATAAAAGATAGCACTTTATATCTCAACGGCAAACTAATCCTCGGAGATACAGTCAGAATTTCAGTTATTTCTGCAGGCTATTATGCAGGACCATTTTGCTCAATATCTAAAAATGGGATTAATCTTCTGGCAAATACATTTTTCGCCGGGATGGGCATCGTAGTGTTTGATCCCCTGACTCTAAATCCGGATACATCGAGTTGGTATCAATTATATAATAATCCTCCTGCAAAT
Organism: Ignavibacteriales bacterium; assembly: GCA_003141435.1. Taxonomy (GTDB): domain Bacteria; phylum Bacteroidota; class Ignavibacteria; order Ignavibacteriales; family Ignavibacteriaceae; genus Fen-1301. The sequence continues at coordinate 6,491 of PLLW01000116.1, forward strand.
ACGCAGCTTGTAAATTTGATAAATTCGATTCCGGCAGGGAAAATTGTAGTTATGGGTGTGTGCGACGATGCCGAAAATAATATTACTGATAGCCTCAAGAATGCTATTAAATCCTTAGGCAGTATGATGACTGATCAATTTGTATTTAGAGGTTCCTGGGCACTTATTGGGAAAAAAGGCGCTGCACCGGGGGATGTAATTGAACAGATCCACGGTCCTTATGGGGGGCTCGTTTCTATTGATTCACTTTATAGTACGAGAATAAAATCCGGGAATTTTATTACAAATCTTATAGGTCCCGCCTCTACCTGGAATAGTTTAGTTGTTAACCAGAATATACCTTCGGGAACTGAGACAAAATTCAAAGTATTGGGAGTAAAACAGGACAATACTATTGATACACTGGGTTATGTAGTAATCAATGATTCTGTTGCAGGACTCGGTTTTATTGATGCTAAAAAATATCCCCATCTTAAAATTGTAAGTGAGCTTAACCTTGGCTCCGGAAGCACTCCGCCTTCAATTAATTCTTTTGGTGTCAATTATGTTGGGCTTCCGGAACTTGGTACAAATTACCAGGCAGTAACTATATCTGCTGATACTTTTAATGTAGGTAAAACGGGTTCTGTTAATTTTTATGTATACAATGCCGGTGATTCACGCGTTGATAGTATTAAGGTTACTGTTGACGTAATGATGTCAGATAGCTCTTCGCAGCAGATATATCAGACAGTAATCGATACTTTAAATGCTGAAAGCAGAAGACTTATTTCTGTAAATTACAGTCCCCCCAATGGTACACGTTCAAGGGAATTTATTATCAAGATTGATCCCAATAATAGGATAAATGAAATGTACAAGGATAATAATACATTTATAGAACCGTTTAACGTAAAATCAGATACTTTACCTGCCTTGCTTAAAATAACTTTTGATAATCAGGATATTTTAAGCGGAGATTATGTATCAGCAAATCCGGATATTAAGATCGAACTGAATGATCCGACAATAACACCCATTACCGATACATCTAAAGTTATTATTTTGCTTAATGATAAACCGATATATTTTAATGATCCTGCTGTATCTTATACTTTTAGCCCGTCAAACCCAAAGATGGTTGTCAACTACAAGCCAAAACTTAATGATGGTTCGTACACTTTAACTGTTTTTGGGAAAGATGCATATGGTGTTTTGTTTGATTCTATCGGAACAAATAAGAATTTTCTAGTATCCAACGATGCGAAAATTCTTTATGCTTACAACTATCCGGATCCAATTTCTAAGGACACCTATTTTACATTTAAACTCACACAGGTTCCTGATGAATTAAAGATAAATATTTACACAGTTGCGGGCAGATTAATAAAACAGATTACTAAAACTTCGTCAGAGCTTAATTATGATTTTAACAGGATTTACTGGGATGGAAAAGATCAGGATGGGGATGCGCCCGCGAATGGAGTTTATTTCTATAAAATTATTATAACCAAAGATGGTAAGAATCAAAATATTACTCAGAAAATGGCTATTATTCGTTAAAAAAAGGATAAGTGGTTGAAAGGTAATATTATGTTATTTCGTAAGATATCTTTTTTAATTATTGTATGCGTAAGTTTTGTTTTTCCGCAGCAAGCCCCGAAACTGGTTGTCGGTATTGTGGTTGACCAGATGAGGTTTGATTATCTGTACCGCTTTAGTAATAATTATAGTGAGCTTGGTTTTAAGAGGATTATGAATGAAGGCTCTAACTTTACATACGCGCATTTAAATTATGTCCCGTCTATTACAGCCTCAGGGCATGCAACTATCTACACAGGAACTACTCCATTTTTCCATGGGATCATAGGGAATGACTGGTACAACCGGGATTCAGCTAAACATATCTATTGTACAGACGATAACAGATTTATTGGACTTGGGGGAAAGGACAGGATGTCTCCTTTGAATTTAATGAGTACTACCATAACTGACCAACTTAGGTTGTCGAATAACGGAATGTCTAAAGTTATTGCCATATCTATAAAAGACCGGGGCGCAATTCTTCCGGGAGGACGACTGGCAAATGCAGCATATTGGTATGATGCGGGTAATGGAAATTTCATGTCTTCTTCTTATTATATGAAAGATCTCCCCGACTGGGTAAAAGAATTCAATAATAAAAAGCTCCCATATAAATATTCGGTTATGGAGTGGTCTCTCTCCAAACCTTTGGAAAGTTATAGGTCAAGTTTTCCAGATGAGACCAAGATAGAACCTGATCTTTTTNNTAGCTGTATTAGATAATGAAAAACTTGGACAGAATAATGTTACTGATTTTTTAACTATTAGTTTTTCTTCAACAGATTATATCGGGCATAAGTATGGTCCTAACTCTGTCGAAATTCAGGATACGTATATTAAACTTGATCAGCAGATCAGCGATTTATTAAAAATACTGGATGAAAAAGTTGGAAAGGGTAATTATCTTTTATTTTTAACTGCCGATCATGGTGTAGCAGAAATTCCTGATTTAGTGAATACGAAGATAAAACAGTTCTTTTCTACTAAAACATTTACGAAATCGGTTAAGGATTTTCTTCTGAATAATTATGGGACTGATAAGCTATTCTCTGATTTTTCTAACAAACAGATTTATTTAAATTATTCAGTTATAAATGAGAAGAAATTAGATGCAGCTGATATAAGGGCTAATCTAGCACAGTATTTAAGGGAAAATTTTGATTCTGCCCTATTGATCTTTACCAGGGATGATCTTGAAGGTAAGATCCCCGGCAGAAATGGGGAGAATTTTTTGTTAAATGGATTTAATACAGCAAGATCCGGTGACTTATTTATTGAACTCAATCCTGTTAGTTATTTTGATTTAGGCGGTACAGACAGAACAACCCATGGAACCGCATATTCTTATGACACTCATGTACCATTATTGTTTTTGGGCTGGGGTATTCCGAAGCAGGAAATAAATGACCCGGTATACACTATTGATATTGCTCCTACGGTATCAAATCTATTAAAAATTACAGAACCATCAGGCTGTATAGGCAAACCAATTATAAAATGAGATTCAGGGGATATTACAGAAAGAAAATGTAATAAATACTGCAAATTTTTCTATTTGATAAAGGAATTAAATGAAAGATAAAATTCAAGATTTATTAAAGAAGAAAGAAATAGCAAAACTTGGCGGGGGGGAGGAGAAAATTAAAGATCAGCACAATAAGGGGAAACTTTCGGCAAGGGAAAGGATTGAACTTTTTGTTGATGAGGGAACTTTTGAAGAAATCGATATGTTTGTCGAGCATAGGGCGCATGATTTCGGTTTGGATAAAATGAAAATTCTGGGGGATGGCGTTGTTACCGGCTTTGCGAAAATCAATGGCAGACCAGCAGCTTTATTCAGTCAGGATTTTACTGTTTTTGGAGGCTCCCTTTCGGAGACTCATGCTGAGAAAATAATTAAGATAATGAATATAGCAATGAAAAGTGGTATTCCAATAATTGGATTGAGCGACTCTGGCGGGGCAAGGATACAAGAGGGTGTTAATAGCCTTGGCGGTTACGCCGATATTTTTTTATTAAATACGCTGGCTTCTGGGGTAATACCACAAATCTCGGTTATATTAGGTCCATGTGCCGGAGGTGCTGTTTATTCTCCTGCGATTACCGATTTTATTTTTATGGTACGTAATTCAAGTTATATGTTTGTAACAGGACCCAATGTCGTTAAGACAGTTACTCATGAGAATGTATCTTTTGAGGATCTTGGAGGAGCTGAAACCCATGCTGTCAAAAGTGGAGTCGCCCATTTTATATACAATAATGAAATAGAAACTCTGTTAAATGTAAGAAGATTACTAAGTTATCTGCCCTTAAATTTCATGGATAAACCTGTGGATGTTTCTTTTAACGCAGGTGATATTTTCCCTGATGAAAGACTTGATGTTATTATCCCCGATACGCCAAACAAACCTTATAATATGAAGGAAGTAATAAATTTATTAGTGGATAAACAGGATTTTTTTGAAGTTCATCAAAATTATGCTGAAAATATTATTGTAGGATTTGGAAGGATAGGGGGGATGTCATTAGGTATTGTAGCAAATCAGCCTCAGGTTTTAGCCGGGGTACTTGATATCAATGCATCTGTCAAAGGGGCGCGGTTTGTTCGTTTCTGCGATGCTTTTAATATACCATTATTGGTTCTAGTAGATGTCCCGGGATTTTTGCCGGGAACCGAGCAGGAATGGAACGGAATAATAAGGCACGGAGCGAAGCTTCTGTTTGCCTTTTGTGAAGCAACTGTCCCCAAAGTAACGGTAATTATCAGGAAGGCGTATGGCGGCGCTTATGATGTTATGAATTCAAAACACATAAGGGGGGATTTTAATTTTGCCTGGCCATCCGCAGAAATTGCGGTTATGGGTCCCAAAGGAGCTGTAGAAATAATATTCAAAAAGGAAATTGCAAAATCGGAGAATCCAGAAACTGAAATTGAAAACAAATTAGAGGAATATATAAAAAAATTTGCGAATCCTTACATTGCTGCAGAAAGAGGATATATTGATGATATTATTCTTCCAAGGGATACAAAAAGTAAATTAATAAATGTTTTTCATTTGTTAAAGACAAAGGTCGATAAAAACCCTCGTAAAAAACATAGCAACATACCATTATAGATTATAAGATTATTTCTTAATGCTCAAGACGCATAAAACTCAACGTTATAAAATAAAATAAAAAATTGTTTTTTGTCTTGTTTATAATCACATGATATCTTATATTACTTAATAAATATAATTATTGGAGAACTCTGAATGAGCAAAAAGTTATTACCGCTTTTTGCTATCTCTTTATTGGCTTTGTTCTTTTACTCGTGCGGAGCAAATAAAGAGATAGCAAAAGACGATAACTCCAAAGAAACACAGACGAATGTGTCTAAAGGAGGTATCGTTTCTGAAATGTTAGAGCAGGCTCGCCAGTTTTATGTGGCAGCTTTAGCAAAACAGGAACTAAATAGTATTACCGAAACAATCAACAATTATGAATCTTCTCTCAGGATAATCAATAATCTAAGCTATTATCCTAATATAGAACAGAATGACGCCTATGTTGAGCTTCAGAAGTCTATAATTGAAGATTACAGAAAATATGTTGATGGATTGACCGAACTCCCTGTAGATGTTTCCTTTGCCGCCTTAGAAGAATGGATGGGGAAGACAATACCTGCAGTTCAGTTAACTCTTAAAGATAAAGAGAAAATCACTAAACCTACGTCTATTATCTCCACTGATATCCCTCTGGAAATAAATTCGCTAGTAGAGCAATGGGTAGAATATTTTACATCACGTGGCAGAAAATATATGGAGTCGTGGCTTTCAAGGTCAGGGAAATATTTTCCTATGATGACAAAAATATTTAAAGAAGAGGGAGTTCCGCAGCAGCTTGTTTATTTAAGTATGGTTGAAAGTGGACTCAACCCCACTGCCAGATCATGGGCAAATGCTGTCGGTATGTGGCAGTTTATTAAGCAGACCGGGAAATTATATGGACTTAATTCCGATTTCTATTTTGATGAAAGAAGAGATCCGGAAAAATCTACTAGAGCTGCCGCTCATCATTTAAAGGATCTTCATAATTCTTTGGGGGATTGGTATCTTGCTTTAGCGGCTTACAATGCGGGCGAAGGCAGAATTACCCGTGCCATGCATCGTTCCGGCGAAAATAATTTCTGGGCTATTTCAAAATATTTGGCTAAGGAAACACAGAGTTATGTCCCACAGTACATTGCTGTTTGTTTAATAGCCATGGATCCTACAAAGTATGGATTTACTGACATTAAGCCGGAAAAACCATATGAATATGAAACGTATAAGGTAAATGGTGCAATCGATCTTGGCTTTCTTTCAAAATGTGCAGATATAAACCTGGAAAAAATTCAGGAAATGAACCCGGAACTAATTCAAATGTGCACACCTAGTAACTTACCCGACGGATATCCTCTCCGCATACCTAAAGAAAAAGTAAAACTTTTTGCATCCAATATTCAGAATATTCCTGAATCAGCTAAAAGGAATTATCTTGTGCATACTGTTAAACGAGGAGAAACGTTGCAGAGGATTGCAAATATTTTTGGTGTTTCTAAAACTGACCTTGCTGAAGCAAATAATATATCAACGAAGACGAGGCTTTATAAAGGTATTAAATTGAAAATACCAATTACAAGTACTGTTTCTTCTGATGATGCTTATAATACAAATTCCGAAACTGCTGAAGAAAATAATACAGGGCAGGAAAATAAATCTGTTATTGAAGATAACAATGGAACAGATGATTATGTTTCACCTTATCTGACTTTGAACCCTGATATTAAAGTTAAAACTTCAACCACTCCTGCTAATACTCTTAATGATAAAAAGAGTGATGATATAGATGAATCTGAAAATATAGCAGTAGCCAATAATAACTCCACTTCAGATAAATCGGTTACAACCACCCAAACGGTCATTCCTGATGGTAAGGTTGCAGTAAACTATAAGGTTAAGAAAAAAGATAACCTTCTTGCAATTGCCGACCTTTTTGATGTTAGAGTTAGTGATTTAAGAAATTGGAATAATATTCCTTATACAAAAACAATAGGCATAGGTGAAAACCTTACTGTATTTGTTCCAGTAGACAAGAAAGATTTTTATGCAAGTCTTGATAATCAGACCTCAATTGAAAAGATTACTTCTAAGAATAAAGTAGTTAAGAATAATAAAACCTGGGCTTATCACAAAGTAAGACGTGGTGAAAATCTTAGAACTATTGCTTTAAGATATGGTGTGAATGTTAAAGAAATTCGTGACTGGAATAATATTCAGGGAAATAAGATTGCTGCCGGGAAAAGGATTAAGATATTAGCAGTTAAGAACTCTGATTATATTGCTTCAAATGAAAAAAATTCGAATAAAACTTCTGTATATAAGTACAGAGTAAAAAGAGGAGATTCTATAATTGAAATAGCTCATAAATTTGGTATTTCAGTTGTTAATCTTAAGAAGTGGAATAACTTGACTTCTAACAATGTAAATGCGGGCAAGTCACTAAAAATATTTAATGAATCTAAGACATCATCCCTTGGCGATAATACCACAAAGAACTCTGCTAATATAAATTATTATAAAATAAAGACCGGGGAAACAATTACTGCAATTGCCACACGTTATAATGTACCTGTTTCTAGTATAAGGAAGTGGAATAATTTAAAAGGCAATAAAATAATTGCAGGAACAAATTTTAAGATATATTCTGATGCCGGAGTTAATGATGTAAGTGATAATAATTCTATAGCCAAGAATAAAATCAGCATAAATAAAAAATCGGGTAAAAAAACAGTAAAAAAGAGTGAAGATTACTATACTGTTAAACGTGGTGATTCATTGTTTGCAATTGCTAAAAAATATGGGGTTACTGTAGAAGACCTTAGGGATTTGAATAAACTAAAGGGTAACAAACTGAATCAAGGTCAAAAACTAAAGGTTGATTGATTCGGGGTATTAGTTCTTAATTTTTATTGTCAGAAGCCGTTAGGGGTGTTGTTCCATTAGAATGAATAACTGAGATTAAACCCTTAAACCTGATCTGGATAATACCAGCGTAGGGAAACGGGTTAAAAAGAATAATTAAGTTTTTAGCCGTTTCTTTATACGGCTATTATGGAGAAATCTATGAAAAACTTAATTATTCTTTTTTTGTTATGTACCTTCTCAATTATTACTAAAGCTCAGATAATGGGAAAAATAAGTAATGCTGAAACGCATTTGCCCCTTCCTAATGCCAATATTATTGTTGCCAATAAAAGCATCGTCACTTCCTCTGGCAAAAATGGAGAGTTTGTTTTAACAGGTAATATTATAGAAGGAGACATTCTTGCTATAAGCTATGTTGGATTCACTACAAAAAAGATAACAATTTCTAAAAAAGATCTTACTAATACGTTATTAATAATTTCATTAGAACCGGAGATTATTTCAGCCCAGACGGTTTTAGTGGAAGCATCTGTGGGTAAGGAGGGAGTTACACCTATTTCATTTCAAAAAATAACCAGGGATAATATTGAAAAAAATTATATTGTACAGGATATTCCTCAATTCTTAGGTGAACTTTCATCAACTACTTTTTATTCCGAGAATGGTAACGGAATAGGGTATAATTATTTAACTATAAGAGGATTTGATCAAAGAAGAATATTGGTTTCCATAAATGGAATACCACAAAATGATCCCGAAGATCATGATGTCTACTGGCTTGATTTTCCCGACCTTTTGGAAAGCACTGAATTTATACAGGTACAAAGAGGTGCGGGCTCCGGCATTATTGGTTATCCTGCAGTGGGAGGATCCATAAATATTATTACATCATCTTTCAGCAACAAACCGGAGTTTAACTTCTCAACCACTATAGGATCATATAATACAAGGAAATACTTAACCTCATTCTCAAGTGGACTTATTGATAATAAATATTCATTCTATGCTAAGATTTCGCAAATATTAAGTAGCGGATATAGGGATCTGGCCTGGACTGATTTTAAAAGTTTGTATCTCTCAGCAGTAAGGTATGATAATAGACTAACTTCCCAGGTCAACATTTATGGGGGGCCCGTGGCTGATGGTTTAGCATATACGGGACTTCCTAAGTTTACTATACAGGATATAAATCTTCGCAGAAAGAACTATTCCTATTGGGAAGCCTCTTCTGATTCCTTCACTTATATAACTTCAAGAAGACCTGAGGAGATTGAGAATTTCAGTCAGCCGCATTTTGAATTACTCAATGAATATAAAATTAATGATGATGTAATTCTCAATTCCGCATTGTTTTATGTAACAGGTGTTGGTTTTTTCAATTATGATGCCTCAGATACATCTTATTATAATGCTTCTTATTTCAGGTTAACAGCACAGAATGGATTTAATCCCTCAGGAAATCCTGGAAATGCTTTGATTGGTGCCTGGGTCGAAAATAAGCAGGGTGGGTGGATTCCAAGGTTAAGCTGGAAACATCCGAACGGAGAGTTTATTGCAGGAGGGGAATTCAGGATTCATCGCTCGGAACATTGGGGAAATATTAACTACGCTGAAAATTTACCTGTTGGGGTTACCAGCATTTATCAGTTTTATTCCTATAAAGGGGGAAAGGATATGTTAAGTGGATATGCACACGAATCATACCAATTGAATGATGATATTAATTTTCTTGGGGAATTACAGGTTGCTTATCATAAATACATATTATACGACGAGAAATATGTTGGGACAAACTTCTCAGTTATGAATACATTTGTTAATCCCAGATTTGGTATTAACTATAANNTATAATTTCAATGAACCATTAGTCAATCCTGAAACAATGAATGACTTTGAGTTGGGGGCATCGTATAATCTCCAAAATCTGCTCCTCACTTTAAATTTGTACTATATGTTTTTCAATAATGAAATTGTACAAAATGGTCAAGTAGATCAATATGGTATTCCGGTTACGGGGAATGTGAAGAATTCACTACATAATGGTATTGAACTCTCAGCCTTATATAAGACGGATATATTTAATGTCTTCACTAATGTATCCATGAGTAATAATTTTATTAAGGAAGGGCGCTATTATATTGATTCTCTTAGAAGTATCGATCTGAATGGTAATAAGATAAGTGGTTTTCCGGGATTTCTTTTTAATTTTGGAATAATGTACGATGTAAACAAACTGTTTATTAAACTAACTGGAAAATATGTGGGAGCATTTTATTCAGATAATTATGACAATAAATTACCTAAATACCTTGCCTCTTTTGGGAGTTTTGTCACATATTCAGATAATAAAAATCCCCCTTATTTTACCGCCGATTTCTTGGCCAGCTATTCATTTAATTTATTTGATGCCATGTCAGACTCGAAAATTTATATTCAGATAAATAATTTATTCGATAGATTGTATTCTGCCAATGCAATTGGAGCAGAATTTTTTCCCGGTGCAGAAAGAAATCTTGCGGCTGGTTTTAAGTTAGGATTATAGCAGAAAGAAAGGATTAAATAAAATGATAAAGAATAATAAATGCATAATTCTTGCCAATGGTAAACCTCCGGCAAAATCCGTATTAGCTTATTTGAAAAAGAAAGGCTATTCCTTCCTTATTTGTGCAGATGGAGGAGCAAATACTGCTAGGAAAATTAACGTGCTCCCAAATTATATTATTGGAGATCTTGATTCGGTTACAAAAGTTACCTTAAAATATTTTAATGGAAAATCTAAAGTAATTGGAATTAAGAGGCAGAACGATACTGATGTTGAAAAATGCATAAAATATGCTATTAAAAAAAAGCTAGATGATATTGTTTTAACTGGAGTTACTGGGAATAGGCTAGACCATACTTTTTGTAATCTCGGCATAGTTCTTAAATTTTCCCATTTAGCAAAGATTAGGATTATTGCTGAAAATTCTTTCCTTGCTTCATATTCCGGAAATGTTGATATAAAAACATGCTCCGGCGAAACCATCTCTTTGTATGGATTTAATTCCAAAACAAAAATTGTATCTGAAGGTCTGTATTATCCACTGAAGAATATTTCTTTGCCATTTGGTGTTAAAGAAAGCACAAGTAACCTTGCAGCAGGCAGGGTAGTAAGACTTAGGATATCAGGTGGGATAATATTTGTAATAAGGGACTTAAAAACAGTTATCAAGTATGATCTCCTTTAAACTTATTGATCTGATAATTATCTCCCTTTTCTTTTTTACAGTTTTATTGATTGGATTTATTTCTGGTAAAAAGGCTAAGAATGATCCAGATGAGTATTTATTAAATGGCAGGAAAGTTGGGTTGTTTGTTTTTGTTCTTACAAATGTATCAACCTGGTATGGGGGAATACTTGGTATTGGGGAATTTACTTATAGATATGGACTGGAAAGCTGGTTTACTCAGGGACTTCCTTATTATGTTTTTGCTTTCCTTTTTGCTTTGTTTTTTGCTAAAAAAGTAAGGGCTGCCAAACTCTTCACAATTCCTGATAAACTGTCTCAGGTATATGGCAAAAAGACTGCACTAATCTCCGCCTTTATTGTTTTTGTGCTTGTTTCTCCGGCGCCTTATCTTCTTATGACTGCAAACCTTCTGGGGCTGATATTCAAAACCAATACAATAATAAGCTTGCTCATTGCTCTTTTACTTTCTTTAATTTATCTGTTTAAAGGAGGATATCGTTCAGATTTATATGCAAATGTATTCCAATTTTTTGTAATGTTTGCGGGATTCATAATAATCGTTGTCATCTCATATTTCTCATTTGGCGGATATAGCTATCTGGAAATGCATTTGCCGGCGAATCATTTAAAGTTAACGGGAGGAGCTTCTCCTGTTTATTTAGTTGTCTGGTTTCTCATAGCTTTATGGACATTTGCCGACCCAGGCTTTCACCAAAGATCTTATGCAGCCAAATCAGGCAGTGTAGCAGTTAAAGGAATATTGATCTCAATTATATTCTTCGCATTATTTGATTTTCTTACTACTACTACTGGTTTATATGCCAGAGCCTCCCTTCCTGATTTATCTCAACCCGTCCTCTCTTTCCCGTTATTTGCCGAGAAAGCTTTATCTCCTGGGATTAAAGGATTTTTCTATGCAGCCCTCTTCGCAACAATAATGTCTACTCTAAATAGCTTTTTGTTCTTAAGTGGGACTACTATTGGAAGGGATTTTATCTTTAGACTATTTCCTAATTCTGAAGAAAGAAGATTAAAACTATATACAATTATAGGGCTTATTATTTCCGGCACCATTTCCGTTATTCTCGCCTATCTTATTCCCTCTGTGATTGAAATCTGGTATCTCATCGGTTCAGTTTGCATTCCGGGAATTATTTTGGCTGTAATAAGTGCTTATTATCCAAAGATAAAAATTCCTTCAGGATTTATGATTGCTGAAATGATTACGGCAGTGGGATCCAGTATAATATGGTATTTTATAAGACAGAATTTTGATGCAATACCAGTTATTAACTCTTTAGAGCCAATGATTATTGGATTATTGTTTGCCTTGGCTATACATGTGATTGGATTATGTTATAAACCAGGAATCAGACTTTCGTAATCTTCCTGGAAGATAAGGATAGTAGGATGGAGCCTGTCAGCAGAGTAAGAATTATAATCAATGATATGACATTAGGTATCGGGTAATATTCCGATGCAAGCATTTTAATGCCTACAAATAATAAGATCAGGGCAACTCCGTATTTAAGATATACAAACATTTCCACCATTTCTGCCAGAACAAAGTATAAAGCTCTTAAGCCCAGTATGGCAAATATATTTGAAGAAATAATAATGAATATATCCCTTGTAATTGCAATTACGGCAGGGATTGAATCTACTGCAAATATTATATCAGATGATTCTATAAGAAGAAATGTCAGAAACATTGTTGTTGCAAATACCTTTCCTTCTTTTTTAATAAAGAAATACTTCCCATAAAATCCCGGTTTGAAATTAAGGTACTTTACGGCAATTTTAATCAGAGGATTCTTTTCATATTCCAGTTCTTTATCTTCTCCGAATGCCATTTTATATGAACCCCAAAGCAGGATAAATCCAAATAAGTAAATTACCGGATGGAATACATTAATTAACCCCACACCTGCTAGTATAAAAATTATTCTGAAGATTATTGCACTTAAAATTCCCCACTTAAGTACATGTGGCTGACTTGTTGGCGGGACAGCCATTACCTTGAAAATCATCAGGAATATAAATAGGTTGTCAACTGATAAGGATTTCTCAACAATGAATCCTGTTAAAAAATCAATTGCTCGTGTATGACCATTTTCAAGATAGAAGTAAATGAAAAGATTAAAAAGTAGGGCAGTCGCAATCCATATCCCGCTCCAGGTTATACTTGACTTAAAAGTAATTTTGCTTTGTCTGTGTTCTGTAATATATAAGTCTATAAAAAAAAGTATGGCAACAATAATTCCAAATATTATCCAGAAGGCAAATTCATTCAACATTTTATTTCTCTCCCATTAAGGAAGAAGAATGCCGCAAGCAAGTACAGTTGTCCATAATCCGTTTTTGTCTCCTTCTGCAGATTGAGTTATATTAAAGGAACGGACTATTTTACCTGACATTTTATATATATTCTCTCTTTCACTCCAATCTGTATCTGGGTTGAATTCTACTCCCAGTGTTGTTGCCAACATTGTTGCTGCAAGATCTTCAGCATATTCTCCTGCCACTTTTTCAGTTTGACCAAAAGGATGATGTTCAGATAGATATCCGTAATTAGTGTTATCCGCCGGAAGAGCTGCACCTATCGAAGCTGCTATTAAACGGTTTGGTTCATTAGTGGAATTCCTGGCTATTACAGCAAAAGTTATCTGCCCCGGATTTAATTCTTTAACACCCTCTTCTTTGGTAATCCTTTTACAGCCTGTTGGGAAAATACTGCTTACTGAAACCAGATTGCACATTTGAACACCTGCGCTTCTTAATGCAAGTTCAAATGATACGAGGTACTCTTTATCTCTGCCTACCCCTTTTGTAAAAAATATTTTTGTGGGAACATACAAATTCTCATCTCCTTTCTTTTTATTTTATAATTTAATTCTGATAAATTTTCTCTTTCCTACTTTTATAACTGCATTATCTTTGATATCAATAATAGTATTGATATCATCAACTCTAACACCGTCTATTGTTACTCCCCCTTGTAGAACAAGCCTTCTTGCCTCTCCTTTTGAAGGGGCAAGATTAGTAATTGTTAGAAGATCAAGAATCCCTGAATGTTTATCCGAACTCCAGGTAAACTCGGGTACTTCATCCGGGATTTCTTTTTTTATGAATATCCTGTCAAATTCTTTTTCAGCTTCTTCAGCGGCTTTGCGATCATAGTACATTGAAACAAGCTTCTTTGCAAGATTCCGTTTAATGTTTCTTGGGTTAATGGCAGAATCTTTTAGCTGAAGTTTTATAATGTTAAATTCTTCATTTGAAATATCTGTAGCAAGCTCGTAATAATTTGCAATTAAACTATCTGGAATAGAAAGAGTTTTTCCGAAAATTTCCTTTGGTGAATCGGTAATTCCAATATAATTATTATATGACTTGCTCATCTTTTCTATTCCATCAGTTCCAACTATTAAAGGCATAGTCAGGATTACCTGCGGTTCCATTCCAAATTCTCGCTGTATGTCTCGACCTACAAGTAGATTGAATTTCTGATCCGTTCCTCCAAGCTCAACATCACTTGATATTGCTACCGAATCCATTGCCTGGGCAAGAGGATAAAGGATCTCATGCATACTTATCGGTTCTCCCGATTTAAATCTTTTGGTAAAATCATCTCTCTCTAACATTCTGGCAACAGTATATTTAGAAGACAATTTAATTACATCTTCAAAACTCATCTTGCTTAGCCATTCTGAGTTATATACTATTTTTGTTTTTTCCTTATGTAAAATTTTGGAAGCTTGTTCTAGATAGGATTCCCCGTTCTTACGTGCTTCCTCTAAAGAAAGAGCTGGACGTGTTATATTCCTTCCTGATGGATCACCTATCATTCCTGTGAAATCTCCGATGATAAGAATTGCCTGATGTTCTAAGGTTTGGAATTGGGCTAGCTTTCGTAGAACTACAGAATGCCCGATATGTAAATCGGGTCTGCTTGGATCACAACCTAACTTAACAATTAATGGTTTCCCTTCTTTAAAAGATCTTTCTAGTTTTTTTATAAGTTCATCCTCCGGAATTATTTCAGACACACCTCTTTTTATAAGGTCCATCTGCTCTTTTATGGGAGGAAATTTAATTTTATCCATTTATTAGTACTTTATCTTTCGTTCCTGGTCTCTGTTAAAATCGCGCTTTGCGATAGTTTCTCTTTTATCATGCACTTTTTTCCCCTTGGCTAGTGCAATTTCTATCTTGACTCTCCCTTTTTTGAAATATATTCTTAAAGGGACTAACGTTAATCCCTTTTCCTTCACCTTTCCTATTAGTTTCCGGATTTCACTCCTGTTCATCAAAAGTTTCCGTGTCCTTGTAGGATCATGATTATTGATATTTCCCTGAGTATATTCGCTGATATGGGCACCTATAAGCCAGATTTCATTATCTTTCAACAAACCATAACTATCTACTAGGTTAGCCTTCCCCTCTCTTAATGCCTTTACTTCAGTGCCTTGTAAAACGATTCCTGCCTCATAAACCTGTAAAATTTCATATTCATATCTTGCTTTACGGTTTACAGTAACATTTTTTTCTCCCGGGCTATCGGTCATAATCCTCGAAAATCAATATTAAAAGTTATTTTTATTGTTATATATATGCAAGGGAAAGATGAATTAATCTTTTTGACTAAAAATATTCATTCTTCTCTACATCCTCAAACATAATTGTACATAGATCTTCATTTGAAGGATCAGCTATTTTTAGTATTCTCTCCTCCTGATTGCTAATTGCCTTATACAGAATATTTCTTACTGTTCTTGCATTCCCGAAATTAATGTCCCTTTTCTGATACAATTCTGTAAATATTTCATGAAGCAGCTGCGATGCTCCTTCATCAAGCTTATAACCGTTTTTATCTGATATATTTAATGCTATCTCAAGCATTTGCCTAGGATTGAAATCCTCAAAAATAAAATTGTTTGTGAAACGTGACTGTAACCCAGGATTGGATCCAATAAACCCCCTCATTTCATTTGTAAGTCCTGCGGCAATGCAAACAAACCTTCCATGGTCATCATCCATTCTTTTTAATAGAGTTTCCAAGGCTTCTTGTCCGGGATCATTTTCATTCTTAACAAGTGTATATATCTCATCTATAAAGAGAGTGCCTCCCATTGCCTTCTGAATAACCGCATCCGTTTTAATTGCAGTTTGCCCCTGATAACCGGCAACTAATGCAGTGCGGTCAACCTCAATAAGATGACCTTTCTCAAGAATCCCCATCTCTTTATAAATCTTGCTAAGGAGTCGTGCTACAGTTGTTTTTCCTGTCCCGGAATTACCTAGAAAGAGTGCATTAAGATTACGTGGAAGTACTTTCAATCCTCTTCTTTCTCTTAGTTTCGATACCTTTATACTATTCAAAAGTTTATCCACTGATTTCTTTACAGATTCTAAACCTGACAAATCATTTAATTCTTTGAGATATTGATTCAATAAATGAGGATCCCCTTCAATCTGTAGACTTTCTTTAACCTTTTTGGGAATTATCAAATCCTTAATATCATCAATAGTAAATAGCTTAACTGCCTCTTCATGCCTTTCTTCAGGAGGGAAATCAACTAGTCGAAGCATATGGTTCTTGGTTGCATTGTCTATAAAATTCCTAACTAACCTCGCATTTCCAAATGTTTTATCCCGCTCACGGTATACTTTATTATAATAATTTCTTAATGGTTCAATTACTTCCTCATCAAGATTTTGTCCTTTATCATTAAGAAATTTTTCTGTTATAATTATTAATTCATCAGGAGTGTAGTCTTCAAACAATATCTTTTTTGTAAAGCGGGATTGCAGTCCTGGATTACTTTCAAGAAACTTGATCATATTGTCAGTATACCCGGCGGCAATTACCAGAAATTTTCCTCTGTCATCTTCCATTCTTTTTAGTAAAGTATCTATTGCTTCCCTTCCGAAATCAGATTCATTACTTTCTCCCTTCATTGCAAGAGTGTATGCCTCATCAATAAATAGAGTGCCCCCTATGGCACTATCGATTATTTCCTTTGTGCGAGCTGCAGTTTGCCCCACATAACTTGCCACAAGCATTTGTCTGTCTGCCTCCACGAGATGTCCCCTGGGCAGAATACCTAATGCAGAATATATTTCGCTGAATAGCCTTGCTACTGTGGTCTTTCCTGTTCCTGGATTGCCCAGAAAAACGATATGATTATTAAATTTATTTTGTGGATTTTCTCCCTGTTCAATGTAATATCTGGCAACCTTTACCAGTTCGTTAATCTCTTTCTTGACAGATTCAAGTCCAGTAAGGTTATTCAACTTATTTAATGCTGTTTTAAGATTTTCTTCATCGATTCCAATATTAACGTCCTTGACAACGACACTGTTCATAACAGCCTTAATATCATCAGCGATAATTGTTGTCATTGCTTCCCGGGTACGGTTTTCGTCTGGTTTTTCCTTAAGATACCTTTTACTTAATTGTATCTTGGCTTCATTGAAAAGATTCCTTACAAGACGTGCATTACCAAATGTCTTGTCCCTTTTCCGGTATACTCTTACTAGCTCTTTCTTAAGTATTTCTAATGCATCTTCTTTAATTGTATACTCTTCTTTTTCTGATGTCAGCTTAAAAATATCTACAAGTTCTTCGGGAGAATAATCTTCAAAAGTAAAGAAATGAGAAAAACGCGATTTCATTCCGGGGTTAGAGTTAATAAAACTCATCATCTCTTCAGGATAACCTGCTATTATAACCACAAACTCACCTGATTTATCTTCCATTCTTTTTAGAAGTATATCTATTGCTTCACGTCCGAAATCCTGCTGGTTTCCTTGTTTAATTAATGTGTAAGCTTCATCAATGAATAATAATCCACCTATAGCTTCGCTTATTACCTTCTCTGTTTTTAGCGCAGTTTCTCCTATATATTGTCCGACTAAGCCCGAGCGGTCCACTTCAATTACGTGACCGTTCTTAAGTATACCCATCGCTTTGAATATTTTACCTAAAAGACGTGCAACAGTTGTTTTACCTGTGCCGGGATTCCCGAGGAAAACGCAATGGACAGAAAGATTGCCCTGCGTCTTCAGCCCAAGCTTCTTTCTATCATGAATAAAGGTAAGATAATCGACAAAATCTTTCATTGACTGCTTTACTTTATTTAATCCAACAAAAGCATTTAATTCTTCAAGCAGTTCTTCAAGAGATTTATCTTCCGCAGGTCTTAACGTTGCATTGGAAACATTATTCGGCTGATCTATTTCAGGTTTTTCCTGGTGTTCAAACTTTTCTTCTTTGCTATTGGTTGCTTCAAAATTTACAATTTCGGAATGGTCAATATAAAACCAGCGTGAACATACCTTTTCAAGATTAAGAAAAATATCTACTCTTCCCTGACCTTGCTTCCAGAAACCCAGATTATCAGTTCCCCAGCTTTGAACAAACTCTACGGATGCCCATTCTTTTTCAAAAGGAAGTTCGAATTGATGTCGCCCCACTTCCATATTATTTAAATACCAGACAGCCATTCCCTCTGCCACCATCCTTTTATTTCCAAAGAAAGGATTATCAATTACCGTTTCCACCCCAATGTACAATATATTATCTTCGTCGAATTGAAGAAGAAAAGTTCTCTTTCCGGAGCGGAGGTTTTCCAGCAGATCATATGTCTTTGCATGAAGCACTTCGAATAGTCTGGTAGCTCCTTTCTCGAAATACCATCTCTTAATCTCAGGATTGTCCTTCTTCTGAAGGACTGCTTCCTGGTCATTAGATACCACAGCCTTCCGTATTCTATTATATAATGGCTGGAAACGGTCATCCTTTACAAACAGATGCTTTATCTGTTCAGCCCTTGCCAGGGCAGGGCGGTACTGAAACGATGCAGTCATCGATTCAAGCTCCAGTAAACTTGCTTTTGGATTTTCCTTATCAATTTTTAGTATTTCCCTGGATGCCCATAAAGAAAACCAGTATTCCTTTTCCCTGAACGCCTCTTCAGCATCATTAATAAGGGTTTTCCTTTTTAAATATATACCTTTTAATTTTTGTCCTTCCGTATTAAGAATGCATTTAAGCTTTTCCTTAACATAACTGAGTTTTGATTCCGGCCCGTTTAGAGTAATGGCATTCTCAATTTCCTCTAATGCTTCGAAGTATTTTCCTAATCCCGCTAATGCTCTTGCTTTATTGCAATATGCCCACATAAGCATATCTGTTTTGTTTGAAATAGCATACTCAAGATCAGAGACAGCCCCTTCAAAGATGCTCATTCTCATAAGCAGATATCCCCGGTACAACCTTGCATCTATCTCATTGGGGTGAATCTGAACAGCATAATTGGCAAGTTCAAGTGCTTGGTGAGGATTACCGTTTTCAAGATTAGCCCATGCATAACAGCAAATCGATCTGAAGTCTTCCGGTCTGGAGTCATAAACCTTTTTAGCAGTAGTCAACGCCATCCTATTTCGTCCCTTATTCAGGTGATCAAATGATTCCGCCAGGAGTTCATTGTAGTCTTCTTGAGCCAATCTAAATCCATATCAATTTAAAAAAACACAATGTGAATTTAAGAATTATAATTGAAATCAGTAAGGGAATATATTAATATTGTTAATAATAGATGATTTTTCTGGAGATTTATTCTTAGCAAATATGTTGTCAGGGGTACAAAAAAGGCTGCCATTGAGGCAGCCTTTTTATAGAACTCAGGATTCTATTAATAATCCATTCCGCCCATACCTCCGGGAGGCATTGCAGGCATAGCTGGTTCTTTTTCCTTTTTCTCATACACAACAGCTTCTGTTGTAATAAGCAGAGCAGCTACTGAAGCGGCATTTTCCAATGCAGTTCTGGCTACCTTGGTAGGATCAATAACACCGGATTTGATAAGATGCTCATACTTTTCGGTTGCAGCATTAAATCCGTAATCATCTTTATGTTCTTTTACGTTCTGAAGCACAACGCTTCCTTCGATTCCGGCATTATTAACAATTTGTCTCAATGGCTCTTCAAGAGCTTTCATTATTATCTTAATGCCAATCGTCTGATCAGGGTTAGCTCCTTCTAATTTTTCAAGAATTGCGATAGCTCTTACAAATGCAACTCCGCCTCCTGCAACAATACCTTCTTCAACTGCAGCACGTGTAGCATGTAAAGCATCTTCAACTCTTGCTTTCTTCTCTTTCATTTCTACTTCTGTAGATGCGCCGATCTTTAATACCGCAACTCCGCCTGAAAGTTTAGCTAATCTTTCCTGTAACTTTTCCTTGTCNNGTTGCATTCTCTAACTTGAATCCTCTCTCTTCAGAGATTACTGTACCGCCTGTTAAAACTGCTATATCTTCAAGCATAGCTTTTCTTCTGTCACCGAAACCTGGAGCTTTTACAGCAGCAACTTTCAGAGTACCGCGGATTTTGTTAACTACTAATGTAGCCAATGCTTCGCCTTCAAGATCTTCAGCAATGATAAGCATAGAACGTCCTTGCTGAGCAATTTTTTCCAGGACAGGTAAAAGATCTTTCATAGCGGAAATCTTTTTGTCATGGATAAGTATAAATGGATCCTCAAGCTCAGCTTCCATGTTTTCTGTGTTAGTCACAAAATAAGGGGAGAGGTAACCGCGGTCAAATTGCATACCTTCTACGACTTCAAGACCGGTTTCCGTTCCTTTAGCTTCTTCAACAGTTATTACACCGTCTTTGCCGACTTTTTCCATTGCATCTGCAATAAGATTTCCGATTGTCATGTCATTGTTAGCTGAAATAGAACCGACCTGAGCTATTTCATTTCTGCCTTCAACTTCTTTGCTGATAGATTTTAAATGTTCAATCACTTTTGTAACAGCGATATCAATTCCTCTTTTCAGATCCATTGGGTTGGC
>PLLW01000111.1:0-5773 GCA_003141435.1 Ignavibacteriales bacterium
CAATAAGATGGGTAGAATGTGGCGGTCCGATAGAAATTAGGGCTTCAATCTTATTTTCTTTTATAATCTTCTTCCCCATCATTATAGCACTAAAATACCACCCAACTCTTGCGTCAGGAATAAATAAATTCATTCTAATCCATATGGAAATTAAATGAGGAAGGCTTTTGTTTGTCGAAGAAATAGTCTCTGAATCAATTATATGTTCTTTCTTTCCCCTGCCTGTAAATATTTTGTATAAATTAAATGGTTCGAATGATCTGGATTTATATACTTTTAAAGAAGGATTTATTTCCTTAAGCATGCCTTCATCCTTGCGCGTAAAGGATTCTTCCTTTACCGTTAGTACGAAAGGTTCACATCCAAATTCAGGTAGATATTTAATAATCTTTAATGGCCAATGAACTGTAGCTTTTCCCGAAGGGGGCCAGAAATAGGTTAGAACTAAGACTTTTTTCATTTATAATAAATTAAAGAAAAAAGAAGTTGTTTCAATCAGGACTTGTTGAGCAGCTTTTTAATTAGGTCTGTATAATCTGATTTTGGAACCAGCCCAACATGTTTATCAACTATTTCTCCGTTTTTATTGATTACAAAAGAAGTAGGTATTCCTTCCACTCCACCATATCGTTGTGTTACCTCATATGTGCCATATGCGACAGGATAATTTATCCCGATCTTTTGCATAAATGGTATTACTGCCTCCTTAGTATCAGTATCCAGAGAAATACCGATTACTACAATATCTTTTCCGAATTCTTTTTGTAATTCTATTAAATCTGGAATACCCTTTCTGCACGGACCGCACCAGGTAGCCCAGAAATCAAGGATGACAACTTTTCCCTTAAATTCGGATAGTCTTATGTCTTTCCCATCTGTCGAAACTAATGCGAATTCAGGAGCCGCATTATTATCACTTTTTAATGCAGAGGTTTCCTTACTATTGACCGGCTTATTTTCATTATGGTTGTTTTTGGAGCATCCGATCAACGAATAGATCAATAATAAAGAAATAGATAACTTAAACATTATTTGCTCCTGATAATATCATTTGTGGGTGTTGATATCAAGTTCATTACTGACCTTTTTGCTGGGCTCTTCACGATTTGATGGATTGAAAGTAGGCGGATAAGGTCCTTTTTCTGCTACCTGTACAGTATTGTTCATAATAAAGAAGACTAAAAGGATAACGAAAAAAAATACCGTCCATATTGTGTTTTTATATCTGGGATCAATGAGCGGTTTTTTAACTGGAAAGTTTTTCCCTATTTGCCTTTCTTTAATATTATTATTCTTTTTTTGTGCCATATGCAATATGATAACTAAAATTTAATTTGGATTCATTAAAAATAAGGAAATTGGTGTGAATTCCTAAGGGCAAAAAATATCTGATTGGTTGAATTTCAGAATATATTATAATTCGTTAAAAGTAAAAATATGACTGGCATATCCTTTAAGTTCAATAAAAAGCCCAGGATTTTTTATCTCGGACATTGAACGATCGAAAACTTTCCCATTTAGTTGATCCTGCAGTATAATGAAATCTCTTTTTGAGCTGGTTTCAATTTTAATCCTGCATTGACTTGTCGATTCAGAATAGTTAATAACAACCAGTCCTCTTGCATTTTTGTATGACCACTGCCAGGCTAAAAAATTCTCATATGATAAATTTCCGTTTCCTACAGTTATCGGCTCAAGAAGTTCCCACTCACCTTGTGTAAAAATATCCTCTTTAGTAATATTTAAAAGTTTTTCATAATATTTACGAATAGTATTTGAAAGTCTTTCCTCAGGTTCTTTGCCAAGCTGTACAGGAAGTTTTATCTTTTTACCTTCAAATTGTCCGTCGTAATAAAATCTCATTCCTTGTATGGTGCTTATAACTGTTGCAGCGGCCAATGACCTAAACTTGCCGAATTTTGTTACTGCCCGGGGTTCATCATGGTTTTCTATAAACCTGGCTAATTTATTTTGGAATTCCTTTCCTGCCTTTAAATGGGCAATAACTTCCGGAAGATACTCTGAAGCAAGCCGGTCAGCTAATCTTTTATCATACGTAAAATCAAATCCAAGCTGCTGGAGATCCCACTCTAAATCCCAATAAGCTTCTGCAAGAAAAATAAAACTGCTGTTTGTCCCCTTTACTGTTTTTATAGCCATTTCCCAAAACTCATCTAATGGCTTTATAAAATTGGTCTTATTCAGTACCCCAACCCATGTATTAAAAAAAACATTATTCAGGGGAAGCATAGCCATATCGCACCTTACGCCGTCACATACCTCAACCAATTTTAACAGTATTTTACATAAATAATCCCTTGCATTGGTGTTAAAATAATTTACCTGTACAGTATCCTGCCATGCTGGAAAGAGAGGATCTCTTCCATGTGCAAGGATCATCTTAGGATTAAATGGATTCTTAAAAAAAGTAAAAGGATCTTTCTGATACAGTTCCTCATCAGCCTGAAGAAAAATATCAGAATGGGTTTTCAATACCCTGGATTCAACACTAAAATGGTTTGGTACAAAATCAAGCAGAAGTTTTATCCCAATATTGTTTAACCGCCTTTTCAAATCAATAAGATCTTCCCATGAACCAAGTTCGGGATTAACATCATATTCATCTATGGAATAGGGAGAACCAATTACATCTTCCTTTTTCCAACCCTTTAAGGCTTTGTCATAAGAGTTTACTAGTTCTTGAGTAAAACAGTATTTTTCTATTGTCCCTGAGGTTGTTTTCCATAATCCCATTAGCCAAACTATATTTATCCCCTTTTGAGCAAGATCTGTAAAAAAAGTAAATGGAAGATCAGATAATTTTCTATTTATCTTCTTTAACCAGACTCTGGTATTTATTTCGTAAAGCTTGGGATTAGTTAACATTATTCTTAAAAATATTGAGAACAATAATATTAAAAAAATATCCAAACAAATAATGACTGATATATTTCCTGCAATTATACCCATCCCCCTTTCTTCATGATAAGTTTAATAGCCCTTTGTTTATACTCCAAATTAGTTTCAAAACGAGACAAACACATGAAATTCACCCCTATATTCTACACGGCTCAAATGCGACTCAGATACGGCTCAGATGCGACTCAAATAGTACCCTTTCCCAAATGTCTCAAAATGTGTCATTATACAAAAGCCTAAAACATATAATTCTTATAACAACTTGTAGCTTTTGGAGTGAGGAAACACAGGCACTGTATTTTATTTATTGGATAGGAAATAAGGCTTGGTAATAATATCTTTATTATACAATTAAGCAAAACAAAATGGTTAAATAAAAACTAATTGGAAGCTTGGCAAATCGATATTTAATGATTGCTTTAATTAGTTAAATTTCAACAATGAGTTTCTTTAATCCTTGCAATAAAATCGATAAATGAAAAAAATCTCAATATTAGTTATTGAAGATAATAGACTTCTGCGGATGGTATTGCCGCAATACTCAAAAAACAGCCTGATATGACTGTGGTGGCTACTGTTGGAAATGGTGAAAATATTGGTAATGATGGGTAAGGTGAAACCAAAATCATAGCGATGGATCTTATTCCATTGCAGGCAGATGTTTTCGAATTTGTAGAAGCAGGGGTCTCGGGTTTTATACTCAAGGATGCAAGCATTGTTGATTTTTTGAAAACGATACGGTCGGTTAATCAGGGCACAAAGGTTTTACCTCCGCATTTAACTGGCTCACTTTTTTCTCAAATCGTTGAACATGCTGTTAATGGATCCAAACCTTCCGAAATCGAAGAATCCATTCGCATGACAAAACGTGAAAAGCAGGTAATTGAATTGATTGCGAATGGTGATACAAATAAAGAAATTACACAAAAACTTCATCTCTCAACCTACACAGTAAAAAGCCATGTCCATAATATCCTTGAAAAATTAGCTCTTGGTACCCGTGTACAAATTGCAAAACATGCTCATTTGTCCAGCACTTACAAAATCGCAATAGATACTACTTCATTAATAAGCGAATAATTTCCTTTCACTTTTCCACCCATAGGATGTAGTTCCTTTTTCATCCCTTTGACCGATTGCCACATTACAAACATAATACTATATTTCCAACTGGGTACATATAGATCATATAAATATTATAAACTAATAGAAAAGGATAATTATCATGTTATACACTATCGCTTTAATTTTAATTGTATTGTGGGTACTTGGATTTGCTACTTCCTATACTTTGGGAGGTGTTATTCATATCCTTCTGGTCATTGCAGTTATAATGATCATATTTCAACTAGTTAGCGGACGCCGCGCTCTATGATGAAATGCACCATGCCGAATGGCTTATAGAGCGGATCATTTTTTTTGGATGGCACGCCAACAGTATCCAAACTTAATAATATAAAAATTGGTAAAACTGTTTCAGAAATGATCAGTAACGACGATGCCGATGAACTTGATGCAGTACGCACTTATAATGACGCAATTAAACTTGCCTATGAAGTAACTGACGAGGGTAGTGTTGATCTGTTGACCAAGATACTCAAAATGGAAGAGGGTCATGTTGATTGGGTAGAAATACAACGTGCACAGATTGAGCAAATGGGTACGGAGAATTACCTGGCTAATCAATCTGAAAGTCAGGCAAGCTGATTATCACTGCCTGGATGATCAAAACAAACTTGAAACTATTGGGCAAATAAAAGTAGATTTTATTTAGTCAGTTATGAAAAAAACTTTTATTAAAATAAAGAAATTTTTTAAGGTTTTCGGGCCAGGAGTGGTTACCGGAGCGGCTGATGATGATCCGTCAGGAATCGCTACTTATACTCAAACCGGGGCAAAATTCGGTTATGGCCAACTATGGACGGTGATAGCTATGCTACCGTTAATGGTAGCTGTTCAAGAAGCCTGCGCACGGATTGGCGCCGTAACTGGTCACGGTTTGTCGACCGTAATCAAGACGAACTATAGCAAGAAGGTTCTTTATGCGGCTGTCTTACTTGTGGTTGTTGCCAATACAATTAATATTGGCGCGGATATTGGCGCTCTCGCGGCTGCGGCTCAACTGCTTGTTCCCGTCAATTTTACCATTTTAACCTTAGGTTTTACGGCTCTGATTTTAGTTTTAGAAATATACACTTCCTACCGGGTTTATTCACGTATCTTAATTTGGTTGGCCTTAACGTTACTCGCCTATCCGCTCACGCTCTTTATTATTGACAAGCCTTGGCAGACGATTATTGCCGCTACTTTTTTGCCGCATGTAGAACTGAATTTTGAGTTTTTCTTCATCATTACTGGCGTCTTAGGCACAACAATTTCTCCTTACATGTTTTTCTGGCAAGCCTCGCAAGAAGTGGAGGAGGAAAAAGAACTTCATCTAACAAGTCGATATGGAAAGCCTAAAATAGGAGCACAATTTATCAAAAATCTGCGTCTTGATAATTTGACTGGTATGATATTTTCGGAATTCGCAACATGGTCAATCATTGTGGTGGCTGCCACAGTTTTACATCAGAATGGCATTACTAATGTCACATCAGCCGCCGAGGCCGCCAAGGCTCTGGAACCTCTTGTACAGACTTTCCCTTATTCCGGCTTCTTATCCAAACTAATTTTTGCTATCGGTATCATGGGTCTGGGCTTGTTAAGCATTCCCATATTATCCGGTTCAGCAGCTTATGCCTTATCTGAAGCCTTTAACATGAAAGAAGGGCTCAATCTTAAATTAAAGAAAGCTCATGGTTTTTATGGCGTAATTACTATTGCAACGCTAATTGGTTTAATGATTAATTTT
>PLLW01000111.1:5786-6131 GCA_003141435.1 Ignavibacteriales bacterium
CAAGGATAATCCGCGCTTAATTTTGAAAGGTTATGTTGTTTGATTTTGCAGTATGATTAATTCTTGATATTTGCGAGGGTTTTTTTGTATGAATTGGTTCCATTTGCAAACGGTTGGCTCCGTGAAGTGTCTATTATTATCAGCACAATAACCAAATGGATTTTTATAAGTGATTATTATAAAGTGAAGAAACAACTTGCAAAACTATGGATTCAATAGAACAGAAAAACAATAAATAAATGTGAAATAAATGATACAGTTGAAAAGTTCCAATAAAACATCCACTTCCGAAACCGTGAATGGTAATATCACCTCGGAGGACTCCCTCTTCAAAACCTCGTCTGC
>PLLW01000021.1:0-34748 GCA_003141435.1 Ignavibacteriales bacterium
TTCATAAGCATTTTGGCGTGTTGCGGAGTAGTGATTATACGTGATAACACTTTGGCTTTGGGAATGCCAGGAACAATTCGTGTAAAATCTATTATAAATTCTGCAGGAGAATGGGTGATGATGGCAAGGTTGGAATATATTCCTTCTGCTTCCTTCTCACCCAATTCTATATTTATTTGCTGGCCTTGCGGCGGATTTTGATTCATTTTATAGATTATCCTTATTATTTTCCTTTTCTTAACTGATCAACCTTATTATAGGCATCTTTTGCTTTATCGGGCATACCTAATATAGCATATACTTTACCTAATAGATCCCAGATTTTAATGTCCTTGCTGTCAATCTGAGTAAATTTTTCAAGATATGGTATAGCCTGGCGATACTCGTCTTTATAAGCATCTCCTTTTTCCCCCTTTACTTCAGCTTGTTTATTTACATCCGTTCCCCATTTTACATAAGCCACAGCTATATTATAAATTGCATTCTGATAGTTCGGATCCAGATCTAAGGCTTTTTTAAATTGTACAATAGATTCTTCATATTTATCAGCACCTAATAAAACAACACCGTAATTATAATAATTTTCCTTTTTAGGATTGTTTTCTGCTAAGGACTTAAAAGCATCGATTGCAACAGATAACTTGTCGGCAGCAACGTACGCAGATGCTAAAGTTCCAAGTAGTTTGGCATCGTTAGGAAATTTTGTTCTTCCCTCTTCAAGAGTTGAAATTGCTTTATTAAAATTTTCCATGTAACTAATACTATCCTGAACATTCTTTTTCTGGGAATACAAATTTTTCAGCCGGTTTCCTTTATCATAATAGATACTACCCAGATATTCATAACCATCAGGGGTATTACCTTTAGCAATATATTCTTCAAGAGGTTTAATAGCTTTATCATATTGCTGTTGGGACATATAGACTAACGAAAGCAAATAATATGTATATGCTGAATCAGGGAGTACCATAACAGCATTTTCAAATGAATTGGCTGCTTTATCTAAATTAGTCTTAATACTATCCTGATTTTTATTACCGGAAACTCTTTTAAAATAGGTCGCACCAGATTGCGTAAGACTGTACCAAGTGTGAACTTTTTGGTTTGTAATATCTTTCTCAAATTTTTTGCTTATACCTAAAGATTTGTTGTACGCATCAACCATTTGATCATACTGACCCTTGTTTCCATATATTTCTCCCATAAGATAATATCCTTCGTCGCTCTGGGGGTTTTTCTCAACATCTTTTTTGAGAACTTCTAAGGCTTTATCATAATTTTTTTGCTGGATATATAATTTTGCACTTGTAAGCTCAGTAGATGAGCATTGAAAACCGGTAAAAATAATACCGAGAAATAGTACAGTTATAACTATAATTCTTGAACTTTGCATTCTTACTCCATTAAACTAAAAATAACATTCAAAGTTAAAACTTTAGGGAGGTAGAGTCAAGAAATTTTAAGTCAATACTTTTTGTAGTTAATGGCCAATGAGAAAAATTATAAACCTGATTATTTATAATAGAAAGGTGGTTTAATTGATTTTGCTCTTACAAAACAATATTTTTACATCTAAAAAGAGGTGAATTTGACTACCGAACAAATCATTAAATCAGCACCAAAAGTTCTTCTTCACGATCATCTGGATGGTGGATTAAGACCCAGCACTGTAATTGAATTAGCAAATGAACTTAAGTATACTAAACTTCCGACAAAAGACCCCGGGGAGTTGGGGAATTGGTTCCACCAGGGAGCAAATAAAGGAAACCTGGTAGAATACCTTCAGGGATTTGAACACACCTGCGCAGTTATGCAAACCAAGGAGGCACTCTCCCGCGTAGCATATGAAATGATGGAAGATATGAAGAATGATGGTGTGTGTTATGTTGAAACCAGGTTCGCACCCGTTTTTTCTACTTCAAAAGGTCTATACCATGAAGATATTGTTAATGCAGTTTTAGAAGGTTTAGAAAAGGGAAAGAGAGATTTTGGCGTAGGATATGGGTTAATCCTCTGCGGTATGCGCAATATGAAAAACACTTTGGAAATTGCCGAGCTGGCAATTAATTTCCGCAATCAGGGGGTAGTTGGATTTGATCTAGCCGGTGAAGAAGGGGGATATCCGCCCAAAAAACATATAGAAGCTTTCCAGTTTATCCAAAGGGCTAATTTCAACATAACTATTCATGCCGGGGAAGCATTTGGTAAGGAATCAATATGGCAGGCAATCCAATGGTGCGGGGCTCATCGTATCGGACATGCTACACATCTTAAAGAGGACTTTACCATTGATAAAGACGGGAATGTTGTTGCTTTCGGTGATCTCGCTCAATATATTCTTGATAAAAGGATTCCGTTAGAAATTTGTCTTCTAAGCAATGTGCACACCGGTGCAGTAGATAAAATCGAAAATCATCCTTTCGGAATTCTGTATAAGGAAAAATTCAGGGTGACCATTAATACTGATGATCGATTAATGAGTGATACTACAATGACCAAGGAATTTCTTACTGCTATTGAATACTTTAACTTAAACCTTGAAGACATTGAAAAGATTACTATCAATTCGATGAAATCTGCATTCATCCCTTATAAGGAAAGACTCCATTATATATACAACATAATCAAACCGGGTTTCCAGGCTATAAAAGACAAATTATTCTCATTCAAATCATATAAAGAGAACTATGAAGAAATTATTCACAAATTATAACTTTGATTTCGATAAAAATGAAAAAAGACTGCTTTCTAATTTTTTAAAACAAACATTAAAACAAATTCAAGGAGATAATAAATTCTTTGCTGAAAGTAAGGCATTTAATTCAATACTTGAGAAAGTAAACAGCAAGGAAGACCCTGTTAAATTAACAAAAGATGAAAGGACAAGACTTAAATTCCAGCTTGAGAATAATCTGAAATTTATCCAGAAACAGATGAGCAAAGCCTGGTTTATAAAAAAATGGATATATAAATCAATGCTATTACAATATGATAAATTACTGGAGAATCATTTTAAAGGGTAGAAATGATTCCTGCTGAAGAAAAAACTGCAATAAGGGCTGCCAGAGGAAATACACTCTCCTGTAAAGGATGGATTCAGGAGGCGGCATTAAGAATGCTGATGAATAATCTTGATCCTGATGTTGCCGAAAACCCTGCTGAATTAATTGTTTATGGGGGAAAAGGTAAAGCTGCAAGGAACTGGGAATGTTATTATTCTATAGTTAGCTCCCTTAAGAAACTTGAGAACGATGAAACTTTATTGGTTCAATCCGGCAAGCCAGTTGGAATTTTCCGAACTCATGTAAATGCACCGAGAGTTTTAATTTCTAATTCGATGCTTGTGCCCGATTGGGCTAACTGGACTGAATTCAGAAGGCTTGAGGCATTGGGATTAACAATGTACGGACAAATGACCGCCGGCAGTTGGATTTATATTGGGACACAGGGAATTCTTCAGGGTACTTATGAAACCTTTTCCGAGTGCGGTAAAAAATATTTTAATGGTTCCTTAATTGGTAAATTCATTCTGACTGCAGGACTAGGGGGTATGGGGGGCGCCCAACCGTTAGCTGCGACAATGAACGGCGCCGCATTTTTAGGAATTGAAGTAAACAGGGAAAGAATACAGAAAAGAATTGATACCGGTTATCTTGATCAATTTACCGATAACCTTGATGAAGCTCTTGAACTCGTTCTCCAGGCAAAAAACAATAAAAAAGCTCTATCTGTTGGACTATTGGGAAATGCAGGGGAAATATTGCCTCAAATATTAAAAAGAAATATAATCCCTGATATATTGACTGATCAGACCTCAGCTCACGATACTCTGAATGGATATGTCCCAATGGGTATGAGCTATGAAGAAGCCTTAATTTTAAGAAAGAATAATCCAAATAGTTATATTGACAAAGCAAAACAGACTATTGTTCAGCATGTTAACTCAATGCTTGAGTTCAAAAATAAAGGAGCAATAACGTTTGACTATGGAAATAATATCAGGGGGGAGGCAAAAGAAAACGGAGTAAGCAATGCATTTGATATTCCGGGTTTTGTTCCTGAGTTTATTCGACCATTATTCTGCGATGGTAAGGGTCCTTTCCGTTGGGTTGCATTATCGGGAAATCCTGAGGATATTTATGTAACTGATAATGCCGTAAAAGAAACATTCCCGGAAAATAAGGCTTTGTGCAATTGGATTGATATGGCACGAAAAAAAGTCCGTTTCCAAGGTTTGCCCGCAAGGATCTGCTGGCTGGGTTATGGGGAAAGAGCTAAAATAGGAAAAATATTTAATGATTTAGTTGCTGAAAAAAAAGTGAGTGCACCAATAGTTATTGGAAGAGATCATTTGGATTGTGGTTCTGTTGCTTCACCGAACAGGGAAACTGAAGGAATGATTGATGGAAGTGATGCAATTGCCGACTGGCCTATTTTAAATGCATTACTGAATGCATCAGGAGGCGCCAGTTGGGTTTCTGTACATCATGGAGGTGGAGTTGGAATTGGCAAATCTATTCATGCTGGTATGGTTGTAGTTGCCGATGGAACCAGGGAAGCAGAAGAAAGATTGTTACGTGTCTTGACTTACGATCCGGGAATGGGTATAATGAGACATGCCGATGCCGGATACGAAAAGGCAATTGAAAATGCCAAATTAATGGGTGTTAAAATCCCCATGGTTAAATAATAAAAATAATTCAATTAATATTTTATCCAATTAACATATACAGGGATATAACATGAAAGCGAAAGTACTAATAGCAGACAAATTTCCGGAAGAATATATTCAACAGATGAAGGATTCTGATCTGGAAGTTATTTATTCTCCTAAACTTGGAGAGAATGACCTACCTGAAGCAGCAAAAGAAGTTGAGATACTGGTTGTTCGCTCAACAGTTGTTAATGCAGATACAATAAATAAAAGCAGCAAACTGAACTTAATAATCAGAGCCGGTGCCGGAGTTAATAATATTAATATTACTGCTGCAAACCAGAAAGGGATTTATGTTGCAAACTGTCCCGGTATGAACTCAATTGCGGTAGCAGAACTGGCAATGGGATTGATCATTTCCTTAGATAGAAGAATCCCTGATAATGTGGCAGACTTCAGAAGCGGAAAATGGAATAAGGGAGAATATTCCAAGGCTGAGGGACTTTTCGGAAAAAATCTTGCATTAGTTGGATTCGGTAACATTGGTAAGGAAGTAGCAAAAAGAGCTATAGCTTTCGGTATGAACGTTTATGCTAAAGATATAATTCCAATTGAAGCTGAAAGGGTTAAAG
Source organism: Ignavibacteriales bacterium (assembly GCA_003141435.1). GTDB lineage: Bacteria > Bacteroidota > Ignavibacteria > Ignavibacteriales > Ignavibacteriaceae > Fen-1301. The sequence goes on from PLLW01000021.1 coordinate 5,287, forward strand.
AATTTTCAGAATTGGATAAGGTATTGCCAATCTGCGACATTATATCAATTCATCTGCCTTCAACCCCGCAGACAAAAGGTTTATTCAATAAGCAGATATTAAGTTATTTGAAACCCGGCGCTTTGCTTATTAACACCTCAAGAGCGGATATAATTGATGAGGATGCGTTATTGGATGCAATTAAAGAAAAAAATATTAAGGTTGCCTTTGATGTATTTAAAGATGAACCAGAAGGGAAAACCGGCGAAGTAAAATCAAAACTGCAATCCTCTTCTAATATTTACGTTACACATCATATCGGTGCATCAACAGAGCAGGCACAGAATGCTGTTGCTGCTGAAACCGTTAGAATTATCAAAAAGTATATTAATAATGGTGTAATTGAGCACTGGGTAAATAAAAGCAAAAAAACAGCAGCTAAATATCAACTTGTAGTCAAACATTTTGATAAACCGGGTGTTCTTGCTTCAATTTTAGATATAATAAGAAAAAAAGATATCAACATTGAAGAGATCGAGAATATAATTTTTGATGGCGGAGTGGCAGCATGCTGCACGATGAAGTTAAAATCAGAGGTTACCTCTGATATGCTTTCAGAAATGAAGGCTAATCAGAACATTTTAAGTATCTCACAAACGACTCTTTAAAACCTAAAGTGCCTGGATCTGATTTTCAGGTTCAGGCACTTTTGAAATTAAAAATTCCTTCAAGCAAAATTCAGAACTATAATATCGTTTATTATGCCGTGGAAATATGGGAGTCTTAAAACCTGTTCAATCCCCTCTATGTCCTGTTCATTATATTTAAAAATCAGACCGGATAAATTTGCGGTAAAATATTCCTGAATATTCGGAGGTATAATTTCTTTAATAGCATCTTCTGGATTCTTCAGGAATTTATTGACAGGAACAGCAGCTAAAGAGTTAAACTGTTTAATAATTTCCGGATCTTTAGAGACAAACACATAATTAACATAAGGCAGATTTATAAGTTCAACNNGTATTATATAATTCCCTGAATAATATTTTGGAAAGAATTACTTCGCAGGAGGAAACATCCCCTAAAAGATTTAATTCAGTAACGCTTTTATTTTCTTTGCCGTAATAAATATATGAATTTGATAAACCGCCCTCGAACGAGAGACCGAAAGATTTCGATATGTAGAGCTCTTTATTCCGGATTAAATCGGTTAAAGGAACGAGAGCAATTGAGTCTACCGATTTTAATAATTCAGCCATTACAAGAGAAGAAGAAACAAAAAGGATATTATCCTTTATTCCCATCTCAAAATTATGGAAGAACAGCTTTGCGAAAAAATTATCAGGGCTTATAATATTCATATCAAAGCCCTTGTTTTACGGAATGCAAATACCTTATTAAATTATTTAGTTTTAATACGGGCAGCTTTTCCGGAAAGATTTCTAAGGTAGAAAAGTTTTGCTCTTCTTATATCGCCTTGTTTGAGCAATTCAATCTTAGCAATTTTGGGAGAATTTACAGGAAATATTCTTTCTACCCCAACACCGCTGGAGATTTTTCTAACAGTAAAGGTTTTATTGATCCCGTTTCCTCTAATGCTGATAACATCACCTTCAAAAGGTTGAATTCTTTCTTTATCTCCTTCAATTACTCTCACATGTACTCTAATGTGATCACCTGAATTTATTTTGGGCAAATCAGTCTTTATTTGCTCAGGAAGTATGTTATTTATATCAATCATTTCTAACTCCGATAATTATTATAATTTCTCCATTTATCAGTCAATTTTTTTGACTGCTCTTCTTTCCATTTTTTTATTTCCTTCGTGTTCCCAGAAAGAAGAACCTCGGGAACTTTCATACCCTTATATTCTGCAGGTCTTGTATAATAAGGAGCAGAAATAGATTCTTCATCCTGGAAAGAATCATCAAGGGCAGATTCACTATCATTCAGAACACCCGGAATTAGCCGGATAATCGCATCAATAATTAATAATGCAGGCAATTCACCGCCTGTTAAGACAAAATTACCAATTGAAATTTCATCAGTAGCAAACCTTTCTCTGACCCGGTCATCAATCTCTTTATAATGACCCGTAATAAACATTAAGTTTCCGGAGAGAGAGAGTTTATTCGCACAACTCTGATCAAAAATTTTTCCTTTGGGAGTGGTAAAAATTATATGATTATAATCTCTCTGCTCCAAAAGGTTTTCAATACATAAAAAGAACGGCTCGGGTTTTAGTACCATACCTGCTCCACCACCAAAAGGTTTATCATCTATCTGCTTATGCTTATCATAGGCATAATCTCTCAGATTGTGGATAATTATGCTTGCCTTCCCTTTATCCTGTGCCCGTTTTATTATACTGGTATTAAGGGGACTTACCATCAGTTCCGGTACAGCAGTTATTACATCAACTCTCATCATCTTCGTACAAATCTTCTCCTGCTTTCAGCTTTAATATTTTCTTCACATTATCAAATGATTCAATAAACCCTTGAATAGCCGGAAGAAGAATTTCTTTACCCGCATTATCCTCTATAACATAAACATCATTTGCGGGATATTGTAAAACATCCTTAATGACGCCCAATTCCTTATCATTTTTAATTACTCTACTTCCAATAAGATCATGAATAAAAAAATGATTATCCGGAAGTCTAACAAGGTTTTCTTCATCCACAAAAATTTCCTTACCGATAAGGATTTCACAATCCTTGTCGGAATTGAAATTCTTGAATTTAAGAATGAATGTATTCTTCTGTTGCTTTACACTATCTACAAAGAACAATTTTTTCTCGCCAAAAAAATCAATATAGACTTTGGAAAGATTAAAAAACCTTTCCGGGTAATCAGAATACGAAATTATTTTTACAGCGCCTTTTTTACCTGAAACAGATGTAACTGCTGCAATAAGATAAAAATTGCTCACTATGATCTACTGTAAAACAATATCCAGCACAGATTTCTTACCTTCTTTGGCTGATACCGCTGTAAGCAAAGTTCGCATGGCTTTGGCAGTCTTGCCTTTTTTACCAATCACCTTGCCGATATCATTGGGCTCTACTTTTAACAATATTACTATTTTGCTTTCTTCGGGGGTTTTTTCCTCGACAATAATTCCATCCGGATTATCGACCAGATGCTTGGCGATGAATTCAACAAATTCTTTCATAGAAAGAAGCCTCCATATTAAGCAGGGTACTTAAATAATAATATACAGACGAACAGCTCTGTACCTAAATTATTGCGGAGCGTTCTCTTCAGAAGCAGCACCCGTTACTTCTGCTGTACTTTCTTTAGTTTCTTCAGCCGGTTTCTCGCTCGGTACGGTTTCACTCTTTTTCTTACGTTTTGGCTTACTCTTCGTTTTTGCTTCTTTTAATTTTGACCATTTATCAAATTCTTCATTAATCTTTTCTTCGGATAATCCTTTTTTCTTCAGTTCTCGCTTTAGGGTTATGCCTTTCTGTCTTAAAAGACTCATTACTGTATCTGTGGGTTGAGCGCCGACTCCCAGCCAATATAAAATTCTGTCTTCCTTAAATTCCAATGTATGTGGATTTGTCAATGGATTATATAATCCAACTGACTCAAGGAATTTTCCGTCACGGGGAGCTCTGGAATCAGCGGCTACAACCTTATACATAGGTTGTTTCTTCTTACCAATTCTCCTTAATCTTAACTTTACTGCCAAATTATTTGAACCTCCAAATATTATTCTCTGTTTTCAATTAAATTTTAGGTTATTAAATAACGAGCCGGCACCACCTTTCTGGTTCATTCTGCTCATCATTTTCTGCATTTCACCAAACTGTTTAACTAAGCGGTTTACATCCTGAATAGATGTACCACTTCCTTTAGCAATCCTTTTACGGCGGTTCCCATTCAATATTTTGGGTGCTATCCGCTCATTGATTGTCATCGAGTTGATAATCGCTTCGACCTTAACTAATGCTTTATCGTCAATTTGAGCATTTTTTACCTGGGAACCGAGCCCAGGTATCATCCCCAAAAGTGAAGATAAAGAACCCATTTTCTTTATTGCTTTAATTTGCTTAAGAAAATCTTCAAAATCAAATTTATTTTTCCTAAATTTTTCCTCTAATTTCCGAGTTTCCACCTCATCAAAGCTTTCCTGTGCCTTTTCTACAAGGGATATTATGTCCCCTTTACCCAGAATTCTTGATGCAAGTCTGTCAGGATGGAAAATCTCCAGTGCATCCAGTTTTTCACCATTGCTTATGAACTTAATCGGTTTACCTACAACAGAGCGTATAGATAATGCTGCACCACCCCTTGAATCACCATCCAGTTTGGTAAGAACAATCCCGTCATAATTAACTTTTTCATTAAATAACTTCGCAGAATTTACAGCATCCTGCCCTGTCATTGAATCTACGACAAATAAGGATTCGGTTGGATTAACGATTTCCTTTATCCTGGCAACTTCTTCCATCATTTCTTCATCTATGTGAAGACGACCGGCAGTATCAATAATCACTGTATCAAATCCGCTTTCTTTTGCATAATCCATTCCTAAACGGACGGTTTTCACTGCATCTTGTTCGGAAATCGAAAAAACCGGCACATTAATCGGTGCAGCCAATATTTTTAACTGCTCAATAGCCGCAGGGCGATATACATCTGCCGCAATTAAAAGAACTTTAAGATTACTTTCTTTTAATCTTTTTGAAAGCTTGCCGCAGAAGGTTGTTTTACCTGAACCTTGTAGACCAACAACTAAAATTGTTGTTATTCCTGAACCATTTAATTTTATCTCACTCCTGTCACCCCCAAGAAGGATAATCAATTCATCATAAATAATTTTTGTAATTAACTGACCAGGGGAAATAGAACTTAAAACTTCCTTACCAAGTGCCTTTTGGGAAACTTGTTCAATAAAATCCTTGGCTACCTTATAATTTACGTCTGCGTCTAATAAAACCCTACGTATTTCCCTTAATGTATCTGAGATATTTTTTTCAGTAAGCTTACCCTGACCCCGAACCTTCTTTAGGGTATTTTCTAATTTAAGGGAAAGATCTTCAAACATAACAACTAAACCTGTTTATACTGTTCAATATTTTGTCAACCTGCTTTCTGAGCATTAGCGCCTGAAACAATCTCAAGAATCTCCTTTGTAATAGCTGCCTGTCTCTCTTTGTTATAGGTTAACTGCAAAGTCCTTATTAATTCCTTAGCATTCGTTGTCGCATTGTCCATAGCTGTCATTTTTGCGCCAAGTTCAGCGGCATTGGATTCCAGCAATATCCGCCATATTTGAGTTTTCAAATGTTTCGGTAATAAATAATTGAAAATTTCTTTCTGACCTGGTTCAAAAATAAAGTCAATAGGTTTATTTCCGTCGATATTATTAAGTTTGACCGGAATCGGAAGGAATTGTTCCGTAACAATTCTCTGCTGTATAATGGACTTAAATTCATTATAAATAATGATAATCTTATCGAATGTTCCGTTTAAATATTTATCTATTAATTCATTAGAAATATTTAATGCGGTTTCAAATTTAAGTGATGAGAATATTCCAGAAGCATTGCCTGCCATCGGGTACTCTCTTTTTTTATAGAAGTCGAAACTTTTTTTCCCAATGCAATAAACATGAGATATTATTCCGGGTACAGATACTTCATTACTATTCAGTTGTCTGGTTGCTTCTTTTAGAATATTGTTATTAAATGCACCGCATAATCCCCTGTCTGCAGTTACAATAACATAGGCAATATTTTTAATTTCACGCTCTACTATAAATGGGTTATTGGCTATATCCTCATTTGTGATCAGGTGGCTTAGAAGCTCAGAAATTTTTCTTGCATAAGGACGCGCATTGATTACGGATTCCTGTGCTCTTCTTAATTTAGCAGCAGCAACCATCTTCATCGCTTTTGTAATCTGCTGTGTGCTTTTTACACCTTTAATTCTGCTTTTTATGTCCCGTAAGGTAGCCATTTAATAATTTATCTATGTGCTTTTCTTAAAAACGGCTAAAAATTCATCAGCTGCTTTTTTAATTAATGAAACGGTTGCATCGCTAAGCTGTTTTTCTTTTTTTATTATTTCAAAAATATTATTATACTTAATTTCGATGTATTCCAAAACCTCTTTTTCAAATCTTTTAACATCAGGAACTGAAATGCTGTCAAGATATCCATTTGTTCCAAGAAAAATACTGACAACCTGTCTTTCGATTGGAGAAGGAGCAAATTGGCCTTGTTTTAATAATTCTACAAGCCTTGCTCCCTTTGCAAGAATGTTCTGAGTAGATTTATCAAGATCCGAACCAAACTTTGCAAATGCTTCAAGTTCTCTGTATTGAGCAAGGTCAAGTTTCAAAGTACCTGCCACTTTTCTCATCGCTTTAATCTGTGCATTACCACCGACACGCGATACTGAAATACCAACATCGATAGCAGGTCTGATACCTGCGTTAAATAAATTACCTAAAAGATAGATCTGTCCGTCTGTAATAGAAATTACATTTGTAGGAATATAAGCTGATACATCCCCCTGCTGTGTTTCGATAATAGGTAGAGCAGTAAGACTACCGCCGCCAAGTTCATCATTAAGTTTTGAAGCTCTTTCAAGGAGTCTTGAATGAAGATAAAACACATCTCCGGGATAGGCTTCTCTTCCCGGGGGTCTCCGTAATAACAAAGATAACTCACGGTAAGCTGCTGCCTGTTTTGAAAGATCATCATAAATCACGAGAGCATGTCTTCCGCTATCCCTGAAAAATTCTCCTAATGTAGCCCCAGAATAAGGAGCAATAAATTGTAACGGAGCCGGATCAGAGGCAGTGGCAGCAATTATAGTAGTATATTCCATTGCTCCCGATTCCTGAAGCTTGGCCACTACCTGTGCAACGGTGGAACTTTTTTGTCCTATTGCAACATAAATACAAAAGACCGGTTTAATGCCCAGTTTTTTGGCTTCTTCTGAGTGAGTATATTTCTGGTTAATAATTGTATCAATAGCAATTGCGGTTTTACCTGTCTGACGATCACCAATAATTAATTCTCTTTGTCCTCTGCCTATCGGAATCATTGCGTCGATTGCTGTAATGCCAGTCTGAAGAGCCTCCTTTACAGGTTGTCTTTGCACAACTCCTAATGCTTTTCTTTCAATTGGAGAATATTTTTCAATCTTAATCTCTCCCTTTCCGTCAATTGCAACACCAAGAGGGGTAATAACCCTTCCAAGAAGTGATTCACCAACCGGCATTGAGGCGACTCTTTTTGTCCTTTTTACGATATCCCCTTCCTTAACCAGAGTTGATTCACCAAAAAGGACACAGCCCACGCTATCCTCATCAAGATTCAAGACCATCCCGTATACATCATTAGGAAATTCAACCAGTTCACTTGCCATTACCTTGCTTAAACCATAAACTCTAGCAATACCGTCACCCACTGAAAGAACTGTTCCGACATCATAAACATCCATTTCATTTTCAAACCCTGACAGCTGCTTTTTTAATATTGCTGATATTTCATCCGGTCTAACTTCAGCCATTTTTAATCCTTATAAATACGTTTAGTTTAATGAAAGATTTCCTTTTAAGAACTGTTTCCTTAATATTTCCAACTGATGCTTAATTGATGCATCATACATTGTATCGGCAGCTCTTGCAATAAATCCGCCAATTAGTTCCTTATTTACTATATACTTTAATTTTATAATTTTATTCAGTTTAGATTCAAATTCTTTTTTTATCTGTTCCCGCTGATCAGCTGTAAAATCAAAAGCAGTAGTAATTTCAACATTCAGGATGCCAAGATATTCATCTTTCAATTCAAGAAATTTCTTTGCAATNNTCACTGGTTATTTTAGTTTTAAATATTTCATTCAGTATTGATGATTTAACCTGGGGTTTTATAACGGGGCTCTTCAGCATTAAATTGAGTTGATTTTTCCCCTCAAGCGTATTAAAAATCAATTCCATATCGTTTGACACAGAGTTTAAATTCTTCTTTTCGACTGCTGAATCAAGAAGAGAAGAGGCATACCTTGATGAGACTTTATTATCCTGCATATTTAGTTTTTTGCAATTTCCCCTATATATTTATCAACAATTTTTTTCTGTGTTTCTTGATTAAGATTTTCATTTAATATTTTTTCTGCGGCATTAATTGCTATTTCAGCTATCTGGTTTTTTAAATCATTGAAGGCTTCATCTTTTTTCCTTTCAATTTCAGCAGAGGCATCTTCAAGCAATTTTTTCGATTGCTGCTTTGTATCCAAAAGCATTTGCTCCTTTAATTTCACCGCAAAAGAACGGCTTTGTTCAATAATTTTTCGTGATTCTTCTTCGGCTTTATTCAAATTTGATTGATTTTGTTCAAGAATTTTCTGTGCTTCATCTTTTGCTTTCTCTGCTTTCTCAAGCGATTCTTTTATCGCATTCTCCCTTTGATCAAGAGCAGCAAGAATCGGTTTCCAAGCAAATTTCTTCAAAATAAAAATCAAAGCAATAAAAGTAACCGCTGTCCAAATAATTAAACCGGGATTAATATCTAGAAGACTGCCACCTGCTTCAGGTTCGGCAGCCAGTATAATGTAAAACATACCAGCAATCATCCTAAAATCCTTTTAGTTTAGAATAAAAAGGGAGCATTATTACTCCCAATAAAATTAAGCCTTTAAAGCTAATAAGATGCAGATAACCAAACCGAAGAAGGATATCCCTTCAATAAGTGCGGCTGCAATAATCATTGAAGTTCTGATAGCTCCGGCTGCTTCCGGCTGTCTGCCGGTGGCATCCATAGCTGAACTTGCAAGTTTTCCAATACCCAGACCACCGCCTATTACTGTTAAACCAGCACCTATACCAGCTGCTAAATGTGCAAGATCCATTATGTCTCCTTAATTAATTTTATGATAATCAAATGTTAAATATTTTTCTAATGATCCTGGTGAACTGCCATACCGATAAATAAAGATGACAGCATTGTAAATATATATGCCTGAATTAATGCTACTAAAATCTCAAGCAAGTAAATAAAAAGAGCAAAGCCAATTGAAACCGGAGCTACAAAAATAGTCTTCATAAAGAAAATAAGACCAATCAAAGCAAGGATAACGGTATGCCCTGCAAGCATATTTGCAAAAAGACGAACAGCCAATGCAAAAGGTTTTGTGAGTAATCCGAGGAACTCAACCGGTATCATTAAGGGGAGCAACCAAACAGGAATTCCAAGAGGAACTAATCCTTTCCAATATCCAATGATACCATTTTGCCTCATTCCTCCAAACTGCGTCATTATGAACGTGAATACTGCTAATGTAGCCGTTACTCCTATATTGCTTGTAAATGTAGATGAATATGGTAATAAACCAAGAAAATTTCCAAAAAGAATAAAGAAAAAAGCTGAAAGCAAATATGGAGTAAATTTTTCAAAACCAAGTCCTATTGTTGGTTTGGCTATTTCGTCCCTTACAAAAACAATTATAATTTCAAAAAAACCGGAAAATCTTTTGGGAATAAGTGACTTTTTATAGCTTCTCGCAACTAACATCATTATTACAATGAGTAAAATTGCAGAAAGCCACATAAAAAAAACATGTTTTGTTGGAGTTATATCTATACCGAATATTGTTGGCAGCTGTGGAATATGAAATTCACCAAATGGAGCAAAATCTATAGTTTTTCCATCCATCACATGGTGAAGAATCCACCCGCTATCACTATTTTTGCCTGCCGAATGACCTAATGTATCAGTCGCTACTTTTAATGTATCCAGAACAGCATTTCCAGTCATATCTTAAAAATCTAAAATTATCTTCTCTCTCGATATAGGTATAAAATCTCTACTAATAGATAAAAAACGTAAAAAAAGAAGATTATAAATATAAAGACGCCTGTTTTAATATCCAAGAATTTAAGGGAAATAAAAACCAGCAGAAGCATCATAAAAAGCCTTAATAGCATGCCCCCCAGGATCATTATAAGGAATATAGTATCTGATTTATTGTTTGAAAATTTTATAAAAAGATAACCGGATACAAAATTTAGATATGTAATAACTCCGGCTATTATGAATGATTTAAGAAAATCAAAGGATATAATACTAATTTGATTTAATAACAAAATACTTACAAAAATGAATCCTATAAAAAGACTCATTTTTAGAAGGAAGTTGTTTATGTGCTTCATTTATCAGATTTTTTACCTAAATCAAGAACGGTTTTTATAAAATTATATAAACCTACGCTTATACCTAAAAATGCAAAAATTATTGTAAATAAAGGATCTTTACCTGTTCTCTTATCAAGCCAAATCCCGATAAAAATCAACAATGCTACTGTGGCAGCTAATTGAAAACCCATTCCCATATAGGGTCCTACTTCTTTGTATATCCCGGAAGTATTTTTTGAATTTTTATCTTCAGGTTTATTCATTTTTAGATTCAAATGGCAATTGAGGCGGCATCTGATCTCCGGTATTCATCGAGCTTTTTCCATCAAAAATAGCTCCGGCATCAATAACTAATATTTTTGTTATAAGATCTCCCTTTAAATAAGATTTGGCTTCAAGTGTTAGTTTTTCCTTTGCAGTTACCGAGCCTATTACTCTTCCTCCTAAAGTAACAACTTCTCCGTTAATTTCTCCATTAATTTCTCCATTTTCACCAACAGTAATATTACCATCAGCTGTTACATTCCCATTTATAGTTCCATCAATGCGGATATTTCCGTTGCTGTTCATTTTGCCTTCAATTAAAACTCCGGCACTGATTATTGTTACTTCATCTTTCCCAATATTTAAATTTTTCACTTTCAATTATTACTCCTAATTTTTTAATAAAATTGTTATCGGATTTATTGGTTTTCCTTCTTTCCATATTTCAAAATGAAGATGCGGACCGGTGGTTATTTCTCCGGTATTACCGCTTAAAGCAATCAATTCACCCTGAAGTACACAATCTCTTTCTTTTTTCAACAACAAGGAACAATGCTTATAAACAGAAATATAATTTCCAGGATGAGATACAATGATCATGTTCCCATCTTTTACGGTATAATTGGCAAAGATAATAAATCCATTAGCAGAAACATAGACCGGCGTTCCGGTTTTTACCACAAAATCAATTCCCATATGCCCTCTTTCGGGATCAAAATTGCGACTTATAAATCCTGTCACCGGTCTTATAAAACTTATACTCTCTTTCTGAGCAATTTGAAATTTAATAAGAAACTCCCTGAAAACAGAGAGTATTGTGCCTCCGGCATTGATCTTTCTATTACCTACTGCATTTTCTTTATTATATATGGACGAATCCCCTAATTTAATTGCTTTCTTTAATTTTTCATCGCTATTTCTGATTTCATTAAGTTCCTCGCTTAATTTAATCATTCTTTCATTAAGCTCATTAATTGAATTTAATTCATTATTGCTGAAGTTAGAACTCTTTGAAAAAAGGCCTTTTAATGGAGACATACTAAATATTATAAAACCTAATAATGCCATTATCAAGGAATAAGTAAAAACAAACGTCATAGTTTTTCTATAACTAAACCTGTGAGTTTTAGCATTTAAATTGGTATTATTAGGAATAATTAAAACTGAAAAACTCTTCAACCCAAATATTTTTTTAATATCTATATTTTTAAGCTTCATATTTCGCCAAAAGTTCTTCAAATTTTATTTTCCCCTCTCGTACTATTTTAAGTTCTGAATCACAAAGATCAATTATTGTTGATGCATCGTAATAAGATTTTTTTTCTGTATAAAAGACAGCTTCAACCTCAGATGCAAACTCATCCTTAATTAAACTAGGTTCTGTCAAAGGCGCATTAGTATTCTTGTTAACGCTTGTCGAAATAAGGGGCATCTTTATTTCAGACAATAATTTCTGGCAGAACCTGTTGTTTGGTACTCTGAAAGCAGCAGTATCTTTTTTCAGAATACTCTTCGTTTTATTATTAAGATTGAATATTACGGAAACAGGGTTGGGCCAAATAGAGATAAGAAAATCCATGTCTTTTTCAGATTTCAGTTCAACATATTTTAATAATTCATTAATGCCATTTATTAAAAGTATATACCATTTCCCTGCTTCTCTTCCTTTAATTTCATTTACTCTCTTTACCGCTTCTTGATTAAAGGGATTAGCACCAAAACCATATATTGTGTCTGTCGGGTATATAAACACCCCTCCTTCAAAATATATTTTACTTGCCTGTTCCACTGCAATATTTATATCCAAGTCAATATTAATCAACTTGCCGGACTTAATCATTCAGAATTTCCTTTATAGCTGAAATTACTAATTCTACTTCTAATTTATATCCACATTGAAAATGTTTTAGCGGGCACGCATAATAGCCGTGAATTCCGCATGGTTTACATTCCAGATCTGCATAACTTAACCAGCGACTCTTATTATTATACGGGTAAAATCCAAAATCAGGAACGGTTGAGCAATAAAGTGTTAAAACCGGAATATCTGCGCAGACGCCCAAATGTGTCGGGGCACTATCATTACTTATTAGGATTTTTGAATATTTTAATAATGCAACTGATTCTGTAATCATTAGATTGCCGACTGAAGAAATCAGTTTTCCATGGAACTTTGTTTCAAGCATTATTCCAATTTCCGCTTCTTCTTTGCCTCCAATAATTATAACCTTCAAACCCTGTGCAATTAGATATTGTACGACCTGCTCATAATATTCCAATGGATATTTTTTAGTATTCCAAATACTACCAGGAGCAATTGCAGCAAAACTTGAATTAATATTATTACTTTTCAAAAAATTCTTAGCAGCAATGTCTGCGCTTTCAGGAATCCTGATTTCAGGTAAAACTCTCCAGCCCTTTTCGGAATAATCATAACCTATAAGATCAAGATTCCTCTGAACCTCATGGTGGCTGGGGATATATTCAGTTAAATATTTGTAGCCATGAGACAAAGATGAATTTGAAAATCCATAAGTTTCTTTCACTCCGCTTTGTAAAACCAATAAGGAGGTTCTGAATGATCTGTGCGGAGAATAAATCCGATCATATCCTTTTGCCCTTATTTGCCTGGCAAATTTTATAAAGCTAAAAAAGGATTTATGTTTGCCTCTCTTATCAATAACTATTATTTCATTTATACATGAGGAAAGTTGGAAAATTTCTTTAGATGCCGGGATGCAAAGAACATCTATGGATGCATTACAATTCAGCTCCTTTAATTTCCGGATCATTGGCAGAGTTAATACTGCATCCCCCAAAAAGGCTGTCTGAATTACTAGTATTTTCTCTCCTTCCTTTTTCAGTATTTCCATCTTTTATGCATCCAGAGCCACTGTTCAGGAAATTGTTTAATATATTTTTCTAAAACAGAGACATGTCTTCGGCTGAGTTCTGCAATTTTCTGGTCTTCTTCCTCCGGAAGATCCTCTGCATTAATAACTTCAACAGCTGTTTGATAGCTGAAATCCGGTTTTCTTATCGTTACTCCAAATATTATAGGTGCGCCTAACTTCAGCGCAAGTAACGCTGGGCCGGCAAAAACCGATGCTTTCCTTCCCATAAAATTAATTCTTATTCCTTCCGCAGGTCCCCGCTGATCTGCTACCATGGCAACTATTTTTTTCTCCTTAAGTTCCTTATAGACTTGTCTGATGGATATCCCCAGAGGAACTATTTTGTTACCCCATTTCACTCTCATATTATCAAGCCAGTTTGTTACTAAAGTGTTTCTCTGCGATTTTACAATTACAGTTATTGGTATACCTAATTGAAGAGCTACAGTAAGAGCTATATATTCCCAATTCCCAAAATGCGCCCCAAGAAAAATTATCCCCTTTCCTTCATTATATTTTTCCCTAATCAAAGGAATATCATTATAAACAACTGAAGATTCCAATTCCGATTTTGACATGCTGGGAAGGTATAGTATTTCGACAAGAGTAATGCAAAAACTCTTATAACTTCCAAAAGCAATTTCGTTTATCTTAGATTTACTGTATGCCGGGAAAGCCTTCTGTAAATTCTCTTTTACTGTTTTTTTTCTTATCGGAACAATAAAATAGAAAAAGGCAGCAAGCAGGAATGAAAGTCGGCGCGAAAGACTTAAACCTATTAACCTTATGATGCGGCTAAGGGCTATAAAAAGAATATATTCTATTCTATCTTGCATTAATTAAAGGATTTGTTAGAAGAGTAAAATTACGAATAGATGAGATAAAATAATATAGCAGAAATGGTCATCCCTAAGTATGGTTGTACTGCCTTCTTACTACTGTTCAATCAGGGTACTAATAAGAGAATATCATATAAAATCATATGATATCATATAAAATCGTATGGGGAATTTATATTTTTCGGAAGGGTAACTTTAAAACTATAATTAATAATTATACATAAATATAATTAATATGTCAAGGTATTTATTTGCCCCTAAGTTTATTCTCATTAATATCCCTTTTTTCGCATATTTCAGAGATTATAATTGCTGAACCCTGTCCTGCCAGTTATCATCCCTCAATTCTCCCCTCATCGTTGAGTTAATAAGCAAATAGTCAGAAAACCCGGAAAGATCAGCAAACACAAAGATTACTCCCCCCTCAATATCATTGTAATGCCATATCTCGTAAGGTTTTTGATCCATCTGATTAGGGAACCTCTCAATTTCACTTGGTTCGCCATACAGGATATAAACTCTACCCCTATCTGTTTTCCAGCCAATCTTGCTCATTGAGCCGAAACGTTTATTGCTTTCATCAATTCTTGTTAAATATTCTCTGAAAGTTTCATTTTCCGGGGTCGATATATCCTTATCTCTTTTCTTCCAGAATTCATACATAAACTGTCTTTTACTATCAACACCCTTAATTTTAGCAAAATTTTTAATTTCCTGAGGTACCGCTTTATATTTCGATTTTTCCCAAATATCATCAAGTTCTTCTTCAGACATTGCGCCAAATTCACTGCTAATAGACGCAGAATTGCCCCTTGACGTAGTATCCTTAGCAGCAAGAACATCCGGGTTAAATATAAAAAATTTCTTCGAAGATGATACTCCGTAATTACCCACACTATCAATAACTGACAAAACAAGAGTATATGTATCGGTAGGATATCTATTTATTACAACCGAACCCATCTCCACTTTCGAATGCAATCCCGAAGGAAAAACTGTTACTTTCCTGGATAACAACTGACCTTTGCCGTTATAGACAATTTGAAAAACTTTCAGATCATGATTTTGGGCAACCTTATTTAAATTATATATTTCTGAATAATAGAATACAACCGGTCTGTTAATTCCAAAAACTATAGTAGGTGCCGGAATAACCTCCACACTGTTTTTATAAAACATGGAATTCTGATTCGGAGAGTCCTGTAATATATTTGTGGCTAATTGAATATCACTTAATGATAGAGTAGAATCATAAAAATGATGAACTTTTATATATTCAGTGGAAAATTTTTCTGATCCTTTCTGGTTATTCCCCCCGCCAACGATAAACTTATATTTTCCATCCGGTATTTTTAATCCTATAACACCTACCAGATCTTTATTAACCTGGTCTGCCGAATCCACTACAGGATGCTCAATCTTCCATACTTTGTTAATGAAAACTTTCCCTGATATCGAATCGGTAATGTTTATTTCCAATAATCCTTCAAGATATTTCTTATTATCCTTTAATTCAGGAGTTAATCTATTCTGATTAAATGAATAATAAATCTCCATGTAATTGGAAACTGAGTCATAGCCAAATTGAGCGTAATCAAATTCGAATATTGATTGACTGGATTGGGGTATAGCCTGATAAAAAGAAAAAGAAAGGAAAAGGACTATGAGCAAACGATTCATACTACATCATATATATATATTAAAAAGGCGTCTAAGGATTTAGACGCCTTAGAGGAAAACTAATTATTTTAGTCCATACCAAGTTTAATTGTAAAAGTATGGTTCGGATTCGGGAATTCCCAAACCTGCTGGTAGGAATAATCGAGAATGAAATTCATACCATCAGCAAAGCTATAGTTTATTCCTGCTCCAAAAGTAAAACCTTCGTTTACGTTAGAGACAAGTTTCCCCGACGTATTCTCAATACTATGGCTATAACCGCCTCTTACAAAGAACATATTTCTAAAGCCGTATTCCAGTCCTACTTTCATTTCATCATCAGTAACGTTGTTATTCCTGAATGTAGCACCTACCATCAATTTATTCTCTGTATTAAAGCTATAATCGTAAGCGGTGCTTAATTCAAAATAACTTGGCAACTGAAATTCTTCAGTGGGGACATTATAATATGCTGACGGGGAACCTATATTGGACCCGTTAAGGCTGGTTGAATACTGAAGGCTGTTTCCTGAAAAAGACATATTGGTACCAATATTTTTAACAGCACAGCCAATTGACAGATTACTAGGGAACCTGTACTGAACTCCAAAATCAACAGCAAAACCAGTAGCAGAAACATCAGCAATGGTTTCGCTTATTACCTTGGCATTAACACCAACGCATACTCTATCAGTAATTATTTTTGCATAGGTGACCCCGGCAGTTATATATCCGGGTGAATAATTTGCTCCGGTTCCATCAGGATTATCAACCGTTGTAACCGGAATATTGCCAAAACTCAAAGTTTTAACAGACAGAGCCAGTGAACCGAAATCACCAATGTTACTTCCAAGGGCAAAATAGGAAACATTGATATCAGCCAGGTATGTAGTAAAACTGAACATGGCTTCAGTTCCCTGACCCTGGCTTAATCCGGCTGGATTGTAATAAAGGGCTTCCAACCCTGTTATATTGGCCAGGAAAGCACCTCCGGTGGCAATACTACGGGCACCGACTGGAATTAACAATTCATCAGCACCGGTAGTTCCTTTTCTGGATGCATCTCCTGCAAAGACTGATACCGACCACATTATCAGTATAAATGTAAAAAACTTTCTCATTTTTAAACTCCTAATTTTTTCAATTTATAATGCGGCAGCATTACGCTGCCGCGTATAAAAATTAATAAAAGTTAATCTGCTTTTGGGGCATAATTATAGCGAACTTCAGAACTTTATCACCAAGTCCGGGACAAGATACAATTGCAAGGTACATACCCGAAGCCACTCTCAAACCTGCTTCATTCTGCAGATTCCATTTGAGGAATGGCGATGTAGGACTTGATTTATCTGCAGTTGTCAATGTTCTTATCCTTGTACCTGATAAAGTAAAGATATTAATAGTTACCTGTTCAGGTAAATTTGAGAAAGTTACCCAGGGTGCATCCGAGGGATTTTGCACATTACCTGTCTGAGGATTATAACCATAAAGCGGATTTGGAAATACGGTTATTTTATCAAACAAAGATTTTGTATCACTTGCAGTCAAACCTCCTTTTAACACCGTTTTAAACTGATATTCATCAGAAGATGTGTAAGGATATGTAACTACAGGAATGGTAAAACGATCTCCAGAATTAAAGAAGTGTGTAGAATCTTTCCTATCCAATGCAACCACATACATTGTATTAAACCATGGAGATTTGGCTATAGCTTTCAACCTGGCATCAGTTGCACTATCACCAGAAACAATACCAGTAAGAGTATAACCTTTTATAATATCAGCCTTATTAGTTGAAGTAC
This sequence comes from Ignavibacteriales bacterium, assembly GCA_003141435.1. Classification (GTDB taxonomy): domain Bacteria; phylum Bacteroidota; class Ignavibacteria; order Ignavibacteriales; family Ignavibacteriaceae; genus Fen-1301. The sequence continues at coordinate 22,883 of PLLW01000021.1, forward strand.
CAGTATATTGTATCAGAGCTGAAGTATCAGTGTAAGGAGAATCAAAAATAAGAATAATCTCCCGGGATTTTATAACTGAAGTACCCGGATCCCATATTCCGTCAGGATTACCTCCAAGTGATACTCTTCTTTCGATAAATGCAACAGCAAGTTGTCTTGTTTCGTTATAAGAGGAATCGACTACCCATGCAGAAAATGGTACTTTAACTAAACCATTTGCATGGCCTGCAACCCAATTACCGATAGGACCTTTTCCGGTTGTATCGCTGCCTGTAATTAAACCTGCATAAATATTTGAACCGCGCTGGGCAGTTAAATTAGACCCAACAAATCCATTAATATATCTATATGCATACGAACTATCGTTAGGACCGAAACGCAATTCAACTTTTCGTAGTTTGTCGGCAGTAATTATTGAAGAACGGGCAGTACTGATACTGTCAAAGCCTATTCCAACCTGAGTAGATGTTGGGGGTCGAACATCCTGACCGACATAAAAGACACCTCTATCGTCACCAGTTCCATACAAAGTATTGAACCAACTATTAGCTGCGCTAATAGTTACGTTGTTGTTTGAATAAACCGGTGAACCGAACTCAGGGTGTAACGTGTCAACTCTTGCAATAAATCCTTCGGTAACTTTACCCAAATAATTTGTCGTATCGGCATTGTATTCCTTTGATGAATCAATCATGACGCCAGTTTTAGTATTTGTTAAAGTCCAGGAGGGAGTATATTCCCCATCCAGAGGATTAGTATCAGAAAAGAAATTAATTTTATAAATATCGCCGGTAAGGCTGTTCTTGTCAGCAATCAGGTAAGTAATCTGACCATTAGATGGTCCGTTGGTTTTCTTAACTGCCTGTCCAGAGATACTCGGAGCATACTCATTTGTTCCCATAGTAACTGTATAAAGCTTAGATTCAAATTCTTCAACTGCAGTTCCCGTAGGATCGTAATAATCGCCGGCGGGTCCATACGCATTAGTAGCTTTGTTAACCACCGCCCAATTATTAATAGTATATTCAGTTACTGAAAAATAGTAATCATGTCCTTTAATGAAGGGGTTACCAGTTGAAGGATCGAGTGTTAATCTGCATACAATCCTACCAGCTGCTGGATCGGCAGCTAACGTTGAATCTAATTTATTTGACTCGGGAGCCTGCGGCATCCTAAGATCTACTCCGCCGTTCAGAGTTTTATAATAAATATTATAAATTGAATCTCTTAAATCATAACGTGCAATAACCTGCGAGTTCGGCTGATTATCATTCGTAGGAGATTGTGCATTGCTGTAATATTGAGTAATATAAAATCCATGAACACTTCTGCTTACCTGGAATAAGCTGTCTGTTGCCTGATATTTAATGTTTTTAGATGTAGGCCACGTTAGATCTATAAATCCATCACCTGTTTTTGTTTCAAAAGCTACATCCGGAGGAGGAGGCAACGAAGGGAAATTGGCATCAAAAATGTTTTGTGCAGTTATATCGTTACTCTTTGCAACAGCCACACTGTTTAATCCATTAGTTCCCTGACCTATTACATAAGCAACTACTATTGCAATAGTATCATTTTTAACCAGTTGGAAAGGACCAGTGCTTGATATTTGTCTTTGATCTTTTGATACAGTATTTATCCAGCCAGTATTTGTAACCGGATCACCAGAATACATAAAAGAAGGATCAACATTAGCGCAGTTAACACCGAAGACATTTCCTTCAGTCCATGTACATGGATTAATAAAACTGCCTTTGTTATCAAGGCCAAGAGTATAATCCCTTAACTCGAACCTGGTTTGAGGGTCAATACCATTATAATATTGATGAAATGAAGAAATTCCTAAGTTTTTGGCACCGGGATATTTTCCAAGACCCATAATTCTTCCGCGAACATCTGTTGCAGTATCAATAGGAGTATCGCCTGCATCATAGATACCATTTCCGTTATTATCTATGAATGTTTCTCCCGGGATATAAGCCTTCGGTCCCTGGAAAAAGTCTATCAAGAAACAGGGGGGCGTTGTTCCCCACTTTGTGGAGGAAAGAATATGGTAAGTAAATCCTGCATTTAATAAGGTATCACTTCCTACTAAATCGTCATTTCCGCTATCACCTACATCTGCATCTGCACCTACGCTGAAATATACTGAATTTAAAGTATCAGAAGCATAACCGGTATTTACAATTTTATACCTGATAAAAATAATGTTGCCTGCCGTTCCTTTTGAGTTAAAGGCGAAGACTGTCTGCCTTATTTCAATTCCCTGGGGGCTAACATCATTAAAGGTTCTATTTGGAGGAGGTGTCTGATCAGAATAAACACACCAGAGAGTAGCATCTCCTAAAATATCAGGACGGTCCTCATCAGGATCCCATTTGCCATTTCCGTTTAAATCAACAGGATTATAAACGCCGTCATGATTACCATCATAATAATCAGCACCTAAGGCAACCGCTTTTTCCCAATCCACCCAGCTTTGGCTAAAATCGGCATCACTTGATTTTACCACATAAAGCTGAGCATTAGGATCATTGGCCCCAGTAGCATAGGTACCCGGAACATAGTCGGTAACTCTTGAAGCAGACAACATTCCATTTGCCCAAATTATACCATTAGTTAAACCGGACATATAAAATCCGCCGGAGAACAGGAAAATCTTATTGTTAAGTTTGCCGCCGCCAATAGTAGCAGGCGGAATAAGAACATCTGCCATTACTCCATTACTACCAACCGGCATATCAATATTGTTAATATACAGGTCATAAGAATCGCCTGAGAGTAATTTAGTTTTATGAAAAGTTGAAGGACCCTTTCCACCTTGTTCTGCAAGAGTGAATGACATAGTCACTGCTGCAATAATAATAAGAGCCGTAAATTTTATTAAGTTATATTTTTTCATATTTAATACCTTTTTCCTCTGTCTATAAAGAAATATTAGAGAAATTTAATTTTAATCCTATTCTTATCAATCTAGGGATACCAAAATTACTTGGATCTCTTTCGAGTGACGTATAGTCTGCTGCAACATTATTGCCGCCTGGTGCTGAAGCTGCTGCAATTCCTTCTTTTGTGCTTAACCAACCAGTGGTATAAGGATCGCCAGTGGACCTCCAAACATTAACTGCATTTATAGTATTGAATAAGTTTTCAATCCAAACATAAGGAGTAATTGCAAGGCTATTCATTAGATCGAAAGATTTCTCTAATTTTAAATCCACACGGAAATTACCGGGTCCATAAGAAGAATTAACATAACCCTTTGTATCGCCGTATTGTGTAGCATCACCAGTACCCAAGAGGTGCTGCACTAACAGAGGAGTATAGGGCCTGCCACTGTTAAATGAAACTAAAATATTTGCATTCACCATTTCAAATATTCCAAATTGTCCTTTAGGAGAATAGAAGCCAATGTTAATAGTACCGGTATGTCTCTGATCGAAATCAAGAGGTGCGATAACCTTTGGAATTTCTGCACCCAGATTTCTGAAAGCAGAAACATAAGATGAAGATGTTGAAGATCCTGTTCCTTCAGCGAGAGCATAAGTGTAATTTATTGATACATCGAAGAAACTTAATCTTGTAATATCAAGCGTAAAAGCCAAGCCTTTTACAGTTCCAAAATCAGTATTCAAATATGTATAATACGGATAGGAAGCTTGCCCTGCTGTTACCTCATAATATATAGGTGCAGTATTTATTAACCCTACTGTGTTCTTATAAAACGCAGTAACGTTAAGTGCGGCAATTTCTCCCAAAACATGCCTGAAACCGATTTCATACTGCGTAGTAACCTCACTATTCAAGTCTCCGACAATATATCTTGCATTAGCGTTGGAAGCAGGATTTGAAAGGAGAGAAACTACCCATGGAGTGTAATACATCAGATTCAAAGAAGGTTCCTGAATAAATCTGCCATATTGAGCATGGAATACTGTAGTGGCAGTAATAGGGAATCCTAAACCGATACGCGGAGAAAGATAAAATTCAGGTTTTTTCGTTTTCGTTACCAGCTGATAACCACTGGGATCAACAGATAAAGGTACTTTAACAAAGGGTAATGCCGGGTCAGCAACTTCCTGACTTTGTGAATCGAAATAATCGGCTCTTAAACCAACGTTAAGTACTATATCATTTAATTCAAATCTATCCTGCATATATGCATAAGCAATAACAGGAGTTCTGGGGGCAAAACTGGTTTGAACTTTCTGAGTAGAGCCATCCTGAACTACAAGATCTGTATAACCATTACTTGAAGTTTTCTGGCTTCCGGTAATATCGTAGCCGAAAACATTAGGTAATTGTGCATAAAATTGTGATTGGGTTGAAAGACCTTTCAGATTATCTGAAGCCAGTCCATAAGGGGCAATTGAAAAATTTCTTAATATATTATAATTTATGCCCCCCCCTAATTCAATCAGATGGTTTTGAACCTGAGATGTAAAATCTGCATCAAGGTTAAATGCCTGATTATTAATTTTTCTATAACCGGAATTTATGAATGTGCTACCACCGCTATTTGAATAGAAATAGCCATATCGGTCCTGAGTTTGCATAACCCCGTTGGCAGGTAATCCGGGATGATAAGCGCCATTATACCAAAATTCAGCTCCTTTAGAAGCAGCCAAAGCGCTATCGCCATAGGCATAAAGGTTATTAAACCACACGCCATCACCGTTTTCATAATTTAATTGTTTAAATCCTAAATTAATATTCCAGAATGAATTACTTGAAATATTCTGGGATATTTTTCCGCTGAAGGAATAATTAGCCCTTTTTGTAATAGGCATATGATCTATATTGTTTTTAGCATAAGACAATATGAAAACATGGTTATTATAAAAATTTACATTTCCACCTAAGCGAACATTAAAATCGCCAAAGTTAGAATTTGTTTTACCTGAAAACTTCCATGAATCAGCTGAATTATTTGGAAGTACAGCGCTTGAATATTTAACATCAGAATTAAAGGAAACACCAACAGGGCTTGGAGTGGCATCAAGGAACCATCCTCTTTCAGCCGAAAGGAATATAGTATGATCTTTATTTCCCGGAATAATGGGACCACTAAGGTTCATAGTGTAAAGGTTATAACCATAATCATCTGTAAGAGTAGATGTCATTCCGTCAACATATAAAGAATAGGTAGGACTACCTGTTTTTGTTGTAACATTAATAACACCGGATTGAGCCTGTCCATATTTTGCTTCATATCCACCGATCTGAAATGAAATCTGCTCTATTGAAGCATTACTTACCTGTGAATAGTTATTACCCGTGTAAAGATCATTCTGCGGAACGCCATCAACTATATATAATACTTCACCTCCGCGACCACCACGGACGTTAATAGTAGCGTTTCCGGCAACACCGCCGCTTCCGTCAGCCATAACAACACCTGACTGTAAGCTTGCAAGCTGTTCCACACCTTTAACAGGCAGTTTATCAATTTCACTTGCATCAAATACTTTAGTAGTATTTGTTGATTTTTCTTCAAAGAATTTTTTGCCGGTTACTTCTACAACTTTTAATTCCAAACCTGTAGATAATTCAGCATTCAGTTCGAATGTTATGCCTGCAACAATTCTTACATCAGTAACCTTCTTAGGTGAATAGCCAACATAGCTGACTTTGACCGTGTAAGTTCCAGGAGGAATATTTAATATAAAATATTCACCGTTTACATTAGTAGCTGAACCCAAATTTGAATTAACGACCACAACATTAGCGCCTATTAGAGGTTCTTTTGTCTGGGCATCAATTATCCTTCCGTTTAATTTACCAACACCGGATTGTGCAAATAAAGGGGAGGATATAATAAGGAGTGCAGCCAAAATAAAATTGGTAACCAAATTTTTCATCTCTTCTCCACCAGGGTTATTATTTTGTTCTTACTTAATCTAACTAAAATCTTTTTATTCAAAAAACGGGCGGATTCTTTTATTCAAAGATTCCGCCCGTTAAATTAAATTACTGACATTATTACTTTAACAACATCATTTTCTTTGACATTACATTGTTTCCGGATTTTAAGGTATAGATATAGAGACCGGAAGCCAACTTTGAAGCATTGAAATTAACCGAATGATTACCTGCTTCCTGAGTTGCATTAACAAGACTAGCAACTTCTTTTCCAAGTACATCATAAATCTTCAAAGATACATTACTCTTTTCAGGCAAAGTATAATCGATTTTGGTACTTGGATTGAAAGGATTAGGATAATTCTGGTTAAGATTAAAAGAACGTGCAACCTGACTGCCATCATTAACACCAGTAGGCATATCAGGAATTGTAAATGCATCATACATGATCGGATCATTGTAGGCAGGATCTACTGCAGTTTGAATTGAAGCACCAGACCCTAAATGGGCAAGATAAACGATATCGGCAATATATTTGCCCTGAACCGCATCATAGCGTAAGAGCTGTGGTGCCTGTGCGAATTCTTCGGAAGTAGTTTTATCACTTGATAAAAGGGTTGGAGTTGTCCATGTTGTTCCACCGTTAACTGACCAAGCATGATACAAATCTTTCCAGTAATATACGTTAGCGCCGTCAGAAGCAGTATCAAGCTTACCGCTGGTCATCTGAGGACCAGTCCAAACAGCGTAAACAACTTTTCCATCTGCACTAACAGAAACAGCAGGATAAGAATTCCCTTCGTGTCTGCCAGCAGAGTAAGTATCGAGAGCTTGTATTGTATCGATTGCGTGATTAGAAATTGTTATCCATTTAGCGTTTGCTGAATTATAATAGAGAATGGGGAACCACAAGGTAGTATCGGTAGCCAAATTATAACCAAATCCACTAGAAACAGCATGAACAACACCGGTATTAGTAACAGCAAGATCAATCTGATCCATGTACCTTGTTATAGGGGCAAAATTTGGATAAGCAGTTATCATACCCTTTTGACCATCGATTTCAATTTCCTTAGCTGTCCAATTTGTTCCTGAATTTGTTGTAGCAACAGTCCATATGTTGTCACAAGAATCAAGCGGGTAACCCAAAAAATGGGAGTACCAAACATTATTAGCAGCGGCACCGGCACCTGCTCCGTAATATACTATCTGTGTTTCATCCGGAGATTTGGAGATACCAATTTCAACACTACCAGGGTATGGGGAGAAAATATTTGAAAAAGCTTTAATACTATCCCAATTTGTGAATGAAGTGCCATCCGGTGAACTGTAGAACGCAGGTAGAGATCTGCTGACGACGCCGGAGTTACCAAGCCAAATTTTAGCATTACCAAACTGGAAAGAAGGATCAGTGGTTCCAGTACCAGAAAACTGTTGTGTCTGGAAGGCTGAACCATCCCACAGAGCTAACTGATCTGGAGAATGACCAACAATACCAATAGTTCCTACATTGGCACCCAAACTTTCAACATCTATATCTGGCCAACCAGCCTGTCCTCCGAACACGTCAGTATGAGTAAATGCACCTGAGACAGAATCTCTCTGAGTAAAGACAATATGTCTTACAGATGCTGCCGAGGTTCCATAAGGTCTAACCATATTGGCAAACAATACAGTTTTTCCTAAACAAACGATTTGATCTCTTACAATACAATTAGTCCATGAGTCGTAATTGGTAGTAAGACCAATAGATGTTCCGACAGCTGCTGTATTTTTAGCCAACTTAGCAGTTGTGTTATAAAACTGAGGCGCAGAATCAAGTTGCTCTGTTCCAACAACTTTATGTTGTTTTAGTTTCACTTTGGTCGCTTGTGCCATTAGGAAACAAGGGACAAAAAGAAACAATAGAACAAGTGTAACATTTCTTTTTAACATAACGTTCTCCTTCAACAAGTTATTTAATGTATGTGATTTAAGCAATTGATATAAACAAAATATCAAACTTTTGTGATAACTTACAATTCTATTAGTTTTTTGTCAAGTAAAATCTAAATAAATATTATTATTATTTTGAGCGCCAAATCAATCAATTTTCCGGTTTATTCAAGATAAGATTTAAATATTTACCAATATTTTGTCGTTTGAAACTGATAAGGAAAATATATACATTTTGGACTTGACAAATAAATGAAATTTTGTTATACTGTTTAATGCTGATTTATATAGTTTTATAGATCAAAAAGCCTATCTGAATTGTTTTCNNGATTTTTACGGATATTCACTGATATTTACGGATTTTTCCCGTTACTGCAATAGGGATGAGCCGTGGATGTATATAGGATAGTAGCTATACAGCCACATAGATTTTACATCAGGGGTATATTGGTGCTATTTAAATTGATTAACAGGTGCGCACAATTTGTTTATGTTACAATAATAGAATGCAATTCCAAATAAGGGGAATGCATACTATATTGTATAGCGGCTATTTTAGAAGAGAGCCTTTATAAGGCAGCAATCAATTTTGCAACAATCTGGGATTTAGGAACGGCTCCAATTATTGTGTCTTTTAATTTCCCATCTTTGAAAATAAGAAGAGTTGGGATACTTCTTACACCAAATTTAATTGCGATCTGCTGATTCTCATCAACATCAACTTTACCAATTTTAGCTTTTCCATCATATTCGACAGCGAGTTCTTCGACGATGGGGGCGATCATGCGACAAGGACCACACCAGGCTGCCCAGAAATCAACAAGCACAGGTTTATCGGAATTTGTAACTTCAACTTCAAAGTTGTCATCTGTTAAAGTAATAGGTTTCATTTTTATTTCCTTTAATAAATAAAATGGCTAACAATAGTAAACTAAATTAAACCTCCCCCCTGACCTACATAGCTAACGATATCTTCACCGCCATCTGCATGAATAATACTGCCAGAAATCCAATCTCCACCTTCCATACAAAGGAGGGATATTATTTTAGCAACATCATTGGGGGTAGTATGTCTTTTGCGGGGGTTTTTTCTTTTGGCAACTTCGAGCATAGGAATGCTGCCGGGTATTTTTCTTAATGCCGGAGTATCCGTAACACCTGCCATGATTGCATTAACAGAAATTTCCATATGTCCCAATTCCAATGAAAGCTGCCGGACATGGGATTCGAGAGAGGCTTTGGCGGCTGATACGGCTCCATAATAAGGGATTGAGACATGCCCGCCTGAGCTTGTCATTGCGAAAATTCTTGCTTTAGGAGTAATTAGATTATTGATAACAAGGTCCTGCGTCCAATAGACAAGAGAATGAGCCATAACATCAACAGTCATTTCCATCTGCGCCTTGGTCATTGCCACTTCCCCATCTCCGGGAATGAATTTTTTTAATGTTCCGAAGGCAAGGGAGTGCATAAGTATTTTTATAAAGGGTTTCCCATTCGATTTGGTTTTTAGTTCTTCAATTATTTCTTCTCTTTTTAGAGCATCTGCCGCATTGATATTGTAAAATAAGACATCTGACCCAGCGGCTTTAATTTGGTTGATAATTCTATCAACATTTCCCATAGTAGCCTGGCGGTCAAGGTGAACGCCGAGTATGTTATAACCATCTTCAGCTAATTTTAATGCTGCGGCTTCTCCAAATCCAGAAGAAGCACCTAATATCAAAGCCCAGTAATTTGCATTATCCGGATTTCTCATCTTTAGATCTATTCCATTTAATTAAATTTGAATATAAATAATACAAAAATGACGGTAGTAATACAAACCTATGGTTTTGCCTTATTTGCTACTTAAAAGGATTGAATCTTCCCCGAGAACGGCTACAACTTCCTTAACAAATTCATCGGAGATTTTAACCCTGGATTTTTTAAGGAGGAAGCAACGCGGTTTTGATCCATTGCTGAAGAAATGCAGGTAGACGGGAATATTGCCGTTGTGTTTAGTAAGGATTTTCTTTAATTCAGAGATAGTTTCTGGTACGTTCCTTGATTTTTCGAAGAAAAGTTTAACACTCTCCGTAAATTTTGCCTTAGCTTCTTTTAGAGGAATGACCTCATTTATATGGAGTTTTATTGCATCGCCGCTGCTTTCTGTATCACCAATAATAAAGACGCATTCTTCTTCCTTAACATATTTACCATATTTTTCATATACTTTTGAAAACATAAGGCATTCACAGGAACCGGAGAAATCATCAAGGGTAAAAAATGCCATTGCCCTACCTGATTTATCTATTTTGGTTTTCAGATCCGTAATAACACCGCATGCACGGGCATTTTCTATTTCTTTTTGTTCTTCCGTTTCGCCAAGATGTATAGTGGCAAACGATATGTATTCAATCTCATATTTTCTAAGGGGGTGACCTGTAACATAAAAACCTGTCACTTCCCTTTCCTTTGCAAGAGTATCTTTAGAAGACCACCGTTCCACACTTTTAAGAACAGGTTCCTGTATTTTAACTTCTTCGCCAATATTACCGAACAAACTGTTCTCACCCGATTTATTTGAATTTTGCAAGCGGCTTCCAAAGGCAAGCGCTTCCTCTACTGCGGCAAAAAGGTCGGCTCTTTTCTTATTTATTGAATCAAAAGCACCGGCATAGACGAGACCTTCAAGTCCCCTTTTGTTTACAACCCTGGTATCAACATTAGCGCAGAACTCAAATATACTTTTATAATTCCTGCCGAGAGCTTTTCGGCTTCTGATTATTTCTTCGACTGCAGAAACACCAACATTTTTAATTGCAGACATGCCAAACCTGATTTTTCCATTATCTACATCGAAATAAACGGAAGGATTATTAACATCAGGAGGAAGCACCTGAATTTTAAGCTTACGGCAATCTTCAAGGAAGTTAGAGACTTTATTCTTATTACCAAATTCATTAGTAAGGTTGGCAGCGAGAAATTCAGGAGTATAATGGGCTTTAAGGTACGCCGTTTGAAAGGCGACATAACTATAGGCAACGGCATGGCTTTTATTAAATCCATAGTTTGCAAATTTATCAATTGCTTCAAATATTGCTTCGGCTATTTTTGGAGATATTTTATTAGCACCTGCCCCTGCGACAAATTTAGCTTTCTGATCCTTCATGGCACGAAGATCTTTTTTACCCATTGCGCGTCTGAGCAAGTCAGCTTCGGCAAGGCTCATTCCACCGATTTTATTTGCAATTTGAATTACCTGTTCCTGATAAACAATTATACCGTGAGTTTCTTTTAGAATTGGTTCCAGTTCAGGATGAAGATATACAGTTTCCTTAGCACCGAATTTCCTATCGATAAAGTCATCAATAAACTCCATTGGACCGGGACGATAAAGAGCATTCATTGCAGCAAGGTCAATTAAGGAAGTAGGTTTTAATTTTTTAAGATATTCTCTCATTGGGGCAGATTCAAACTGGAAGATACCAGTAGTTTGTCCTTTTGAAAAGATCTGTAAAGTTTTTTCATCATCAAGGGGGATATTATCAACATCTATCTCAACACCATGATTTTTTTTAATTAAGGCAACGGTATCCCGGATGATTGTTAGCGTACGGAGACCAAGAAAGTCCATCTTAAGCAGTTTTGCATTCTCAATCTCCTTCATATTGAATTGAGTAACAATATCAGTCTGCGAGACAGCATTTGCAAGCGGGACATAATTACTAACATCATCGGGGGTAATTACAACACCGGCAGCATGTTTGGAAGCATTCCTATTCATTCCCTCAAGCACTTTGGCATACTTGATTAAATTTTTAATGTCATCTTCTTTAGAATCCTTAACCCATTTTAATTCAGGGACTTCAGCCAATGCCTGATCAATAGTATATACCTTACCAAATTTAGAAGGAATGTATTTAGTTATTTTATTAACGGTAGAAATCGGAATATTCAATACTCTTGCGACATCCCTGATAACTGCTTTTGAAGACAATCTATTAAAGGTTATAATCTGGCTAACACAGTTAGCGCCATATTTTTTCCTTACATAATCAATGACATCTCCTCTTTGATCATCAGC
>PLLW01000021.1:34771-78603 GCA_003141435.1 Ignavibacteriales bacterium
GCAGCGTTAATAAAATCCTGAACAATCAGAAAATATCCTGCAAACTCCATTTTCTTTATTGTTGCTAACTCAAATTCAAACCGCTCTTTTATTTCACCTGTTATAGTAGGAAATTTTTTATTCAGACCTTCTTTCGCAAGAAGTTCCAAATAATCATCCAATGTACGGGCGGGAGAATCTTCAGGAATCGGGAACTTGGGGAATTGATAACCATCGTTATCAAGCTTAAAATCTATTTTGGAATCTATTTCAAGAGTATTTTCTATAGCACCGTGATAGTTTTTAAACAGCTTTTTCATTTCATCAGCTGACTTAAAATAAATCTGGTCAGTGCCATATCTTAACTGCCTGTAATCAGTTCCGTTTTTATCTGATAACAAGAGAAGAATATTGTGAGCTAAGGCATGGTCTTTTTCTATGTAATGACAGTCATTAGTAGCGACTAATTTAATCCCCAGTTCCTTTGCTAATTTAGGCATCCCCTCAAGGACAGGTTTTTCGACTTCCATGTTGTGATCTTGAATCTCAAGATAGAAATCATCGCCGAAAATTTCTTTATAGATCTTTGCTGTTTCCCTAGCCCCTTCATAATCGTTGTTAACAAGCTGAGAAGCGACAATACCTCCAGCACAGGCAGATGTACAAACGAGTCCTTCACAATATTTTCTTAAAAGTTCAAGATCGATCCGCGGTCTATAATAAAATCCTTCTGTATGCCCCAAGGTTGATAACTTTGAAAGGTTATTATATCCAATTTTATTTTTGGCTAAAAGGATAAGATGATTATAATGCTTGGTTCGTTTTTTACCTTTAACATCATCCTTGCCTCTGTCAAACCGACTACCTTGAGTAACAACATAGGCTTCCATCCCCAGGATCGGTTTTATTCCTGCATCCTCTGCCTTTTTAAAGAACTCAGCAATTCCATACATGACACCATGATCAGTAAGCGCGACGGATTGCATGCTCTGTTTGACAGCAGCATTAACAAGTCCTTCGACAGTACAAGCACCATCCTGCAAACTATAATGAGTATGATTATGTAAATGAATAAAATCTGACATGAGAAAATAAACGTGTGTTATGAGCGTTGAATAAACTTATAGAGTATTTAATTAAAAATACATATTGACAGTAAAGATTTTTTTACTCTGGACAATTATTCTTTCCCGGTATGTCCGAAGCCGCCTGTCCCTCTTTTGCTTTCATTAAGTGAATTTCCTTCAACAAAATTAGCCCTGAATACTCTGGAGATAATCAATTGAGCGATCCTTTCACTTTTTTGTATAGTGAAGTCTTCTTTACCAAAGTTAATCAATAATATTTTTATTTCTCCACGATAATCGGAATCAATAGTTCCGGGAGAGTTTAATATACCGATTCCGTGTTTAGCTGCAAGTCCGCTTCTTGGTCGTACCTGAATCTCGTAACCATGAGGTATCTCGACTGATAAATTTGTCGGGACAATCGCAACTTCTCCAATCTTGACAATAAGGGGTTCCTGAACAGCAGCTCTTATATCCATTCCTGCACTTCCTTCAGTTGCATATTCAGGAAGAGGGATGTCATTATATTCTTTGCTTATTCTTTTAATTTTAATATTTATATTATCCATTAATGAGCCAGTCCAATCTTTTTCTTAATAAATCCCAATTCCTTTTTATCAAAAACAAATAAAAGCAAAGAACATATAAAGCTTACCAGAATCAATATTTTGTATGTAAACAATAAATGATGGGCAAACATAAGATAATAATAAACTGATCCGGAGATAAGAACAAAACTTAAGGTTTTAATCACCTTCCCCTTTTCATAATTTATTTCATAGAATCGTTGAGTGATTATATAAACCATCACAGCCATAACAAGATAACTTGCAAGTGTTGCAAGAGCGGCTCCAACTATACCCCAGACTGGGATGAGTAAAAAATTAACTCCAACATTTATTGCTGCGCCTATGCCAGTTATAATTGGAACATATGAACTTTTTTCTTCAATAAACATTCCGGCTGATAGGACGTAGTACATTCCATTAAAAAGATAACCAAACAGAATTATCGGCACTATTATCAGTCCACTCCAAAATGCAGGACCAACTATAGTTCTGCCAAGTATATGGAACTTGACAATATCATCAATAAACAATGAGAGGAATATAAGTATTAAGCTGCCAGCTATTGTAAAGTAAGTAAGTATTTTAGAAAATACCTGTTTAATATTTTTCTCTTGGGCATTCTGAAAAAAGAATGGCTGCCAGGCATACTGGAACATGCTGACAAACAGCATCATAAAAATTCCCAGTTTATAGTTTGCTGAATATATTCCGGAAGTATGCAGATCAGTCAGTTGAGTTAAAATAGGTCTGTCTATCCCTTGAATCATAATCGAACTTAGCCCAGCCGGAAGAAAAGGAAGTCCGAATTTGAGTAGTTTTTTCAGAATTGGAAGATCAATAATTATTTTAAATGACCTCAATATTGAGGGGGACAGCAGAATAAGCGTTAAAGCTGAAGATGCAAGGTTACTAATGAAGATAGCTTCAACTCCCCATCTAAGTTTAACAATAAGAATAAAATTAAGTGTAATATTTAATAGTATTCCTATGAATTTAAATAAAGCAAATTTTTTAGCTTTTCTTTCAATCCTTAATTTTACAAACGGGATAATAGTTAGCGAGTCAAGAAACAGGATGAGGGAAGTATAAAATATTAAATAATAGTAGGCCGGAGGAATCTCTAGTAAACTGAATATTGGCTTTTTGAATATGATAACAAGCAGACAGATAAAAAAAGAAACTATCATCACTGTAAGATAGGGAGTTGAAAAATTATTTTTATCTTCATTACTGCTTTTAACATTCACAGCATATTTCATGTATGCAGTATCCATTCCAAAGAGAAGGATAACATTCAGGATTGAAATGAAGACATAAACCTGACTTTGTATTCCATATTCGAATGGTCGGAATAAATTAGTATAGATTGGAACAAGAAGGAAATTAAGAAACCTGCCAACCATGGTGCTTATTCCATAAACGGCGGTATCCTTTGTGAGCTGTTTTATTTTATCGAGCATGAATCCTACTTAATTCAACTTCAAGCGAGATGTCGAGTGCCTTAACACTATGAGTTAAAGCCCCCACTGAAATAAAATCCACACCTGTTTCGGCAATATCCTTTACTGTATAGAAATTAACACCTCCCGATGCCTCAACTTTACATTTACCATTTATCATACTGACTGCTTTTGCCATTTCAGCTAATTCGAAATTATCCAACATAATTATATCGGCGCCAGATTGGAGAGCTTCGGCCACTTCCAAAAGATTTGTAGTTTCAACTTCAATAAGAAAATTTGTTGATTTAAGATCCTTGCAGTCCCTGCATGCTTTAACGGCTTTCGTAATAGAACCTGCAACCGCAATATGATTATCCTTAATCAGAAACATATCATAAAGACCCATCCTATGATTCTCACACCCACCTATTCTAACTGCAAGCTTGTCAATAATCCTTAAACCGGGCACGGTTTTTCTGGTATCAATTATCTTTGCTTTTGTATGTTTAACCTTATCCCTGAACTGAAATGCCATAGTAGCAATTCCGCTCATCCGCTGCATAAAGTTAAGAGCTGTCCTTTCAGCAGTTAAAATGGAAGCGGCACTTCCCTCAACTATTGCAGCAATATCTCCATTTTTAACAAGGTCTCCATCTTTCTTGGATCTAAGAAAAACCAAGTCCTTATCGACAATTTTAAATACTTGTTCAGCGACATCAATACCTGCAATAATCCCATCGTCTTTTATAAGAAAAATTCCCTTCCCTAAAATATTATATGGAATTGTAGCTTTTGTTGTAACATCCCCCGCACCTATATCCTCATTCAGGGCAGTAATAACAGTTGTTATAATATCTTCAATCATTTTTTAAAATATTTCATTAAAGTATTAACATAAAATTCCGGGGGTCTGCACGCTTTTTTAGTGGCTGTTTTTATAAAAGCAAGAATTGAGTAACCTTCTGCAACAATAAGTCCATTCTCTTTAAATACTTTATAATCAATATGTACCTTGGGAGAATTTATTTCACTCACAGAAGCTTCTACAGTAAGCAGCTCGTCATAAAAGGCGGCATTTTTATATTTTATTGAAATTTCCATTACAGGCATTTCAATACCATTGTCTTCAATAGTTTTATAAGGAAGGCCATAATATCTGAGCATTTCTGTTCTGGCAACTTCAAAATATTCTATATACTTAGCATGATGAAGAAATTGCATTTTATCAGTTTCGCAAAAGCGCACGCGAATTTCTGTTTTGTAGGATATCATAATTTTATTCAGGAGATTAAACATTCACAAAACAAATTTATTAAAAAGGAAAGAGAAATTCTTATATACATTTCTATTAAGAAAAATATAAAAGAATTTTGCCGGACTTAAAATAAAGAAAGGAATTTATTCTACGAATTGTCCCATTTTACCAAATTTTTCGAGTCTGTTTTCGACCAGTTTTTCCGGTTTTAATCTGACCAAGTAGGATAATTCTTCAACGATGACTTTTTTTAGGAGAATTGCTGCTTCTTTATGGTTTGTGTGTGCGCCTCCGACAGGCTCAGGAACAACTCGGTCAATTAATTTTTGCTCAAGCAAGTCAGGCGCAGTAAGTTTTAAAGCTTCGGCTGCCTGTTCTTTAAATTCCCAGCTTCTCCATAAAATACTAGAACAAGATTCAGGACTTATTACAGAATACCAGCAATTTTCAAGCATCAGGATCCTGTTACCAACGCCAATTCCCAAAGCTCCACCACTGGCACCTTCTCCGATGATAATCACAAGAATCGGTACTCTGAGTTTGCTCATTTCAAACAAGTTGCGGGCTATTGCTTCTGCCTGACCTCTTTCTTCGGCTTCCAAACCCGGGAAAGCTCCAGGAGTATCTATCATTGTGATAACCGGTTTATTAAACTTCTCAGCCAATTTCATAAGTCGCAAGGCTTTCCGATATCCTTCAGGATTAGGCATACCGAAATTCCTGAAAACATTTGATTTTGTATCGCGTCCCTTCTGATGCCCAATAATCATTACATTAAAATTATCAATCTTCGCAAAACCCCCGACTATGGCTTTGTCATCCTTAAAGTTCCTGTCGCCATGCAACTCGACAAAATTTTCGGTCATCAGGTAAACATAGTCCAGTGTATAAGGTCTATCCGGATGACGCGCGAGTTGCACTCTCTGCCACCTCGTCAAATCATTAAATAGGTTTGCCTTCAATTTTTTAACCTTTTCCTCAATCCTAACTATCTCCTTTTCAAGATCCAAACTTCCAGAAAACTTCCTCATCTCATCAATTTTTGCTTCAAGTTCAAAGATCGGTTTTTCAAAATCCAACACTGTCTTAGCCATAATTATTTCCGGGTTCCCCACATTTTAATAAGTGTCTTTCCCAATATTTCAATATCCAGCCAGATATTCTGATTCTTAGCATAATAAATATTCAATTTTTCAGAATCTTTTCCTTCGCTACCTTCAATATACCAAAGACCTGTTATTCCTTCCTTTCCTAAATATAATTCATTAAAATTTATATTTTCTCTGGGACCGACAAAACTGAACTCACCAATGAATACTTTTGGAATTTTAAGAACAAATTTCTGAAACTCGTTCTGCTTTTTATTGATGTGGACGATTAAATATATAAAAGGATATATAAAAAACAAAGTCGAGAGTGAGAGAATGAAATCAAAGACACGTTTAATAAGCTTAATTATTGGACTTGAAATATTATAATTTAGCTCAATTATAGGAGTATCATCAAGAATGGAAACTGATGTTTTGCCCATAAGAAAGTCCAGATTGTTCCCAATCAGCTTAAAATCTATGCTGTCATACTGGCTTTTGGATACAATTGTCATTATCTCATTGTAAGAAAGCTCTAATGATGATAATATTACTTCATTTATTTTGTTGTCCATTATCACCTTATTTATATTTTCAGTACTGCCTAAAACTTCCAGTCCATCTATTTCCTCCCCCACTTCTTTATTTGTATTACTTATCAGACCGATCACATTATGAAGGTCAGTGTGTTTAAGTTTTAATTTATTAGCAATCGCGGTTGTCTGTTTATTTATACCGACTACTAATGTCCTACGTTGCAGCCCTTCTTTATTATTGGAACCTAAATTGAAAAGGATTTTAGCAAAAATACGCCAGAATGTAAGAGAAAAGAAAAGAGTAAAGTAAGTTAAAACTATAACTCCCCTGCTATATGCAAAATCCTTAAAGAAAAAAGAGAGAGAAGTTACGAAGAAAAAACTTATAATTATTGCACCAAAATTTTTTAGGATAGTAAATCCATATCTTTTATAATTTCCAGTAAGACCGGTTATAATAATATGAATGATACCGGGAAATAAATAAACAATTGGAAGACTGTAATGAGGAAACCCTACCCATTTACTTTTAAAAAATACATATGCTTTTTCTGAACCCATAAGTGTTAAATCATAAAACACAAAGTCCAAGATAATTGCCAGCAAAACAAGTTTTCGTTTACCAAGGAAAGCAAATAATTTTCTGAAGATAATTGCTGACTGCAGGATTACACCTACAAAGAAAGAACCCGATAAATGTTTTTTAACGAAAAGATGCATTGCGCTGTAAAATATTTTAGTTTCATCCAAACCGCTTCTTTTTGTGCTTTCGCCTTTATAATGAATTATCTGGGTTGAATGTACATAAAATACTTTATACCCTGATTTCTGAGTCCTGTAACAAAAATCAAGATCCTCGCCGTACATGAAAAACTTCTCATCAAGACCCCCAATTTTTTCATATAAATCCTTCCTGAACATCATAAATGAGCCAGAAATAGCATCAACTTCATAGGTTTTGTCCGGATCAAGATAAGTAAGATTGTACCGGGCAAAAATCCTGCTTTCGGGGAATAAATTACTTAAACCGGTAACTTTGCAGAAAGAGGTCCATGGCCCAGGGAAACTTCTTCGGCAAGCAAGCTGAAGGGTTCCATCGGGATTTAGAATCTTACATCCGGCTAAACCTACTAGAGAATTTTCTTCAAAGAATCGAATCATTTTTTCAAAAGTATCTTCACTTACAAGAGTATCAGGATTTAGTAGAAGGATATATTTCCCTTTTGCCTTCTTCATCCCAATATTGTTAGCTTTGCTGAATCCCAGATTCTTGTTGTTTGCAATAAGATTAACTTCAGGAAATTTTTCTCTTATAAACTCAACACTCCCATCATTAGAAGCATTATCGACAATAATAATTTCACGGTTTATTTTGATAGAGGATTTACTTATTGAATGAAGAAGGTTCTGAAGGAATTCTTTTACATTATAGTTAACAATAATTATAGAAATGTCCAAGACATCACCTACAAGCTCCCGAATAAACTTTTTAATCTTAATTTCCAAACCATAGTAATGGCTTCGCGAACTATCTTTTTAGACATTTTTGATTTCCCCTTTACCCTGTCAAAAAATACGATGGGGATCTCACCGATACTAAAGCCTTTTTTCCAGGCTTTATAAGTCATTTCAATTTGAAATGCATAACCGTTTGATTTTATCTTATTAAGGTTTATTGCCTGCAGAACTTCTTTCCGGAAACATTTAAATCCTCCGGTAGCATCTTTAATAGGAAGACCGGTAATGACTCTTGTGTACCAGTTAGCAAAATAACTTAAAAGCAGCCTGCCCATGGGCCAATTGACAACATTTACACCTGATATATACCTGCTACCTAACACAATATCATATTTTTTTATTGCTTTCAGGAAGTTTTTAATTTCTTTAGGATCGTGTGAATAATCGCCATCCATCTCAAAAATATAACCATAATTGTTTTCTAAGGCATATTTAAAACCATCAATATAGGCAGTCCCTAATCCCATCTTTTGAGGGCGTTTAATAAGCTTTAACCCCTGCATGGTGTTACTCAATTCTTCAACATAATGACCAGTACCATCAGGAGAATTATCATCGACTATTAGAATATCCACATTCTTATTTCTGCTAAAGACATCCGGAATTAATTTCTGAATGTTATCCAGTTCGTTATATGTCGGTATAATTATGAGCGAGTGTTCGTTCATGCCGGATTAAATCCTATTCTTTTAAATAATTGGTCTGAAACAAATATATTTAATTATAATGTCCTTTTGCAAACAAAACGACAAAAATTGTTCGGAATAATATTTTAAAATCCATTCTTAGGGACATATTTTCAATATAAAAAAGGTCATATCTGAGTTTTATCTTAACATCTTCGATGGATTCATCATATTTATGTTTTACCTGAGCCCAGCCTGTAATTCCGGGTCTTACCTTTAATCTTCTTTTATAATAGGGTATTTCCTTTGAAAGCATTTCAACAAAATACGGCCTTTCAGGGCGGGGACCAACCAGGCTCATTTCTCCTTTCAATACATTAATCATCTGGGGAATTTCGTCAACCCGCACTTTTCGAATAATTTTGCCAATATGAGTAATCCGCGGATCATTTTTAGTACTCCAAACAGGACCTGAATGTTTTTCGGCATCTTGCTGCATCGACCGGAACTTAATCATTTTAAACAATTCGCCATCTATACCACATCTTGCCTGTTTAAAGAATACTGAGCCGGAACTATCAATTTTTATAGCAAGGGCTGTAATTATCAATGCCGGAGATGTCAAAATCAAAATGAAGAGAGAAACGAAAACATCAATTATTCTTTTAAGTCCTTTTTCCCATTCAGGCATTAACTGAGGCATAATATCGATAAGAGGTATACCGTAAATTTGTGCAGTCCTTGCCTGACCACTTAAAATCTCATAAAGATTAGGAACAATTTTGAGACCGACATTTTTAGGTTCGCATTCAGAGATAACGTCAACCAGGAGGTTGCGATTGTCCTTCTCTAAAGCAATAATAACCTCTTTAGCGTTGTAAATGTCAATCAGAGAACTTAAATCTTTAATGGTACCCCGTACTTCTATCCCTTTATATGATTTATTAAGATTAATCTTATCAACCGCAGCATAAGCGGCAGCATCAAGACCGAGGGCTCTGTGTTCAAGAATCTGATCATGGACTTCATTCGCCGTGGGATTAAAACCTACAATAATAACATTTCGCCTTCCTATTCCTTTAATAATAAGACTGCGCTGGAAACTCCGAATAAGAATTCTTCCTCCTCCGACAAAAAAGAAGAAAAGTCCCCAATAAATAAAAATCAAAATTCTTGATTCCGAGTTAACATTATGAGTATAATCATCAAGAAGAATTAAAAAGAAAAGAACAAATATTCCGACAAAAGTAGATTTAAATAAAGTAGTGAGCTCATCGAACCTTGAGGAGGCAAACCATGTTCTATACATTCCGACAAAAGTAAAAACTAACAGCCAGTAAAAATAAAGAGCAATCATCGGCACAGAAAATTCAGGTAGGATGAGGATATCAAACCAGCCTGTTTTAATCCGAAGTATAAAGTAAATTATAAACGAGATATTTATAGTCAAAAAATCAGTTATCAGGATTATTATTTTTTCAGTACGGCGATTCAATTATATCCTTACTGTAGATTGCCAAAAAGCTGTCTGTTTTTTTCTTAAAAATCTGACTATTCCTAAAAGTAAACCGATATTCATATATACAAAATAATAACACATGGTGAGAAATATTAAATTTATCCCAAGTTTTTTACTTATAAAACCTAAACATGCTAAGGCATAAAATGTTATTTGTGCAAATAATAAATACAGAAAAAATGTATTATAGAATGCTAAATAAAGATTTGATACAGAAAGTAATATTAACAGAAGAGGGGTAAACCATCTAACAATTTTATGTGACCAAAGTGCGTAAGAAATTATCCCAAATCTAGGCTTAAGTAATTCTTTAATATATTTAATTGACGAAAGATCGATTGCATTATTTCTAATCCTTCTCTTATTTTCAATTTTAATATCAGAAGCAATTTCTTCACTGGCAATTGCAGTTTTTTCATATAAAAATAATTTATTTTGTTCAAGAATCTTAAGGGATATAAAGAAATCGTCCATTACCGGAGAATCAGTAGGAATGGGAATAAAAAGATCTTTTCTAATACTGTAAATACCGCCATTTGCCCCGATCAAATATCCAAGTTTTCCTTCATTTCCTTTGATCCAGTTTTCAATTTCCCAGTATTTTGATTCCAGGTTTCCGCTTTTCAAAGCTTTTTCATGTCCGAGAAGCAACAGCCTTCCACTTACGCCTCCTACATTTTTGTCGGCAAAACTACTAATTAATTTGGATATAGCATCGGGAGAATAAATCGTATTAGCATCACTAAAAATTAATATCTCCCCTTTTGCATATTTTACGAGATCATTTAGAACATTCGATTTCCCTCTTCTTTCATTAAATATAAGAAACTCTATATTTGGAATTTCTTCCTTTAATTTTTCGATTATATTATTAGTATTATCCGTAGATTGATCCGAACCTATTACAAACTGGATTTTTGAATGATCATAATCAGTTTTAAAAAGCTGCCGGAGAGTATTTTCAATTACATTTTCTTCATTATAGACAGAAATAATTATTGAAATGTCCGGTAAATAGTTCGGATCTTTAAATATTCTCTTTTTTTTGATACTACCAACAATAAAAATAGTTAGAGGATATACAAGATAGGAATGGATTAAAAGAAACAACACTAAAAAAAAAGCAAATTCAACAATCAATGGTGTTTTTCCATAAAAATTTAATATCAATTATTAAAATAACTAAAAAGCGCTTCCTTGAAAAATAAGAATAATAAACATAGATTGTTTTATTTAAAATAAAAGGTTTTTAATGACTGTATATACCGACTGTTTATATTTCAAGGGAGACCTCCCTTGCGGACCCCATAAAGAATCAGGAATTCATTGTAAAGGATGCCCATTTTACAGAAAAACAGGCTTAAAAATACTTATTATTAAACTAGGAGCAATAGGTGATGTAATCAGGACTACACCATTATTAAGAAAACTGAAGGAGATCCATCCTGATGCAAAGGTTTTTTGGTTAACATATTCTCCAGGAATATTAAGTAGAAATTGGGCAAACAAAGTTTTAGAGGTTAATCAAGAAAACATTGAATTTATTAAACAGATCGAATTTGACTGGGTTATCAATTTAGATAAGGATCCTTTGGCAATATCACTCATCCTCAGAGTGAAAGCGAAGAAGAAATCGGGATTTGTTATTGACGAATGGGGGAATGCCAGTCCAATTTCCTCTAAAGCTGAAGAACATAAATGGCTTACCGGAATTTTCGATGACCTTAATAAGCTAAACAAGAAGCATTATGTAGAAGAAGTATTTGATATGTGCGGATTTGATTTTAAAGATGAAGAATATATTATTGAAATACCGCAAAACAAATATGAATGGAATATAGAAAAGACCAAAAAAGTTATCGGGCTGAATACCGGATGTGGGGGGAGATGGACATCTCGTCTATGGCCAAGAGAATATTGGATTAAACTTGCTAAAGATTTAATAAAAGAGAATTACGAAGTAATTGTTTTAGGTGGTGAACAGGAACACGAAAAGAACAAATCGATCTCCGAACAAAGTGGGGCTAAATACCCTGGTTATTTCCCTCTTAATACATTTATATCTTTAATCGATCAGTGTGATTTGGTGGTAACCTCAGTAACAATGGCAATGCACCTAGCAATAGGTTTAAAGAAACAATTGATTCTTTTTAATAACATTTTTAATAAAAACGAATTTTACCTTTATGGGAGAGGGAAAATACTAGAACCAGAATTTGAATGCGGTTGTTATTATACCCCTATTTGTGAAAATAATTGTATGCAGTATATATATCCAAAGAAAGTTCTTGCTGAAATAAATAAACTTTTTGTCAAATCACTTTGAATAGAAAGTTCATTTTATTAATTCTTTGTATTTGTTTTCGAACTGAAGTGCCACATTCTCCCAAGTATAGTTATCCCGAACAAATTCTCTTGCAGATTTTATTAACTTACCAGCATTCACTTTATCATAAAAAACATTAGATATTTTATTAACAAAATCTTCTTTATTATCCGCTATTAGTATATGTTCATTGTCTATAACATCAATACCTTCTTTTCCTATTGTTGTAGAAATAATACTCTTACCTAACGCCATAAGTTCTATAATTTTTATCCTCATACCTCCCCCAACTCTCAATGGAACTATAGCAACCTGCTTATCAGAAATTTCTGAAAATATATCCTCAACATAACCCCGGACTATGATATTATTTTTTAGCAGGGAATTTATTCTTAAATTTTCACTCCCTTTTCCATATATGAACAATTTAACATTTGGTATTTTGTTTATAACTTTTGGAAAAACTTCATCCAAGAACCAATTTAATCCGTCAAGATTTGGGAGCCATTTTAGTGAACCGATATGAAATAGAGAAAAAGGGATTGTCTCTTTTGATGTAAATTTCAGAAGTTCAGGATCAATCCCAGCTGGAATAACTGATGTTTTAATTTTAGGATTATAATGTAATATTTCATTTTCATCTTCCCTGGTTATCATTATACAATTATCAAATTTCCCACAAATCATCGGTTCATATTTAAGAAATTTCTTGTACTGCAGAAGAGCGTATGTTCTTAAGAAAGGATTCGAATCATGTTCGGCGAATCTTTTCATAATCCTCATTTCGACATTATGTTCTCTTAATACTACAGGCACATCCTTTATGTTCTTAATGATATCAATTGTCCAACCCATATGTGCATGGTCAACATGCACAATATCGACTTCATAATTCTTCAGAAACCATACTAAAAATTCCTGCATCTCCTTCCTAATAAATTTTGCTATATTATATGGTATTGGGGAAAGAAGGTTTATCAGTGCTTTGGGGATGTTATTATCTGTCTGAACATTTAAAATATGAGGAGTACAGATATTTTTAAGAGCATTGAAAGAACTATTATAATCACAATGCTTCCTATAGACAGCAAAATCTATCTTATTTCCTCGTTGATGAAGATAATTAGTAATGCCATAAATACCTATTCTACCACCGTCATCCAAAGGATAAGGAATCTGGGGAGCTATCTGAAGAATTCTCATAAGTTATTGATTTTCTTTCAAGTTTGTTTTATCCAAAAACGCCTTTATTCCCTCTTCTATCTCTTCAGGGGTGTTCAAATCAACACAAGGCATCAGAGGATATTTACATGTTATCTGTTTGCACGGGTAGCATTCTAATTTTTTATGATAAAATTTTACTTTTCCTCCCTGAGGACTAAATTTAACTATTTCACCAGGACCCATTAATCCTATAGTCGATACATGCGCCTGTGCCGCAATATGCATAGGGCTACTGTCATTACAAACAGCTATTACAGAATTAATAATTAGAATAATTGATTCCCGTAAAGAAATTTTGCCTACCTGATTACAGAAAATATTCCGGTTTTCATTTTGGATTACTTCCCCAATTTCAGATTCGTCCTTTGATCCAATTATTATCGTTTTCAAAGCGTATTCATTAAATAAAAATCTGCCAATTATTATAAAATTACCAGCTTTCCATCTTTTGAATTTCCATGATGCGCCAGGATGTATTATAGCATATTTCCCCTTTTCTAAAGAATTGTTTTTTAGAAAATCCATTAGCCATAGCAATTCTTCTTCTGATAGTTTAAAATAGTCCCCGAAATATTTATAGGACTTAATGAGAGATGAGACAATTTTTTTATTTGTTTCAATTTCGTGCTGCAAAATTTCGTTGTTTTTATTAAGCAGATAATTTAATATTTCCTCAATTTTAATTTTCAACCTTATTGTACCCCTGTCGACCCTCATTAAGGGATAAATATAGAGTGAATAAAAAATTGAGCATATATCATCCCGAAAACCAACAACCAGATCTATCTTGTTTTTTTTTAATTCTTTAAATAATTTTTTTCTTTCTTTCGGCGAAGTAACTATTTTTTTATCCCGAGAATAGACAGGGCTATTATAAACTAAGACTTTATCAACCAAGGGAGAATTGATAAACAAATCCACATTCCATTCCCCTGTGAGTAAGGTAATATTTGCTTCTTTATATTCACTTCGGATATTTTCCATTGCGCTAAAGGTTAAAACCATATCCCCCAAATGATCAAGCCTTATTAAAAGAATATTTCTGAACATCTTGCCCCTGCTTCTTTTAAAGACATTTATTAAAAGTGTCACAAAGGAAGATATTATAAAACGAAGGTATTCCATTATTTAATTGACCAAATTATAAGCTTTTAGCCATAATAATTTCCCTGAATGATTCTATATCTAATATTTTTGTTTTAATTAATAATAATGCGGCCAAAGAAAGGAGCAAAGCAGAAATTGCATATAAATTTATTGATAGGAACGATAATAAATAAAAACTCAGAAAAATGACCAACACAATTGAAATAAACTTAATAGTTAATTCTGAAATTTTTAATTCCCCAAGGAATTTTTCCACATAATAACTGTAAAAGATAAATATTATAATTTCCGTTATCAATAGAGCGACACATGTTCCCATGAAAGAATATTTAGGAATTAATAGATAATTCAAAGAAATATTAACCCCTGAAGCCACAGATAAAGTGATAGCACAATATCTTTGTTTATTAGCGGCTATTAAAATATGGCCCAGAATGTAATTATATCCTAAAGGTAAAATTGTCCATATTAAAAAAATCAGTCCAGAATATCCGGATCTATACTCACTTCCAAAAATCAAATAATTTATATTATAACTGTTAAATGCGATTATGATTACGATCGGGAAAGAGATAACCGTTATAAAATTTAGTAGATTTTTAACAAGCTTAATAATGTATGGGTTATCCTCATTATATTTTTTGGAAATAATAGGAAATGCAGTTGCCATTATGACAGCAGGAAGCAGGAAATACATCTCTATAATCCTATGGATAGAACCGTATATTCCTATTATTTCTTTGCTTCCGCTGATATAGTTCAGGATCAAAACATCAACCCTGAAATATGCCATAATGAAAACATTCATTAGAACAAGAGGCAGGGAACTTTTAAGGATATATCTTAATGACTCGAGCTGCGGCAAACCAATTTTAAGTTGATAATGTTTTTTTAAAGTGAAAAGGAAATAAACAAATGATATTAGATTCCCGGCTAATAAAGCAAATAGAAAACAGATTAAATTGGAAGAATAAATTAAGCTTATAAAACCAAATACAACAATAATCAGTTTTTCAAAAACCAATAACTTGGAGTATAGAGAGAAATTATGAAAGGCTGATATCAGTGATCTAAAAAATTGAAGTAATATTACAGTTGTCTGAAATAATAGGATGATAATTAATGTTGTGATAATAACTTTATTTGCATTGAACAACCAGTAATAGACAATTATTCCAGCTATTATTAGCAATGTAAAGAATATCCTAAACAGAAATACCACATTAAAGAAAGGATTAAGTTTTTCATTCTTAACGGATACATCTCTAACAGCAATATAGTCAAGTCCAAAATCTATTAATATTGATAATATTATGACAATTGAAAAACAATAGGTGTATATTCCGAATTGATAAACCCCTAATTTTCTTGCGGCAAAAACAAACAACGCAAGCCATAATGGTTTGGTTATTAAGTTAGCAATTGCTACGAGAGAAAACGAATGGAAAAAAGATCCTGCTTTTTTCAAAAAATTAGACTTTTTTAATTATTAAAGATTTATTATGGGCAGACTTCTTTATAATAGGTATGACAACATATAATATAGCTATGGCAAAATAAAGATCAGGACTTCTTATGATTAAAGAAAAAAAAGTTAAAGTAACTATAGCGAAAAGTGATGTCAGAATAATAAAATCATAGATATTTCCATTTCGGAAAAAACGAATAAAGAATATCGAAGTTATAAAGCTTAACAAATAGGGCCCAATAAAAAAACCAAGGTAACCAAAATCGGCGTGCAGTTCTCTTAAATAAGTAGAGGAATTTGTCCACATGGGTATATAATATCCCTTCTGATGAAAGGGCACTTTTTCTGCTAAATGAAACTTAGCCAGAAAGTTGTAAACGGGTTCGAGCGTGTTTTCTCCAAACCTCGTATGTTCCGACTCAAGATCAAGATATTTACTGAAAACACCAATATGCGCTGAAAGGTAAAGATATATAGATGGAGATATTATTAAATTGCCTTTAAATTCGGATAATTCAGTTTTGCTACCTTTATATGTTTCATATGATCCTCTAAATAACCTCACTATAGAAGCGGAGACAACAATTAAAACGACAGCAACAATAAAAACCAAAATCATTTTCAGTTTATTGGTGGAGAAAGATGTTTTAGAATAATTCTTATATAGGAATAGAGAGCATATAAAAATGATAAATGAAATTAAAATACCAATTCTTGCAAAGTTAGACATATCTCTTAAAATAACAGCAATCAAGAGAATACTGGCTGCAAAAGTAATTTTTCCTTTATAAACAGTATAAATGCCTGCTAAGATCAATCCAGCATATCCGAATCCACCCATATAAGGTAAGAGACCGGGAATTTCAGAATCTACTCTCATTCGATAGATCTCATTGGCAGATAATAATATTTTTACAAGACTGCCATATAAATGAAAGAGAACATACCAGTTCCAAAGAGCCGCCGCTAGACTAATGAATCCAATGATATAAAGAATTAAGCCAAATGATTTTCCTCCATCAGCAAAGAGAGCACTAAAGCTATTGGTTAATTTATTAGTAGTTCTCCCTGTTTTATATAATAATAAAGGAGTTATGGAACCTATAAAAAATATCAAATAAGCAATAATTATGACAAACCAAGCTTCCGGTTTAATATCATAATAATCAAGCAATCTGAGTTCATAAAGGAAAAGCATTCCTCCCCAGACAAAAGTATAAACAGCAAGATGATTAAACCAAAATTTGAAAATCAGTCTACTTGCTATAATACCGACAATAGCGAAAAAGGAAATAAGAAAGAGGCTCATTTAATCTTAAAAGATAATGCGGTTTTCCTAAAGAACCGGCTTTCTTTTTCTTCAAATGGATTTTGATAAATTTCTCTTACTACAGCTGATTCAGCTCTTAGTGAGACTAATATTAAAAAGAAAAAACCAAGAGATGTTAACCCCAGAATAATCAAACCTCTTTTAGGAGTATATTTTAATTGAGGAGGTGCAGCTTTATCGATAATAATCACTGTAGGAATACTTTTCTGCTCTTCAACCTTAGCCTGTTCATACATAGGTAGAATATATTCCATTAGTTTTGTCTGCATTTCTATATTTCTGAAATTTCTGTAATAATTTAAGGTCATGTCGGGTATTTTTTTAAAGGGAAAGAATACATTTGACTCTTCGGATAACTTAGAAGAGTTTTTTAGTTCATCTATCTTATCTTTAAAATAATTGGTTTCTTTTTGAAGAAGAAGAAATTGTGGGGAATTTTCACCTAATTGACTTTTTGCTAAATCAGCAGCAATTTGTTTTTGAGCGAACTGAGCTTCTAATTCGGCAGATGACTTAATGGCTACTGCTAACTGCTCGGGGACAGCAAAAATACCATATTTTTTTTGAAAATTATACATAGAATCTTCAGCATTTTTCAAATCCGAGACGTTCTGAAAATATCTCTTTTCAATAAATATTTTGTTATTAGAGGCTGTCCTAGTATTAAGATTAATATTCATACTGTCAACCAGAAAGGCAAAATAATTTGCAATATCGGCACATAGTCGAGGGTTTTCATTGACCACATTAATATCAATCATGCCGTAAGCATTAGTTTCAAAGGATAAGTCACCCTGGAAATCCTTTATAGCCTTGTCAACATTACCATCCTTTATTTTATAATAATCCAATAAATTAAATTTTGCGATTGTATTGACAAGTGCAGTTCGGCTGTTAAGAAGACCTAATAAAATATCTTCTGAAGTTGAAGAAATGCCTAATAATTTGGTTCCAATAGTGGAAGCAGAAGATTTACCTGACATTAATCCGCTTAAACCAGATAATCCCATATTAGCTTCAGGAGGTATAACCAAGCTTGCTGTCGCCCTGTAATTATTGGGTAAAAGAAATGCAAAGACCGAAGCAATTAGGATAATTAAAATCAAATTAAATATGAAGAACTTCTTCCATTTTAGCAGGACATAAATAAATTCACTAATTTTTGAAGATTTCTGATTATCCATTCTGGTTTTATATCCGAATTAAATATTATTCTTTAAATTTAATACATTTTAATCGGTTAAAACAATAATAATATTAACCTGTTTTGAGAATAAAACTTGACAATATGTATATATTTATTATTTTTGTAAGAAAAAAGGTTGCTTTTATCGAGTGATTTGCTACAAGGCATAGAATTTTAATTTTTCTTATTATGTATTGTAGCATTTTTGTGCCGATTTAGGGATATTTTCCTAATCGGTTTTTTCATTAATTGAAACTTTTTTAGAAGGAGATTGTATATAGAGTAGAGTTTGATACGATTTGTAAAGTTGTGATTAAACAATATAAAGGAGCGCCACGATGAAAGTGATGAAGGCTAAAATGGATAATCCCTTGTCTGAGTTGATCAGCGATGATATCTATGAATTGTTAAGTTCACATGGACTCATTGATGCAAAATCTGTAAGAGATTTCCAAATAAGAAAGAAATTCAGACAATTAAGAGCCAGTAAAGTTAGTGCCGGTGACGCTATTGATACTATTAGGGAACATTATCCTTATCTGCAGTTTGATACCATCAGAAAAATAGTATATCAGATAAGCATCCCGACCGCAAAAGAAAATAATAAATCTTGACAAATGTACGCCAGGATTATATCTTTAATATGACTCTTTCAAACGGGTACTCCCCTGCCCTTTGATGATAACGAGTCGGCCCAGTAATCTCAATTACTGGGCTTTAATTTTATTTAATTTGGAGTTATTGATGGCGAAAACTGTAAAGAGAAAACCCCTTCGTACGACAAAGAAAATATTAGCTTCCCCCTTTTCAATTTATTGGAAAAAAGAAAATTATATAATATTGATAACAGGTGCGATATTTCTTATAATCGGATACTTTGTAATGAGTATTGATCCCTGGAACAGTACACCAGCCATTGTTGTTTCTCCGATTATTCTACTGATTGTTTATATTCTTATTGTACCAGCGGCAATTCTTTTCAGAAAGAAGGGCAAGGAAGATAAGACCGAGGGGGAAGAAATTGCTTCTGGCAAAAGTTAAAGGAAATATAGTTTCCACACAGAAAAACGAAAACCTTAAAGGACATAAACTTCTTTTAGTTCATCCAATTGATCTTGAGGGAAATTACTTAGGGGAAAAGGATATCATTGCGATAGATCTTATTGATTCTGGGATTGGGGATACTGTAATTGTAACGCAGGAAGGGGCTGCTGTAGTTCAGATTTTGGGACATAGAAGGGCACCGGTTCACTCAATAATTGTAGCAAACGTAGATGAGATTAATTTAGCTTAACTCAATTTTTTATTTGACTAAATTGTCTTTTAATGACCTAGTAAACCTGCGGCTTTTACTTTCTGTGGAGGGTATTGGTCCGGGCAAATTACGAAACCTGCTTAAGCAATTCAGGTCTCTCCAGAATATATTGTCTTCCGATTACAAAACCTTAACTTCAGTAGAGGGGATCAGCACTAATCTTGCCAAAAGAATAATCCAATCAAAAGTTATGAAGGAGGATATCCGAACCAAGGTTGACGAAGAGATAGGTAAACTATCAAAATTGGGAGCAAGAATAGTTACGATTTGGGATAGCACATATCCATCAATTCTTAAAAAAATCTATGATCCTCCCCTATTATTATATGTAATTGGCGAATTTGCAGAGCAGGATAATTATGCGATTTCGGTAGTCGGGACAAGGGTACCTACTAATTATGGAACGGTTCAAGGTGAAAGGATTGTCGAAGATCTGGCACATCAGAATATAACAATAGTAAGCGGACTTGCCCGAGGAATTGATTCTATTGCACACAAAACGGCATTAAAGAACGGAAGCAGGACGATTGCGGTAATCGGATCGGGATTAGATGTTATATATCCACCTGAAAACAAAAAACTGTTCAATGAAATTGCAGAGAAGGGAGTTATAATATCCGAATATCCGTTAGGGGCAAAACCGGATGCTCAGAATTTTCCAAAGAGGAACAGGATTATTTCAGGTCTTTCACTTGGGTGCCTTGTTGTAGAAACGGCATTGTCGGGTGGGGCTATGCAGACAGCAGCATTCGCTTTGGATCAAAACCGGGAGGTATTTGCGATTCCCGGAAATCTTGGAGTAAGACAATCCGAAGGGACAAATATGCTTATTCAGAAAGGGGAGGCAAAGCTTGTCAATAACGCTGAAGATATACTGGTGGAACTTGAACTTAAATTAAAACCAGTAATCGGGAAGAATATACCAAAGCCAACAGTTGAACTAAATTTATTCGAAGAGAGAATACTAAATTCATTAGATGGGGAACCGCAACAAATAGATAACATTTCATCATTGACACAACTTTCTACTTCAGAGTGCCTGGTGCATCTTTTATCTTTGGAGTTTAAGGGTTTGGTAAAGCAGCTACCGGGGAAAATATTTTCCAGGATTTGAAATTTCTGCAATTTATAGGGGTGATTAGTACTTCTTTTTACCTTTCCAGAGTTGTTTGAGTCTTTCTTTGAGGGTTTTTTCCTGACCAAGTTCTGTGGGGTGGTAGTACTGTTTTTCTTTCATTTCGTCCGGGAAGTAATTTTCGAGCAGGAAATGATTTTCATAATCGTGGGGATATTTATAATCCTGACCATAGCCGATTTCTTTCATAAGTTTGGTTGGCGCATTCCTAAGGTGAATAGGAACACCATATAGGGGAAAATTCCTGACATCTTCATAAGCTTTTTCTAATCCCATGTAAGAGGCGTTGCTTTTGGGAGATGAAGCAAGATAGGTTGTGCATTGCGCCAAAATAATTCTTGCTTCAGGCATCCCTATTTTATCGATTGCACTGAAGGCGGCTTCTGCAAGTACCAATCCATTCGGTGAGGCGTTGCCAATATCTTCAGATGCCAGAATAATAAGTCTTCTTGCAATGAACAAAGGATCTTCTCCCCCTTCAAGCATTCTTACCAGCCAGTAAAGTGCGGCATCGGGATCGCTACCTCTAACACTTTTTATGAAAGCAGAAATTACATTATAGTGCTCTTCGCCCGATTTATCATATAATATATTTTTCTTCTGGACAATATTTTCAAGTACTTCTTTTGAGATGTTTATTTCTTCAGAATTTATTTCCTGAATTACTGCAGCTTCGAATATGCTTAACAATGATCTTGCGTCGCCGCCTGAGAGATAGATCAGGAATTCGAGATCAATATTCTTAATATTTAAAGAGGAAAGGAACTCGTCTTTGCTTATGGCAGAATATAAAATATCCTCGAGTTCTTTTTTTGATAATCCTTCCAATATATATATGCGAGCTCTTGATCTTAGGGCTGGTATCACTTCAAAGGATGGATTTTCAGTAGTTGCACCAATTAAAATAAGCAATCCTGACTCAACTGAATTAAGGAGTGCGTCTTGCTGTGCTTTGTTGAACCGATGGATTTCGTCTATGAAGAGGATCGTTCTTTTATTCATTGTTTTATTCTGAACGGCAATCTCGATTATGCCTCTAATATCTTTTACACCTGAAGACACAGCATTGAGCTGATGAAACTCTGAACCTGTTTGAGCCGCAATAATTCTTGCGATTGTTGTTTTGCCGGTACCCGGAGGTCCCCACATAATAAAAGAACTAACCGTATCATGTTCTATCATGTTTCTTAAGGGTTTGCCTTTACCGAGCAAAGTATCCTGCCCCTTAAAATCATCGAGGGTGTCAGGTCTGACTCTTTCGGCTAAGGGAATCTGCGGAATAGATAGATTTTTCATATACTAAAGTAAAAAAAATTAAGCAGATTTAGGGCTTGAAAGAATTTTATATGGTACTTTGACAATTCTATGGGTTCTTTGTATAACCTCTCAAAAGAGCTAATTGATGGTTGTTAATTTTCAAATTTTCCCATTAATAAGAGAAAGGTGATAGGCTGAAATTCTTATATTTGATAAAACCAAAGAATAGATTCATACTCAATTAGTCAAATTTGAAATGGCATGAAAGTTGTGGCTATATTAAGATAGAAGAAATAACTGAGAAATAGGGATATAGTTATATTTGTTGTTGTAGATTTCTCAGAGTTTATAGCTTACCTACCCTCCTAAAATAATAATTCTACGGATTTCTACGGATTTTTCTCGTTACTCCAATGGGGATGAGCAGTGGATGTCGGCAGGACGACAGCAGTAGAACCACATTAAAGCCACAATAAAAGCATAGAAAATTGATATTCCTAGCGGATGAGGTATTTATTTGGGGAGGATATAAAGCATAGAAAATTGATATTCTTAATGGACTGAGTATAAACTTTTGGGGATACAGTATTGCCTGATGAGGTAGAAGAATATTATTTTGTAATGATTTCGATGACTTTTTCCCCTTTTCTCATCATACCGTATTTTTCCCGAGCTGTTTTTTCAATTTTGGCGGGAACTTTTCTTTCGAGGGAATCGACCTCATTCTTTAATGATTTATTTTGTTCATTAACTATTTGTATTTCCTTTTGAGATTCGCGAACCTCTTCTTGCAGTCTAAAGTATCTCAATAAGCCAAATTCATTAAAAAGGATGAACATTATTCCTATAAATAATAAGGCAACAATACTTGTAATTTTAATATTTAATTTTTTGAAGAATGACATTATAGACTAAGTTTAACAATTCGTTCAATTAATTGTTCAAAAGAGATTCCCACAGCTTTAGCCATTTTAGGGACGAGGCTTGTAGAAGTCATGCCCGGTAAGGTATTTACTTCCAGACAGTAAATTTCCCATTTTGAATTTACCCTAAAATCTATTCTTCCATATCCTTCACAGCCAATTACTTGAAATGCCATTAAAGCCTGAACCTTTAGTTTTTCAAATACATCTTTAGGAATTTCAGCGGGAACTATATATTCGCTCATACCAGAAGTATATTTGCATTCATAATCATATAATCCATGTTTGGGTTTGATTTCGAGAGCAGGAAGAGCGGTACCCTCTATAATGCCAACTGTTATTTCGTGACCATCGATATATTCTTCGATCAATGCTTTATCGGAGAAATCCAAAGCCAGATTAACAGCAGCAACAACTTCAGATTCATCTTTACAAATTGTAAGTCCAACTGTTGAGCCCTGATCATTCGGTTTGATAACGCATGGAAAACCCAAGTTTTTCTTAATCATTTCGAGAACCTTGTCAGGTTCAAAATTATTTTTAGTAACAGAGATCCATTTAGGAGTTTTTATATTATAATGCTGAAAAAGTATTTTGGACATTATCTTATCCATTGACAAGGAACTAGCCAATACTTTTGAACCGGTATATTTTTTCCCTCTTAATTCAAGCAAGGATTGAATGGTTCCATCCTCGCCCCATTTGCCATGGAGACCAAGAAATACGAGGTCAATATTATCGAGCAGTTTTGAGTTTACTGTTTCAATATAGTTTTCATTAGACAAAGGGGCATAATCTTTTTCAGTAAAGAAATCGTTAATATCCTTTGGTTGATTTACTCCGTAAGCAGGATTCAATAAAATGACTTTATGCCCAAGATTTGTAAGGGCTGCATATATTGATTTTGAGGATGATTTTGATACTTCTTTCTCAGGAGAAGTTCCTCCCAAGAAAAGTGCTATGTTCAAATTATTATAGTTCACTTAAAATATATTCCTTTCGTCTATTTCTAATCCGTAAGCTGATTTGGCAACTGATAGCAGCTCTTTTACTCTTTCAGGAGAAAGCTTATTTTCGCCTCCCAGTAATTGTGTTATGAAAAGAGTTTTAGCTGTATGTTCGAGCTTTTCCATTTTATAATAAGCATCCCTTAAGGTCTTACCGAAAGTAACCGCACCATGGTTTTGAAACAAGAGAGCCCAGGCATAATCGATATATGGCTCCATGCTTAACGGAAGCTCATCAGTTGAGGGAGTGGAGTATTTACATAATGGCACCTTGCCAAGCGTTAATAACACCTCAGGGAAAACCGGTTCTGTTAATCCTTTACCAGCTGCAGCAAAAGCTGTTGCATAAGTGGGATGGCAATGAACCACTGCTCTTACTTCCGGTCTTTTTGCATAAGAGTAGAGATGAATTTTATACTCGGTAGATATCTTCCCTTTCCCGTTTATAATTTCCCCGGCAAAGTTGATTTCCATAATGTCACTTTCTTTGACATCCCCTTTACAAACTCCAGATCTTGTAATCAGGATTGAATTATTTTCAGTAATAACGGAAATATTTCCATCGTAAGCTGAAACGAATCCCTTTTCATAAACCTTATGACAGATTTCTACAATTGCATTTCGGTCCGGCATTTACCTTCCAGCTGTTCCATTAATTTCAAATTTATCCATCCGTCTTCGCCGGTTACAAGAGGTTTCTGGTTATTCAGGAAGGAATTCTGTACT
Source organism: Ignavibacteriales bacterium (assembly GCA_003141435.1). Classification (GTDB taxonomy): domain Bacteria; phylum Bacteroidota; class Ignavibacteria; order Ignavibacteriales; family Ignavibacteriaceae; genus Fen-1301. Next base: position 59,375 of record PLLW01000021.1, read on the forward strand.
GATTTAAGAAGATAAAAAAACTTATTCCCTCTTTTGCGGAAGGATTTTTTAGCTTCACCCTCAAGCAGGATAATTAGTTTAGCGGGTGAATTCTTCACTCCGATTAAATTTTCGATACCAAGCGCACCTTTATGACCAAGAATCTCGATCCTATTAAAACCTTTTATATTATTATAAGAGACATTGAATGATCCATAACCGCTTTCTTCAAATTTGACCATACCCATTCCGAAATCATCGACTTCACTTTTATAAATGATATTATCATATACACCATTTATAGAAGATATCTCCCCACCGAAGAAACGGAGAAGATCAATCATATGAGTACCAAGATCTCTTAACGCACCCCCACCGCTTTGTTCCTTCTGAAACCTAAAGTTTGGACCAGGGGGGAAATCGATATTATAATTTACGCTTATTGAAACAAGCTTACCAAGTATCTGGCTATCGAGTAATTCTTTTGCTTTAGTAATTATAGGATGAAAACGAATGGGATAGTTAATAGCAAATTTTACATTATTTATCTCGCAGGCTTTTACCATTTCCTCTGCCTGAATGGAATCCATCGCAATAGGTTTTTCGCAAAGAACATGTTTACCAGCCTTTGCGGCTTTAATGACCTGATCGTGGTGATGGAAGTTAGCGCTGGAAATATAAACCGCGTCAATATCTGATTTCAGAAACTCATCAAAATTGCTGAAATGGTTAGGCACACCGAATTTATCTGCTATAGATTGAGCCCTTTCCAGATTGTTACTGAATACAGATTGGAGAGTACTTTTTCGTAAGAGAGAAAGAGTTGGAATGAAATTGAATTCGGCGTATCTACCAAGTCCTGCTACACCCCATTTCAGTTTTTTAATACCAGGTCTTCTTAATTTCATTTTTATTTATGCTGTTTCCTTGAACAGTTTAAGCCTATTCATAAGCATTTTTACTGGTTTTGAATTCTGCATGATATAAAAGTGAACGCTGGGAACTCCATGATTCAACAATTCTTCTACCTGTTTTGCCGCCCATTCTACACCAATATCGGTGACATGTTCTGTTTTAGCGGCATATATTTCATCAGCAAGTTGTTCCGGGATATTTATATAAAAATTACGAGGTATGTTAATAAGATGCGATTTGTTAGTAATTATTTTGAGACCCGGAATAATAGGGACGGTAATACCTTCTTTTCTGCACAAATCGACGTAATCGAAATACACTTTATTATTGAAGAACATTTGGGTAACTATATAGTCAGCGCCCGCATCAACTTTCTCCTTAACAAACTTAATATCGGTTTTGAGATTTGGCGCTTCATAATGTTTTTCCGGATAACCACCGACACCGACACAAAAGTTAGAGGGTTTGGCATCCATGAGATTTTCTTCAAGATATTTACCGGAGTTCATTGCAGTAATTTGTCTTACAAGATCGGCAGTAAGATAATTAGCGCTTTTCCCCTCAGGCACAGGTTTTTCATAGCCGTTATCATCACCACGGATAGCTAAAACATTTTCTATTCCCAAATAGCTTAATTCAATTAGAAAATCCTCAGTTTCTTCGCGGGTAAATCCTTTAGTAAGAATATGCGGGATAGCTTCAATGTTATATTTATTCTGAATCAAAGCACAAATTCCCAAAGTACCAGGTCTTTTTCTTTTAATTTTCTTTTTAATTCCCAAAGGAGTTTCTTCATAAATAACTTCAGCAGAATGACTTGTTATATCTATAAAGGGTGGGCGGTATTTTATAATATCCTCCAGAACAGTCAATAAACTTTTGATATCTCCCCCCCGTTTGGGCGGAATAAGTTCAAAACTTATAAGAGGTTCAGTTGCTTTTGCTAAATGCTCTATTACTTTCATGTTGTTATTTAAATTATACGCTTTACAAATTTAATATATATTGCAAAAACAAAATAGTGATAATTTATAACTAATATTATACAGTATTGCTTTTATATGATGCTAATGGTAAGAATTTAATGGTGAATCAGGGAGATGCAGCTTTTTTAATAGTCAAAATATTTTTATTCTTTCTTATTGAAGTTTCATCTGTTTTAATTTTAATATATCCGCCGTTAAGCCACATATTGCTCATATCCCTGTAGTGAGGGCTCATCACATTTCCGGATTGACCTGTTGTTAATACAAGATAAAACTCATCAGGGTTGGCAAAATCAAATATATAACGCATAGATGGACCGACATTATTCTCGAAATCTGAATGACCAAACCTGGGATATTTTTTTATGCTTTCACTAAATGGATATTCTGTATTAAATATGGTGGTTCCGTCACCACCAATTCTGAATGGACCGATATTGATATATTTATCGAGTAGTGAGGAAAACCCTGCGAATGAATGTTTAAATGTTGCTTTATGAAGGTCACCCCATTGCCACATTTTAACATCTTTTCCATATTTATCTTCAAGTTCAGTTAAGGCATCGACCAGGCTTTTTCTTATTATTTCATTCCGCGTCTCAATTTGAGGGGTTTTAACATCGTCCCACCAGGTGTTAGTAGAATCCTCAAGAACCTGCATAACGCTGCGGTAGGGAACATTTGGCATAAATACAAATTCATTAAAAAGATCATGCCCCATTTCATCATAATAAATATTCTTCAATAGATATTTAAAGAACACAGCATATATGGAAGGAACCTGGCTGTCTTCATTAAAATCGTAATTCCAATCTCCCAAAAGCTCGAGAGCAAGCTTAAGATTCTGATCAGTAATCTTTTTATCTTGGAAGGCATTCAGAATGTAAGCAGTAATCTTTTGCGCATAAGGAGAAACCTGGTCAAGTTGGTATTGTTCATAATCAGCGACAGAATGTTTTTCTTTAGAAGTAAGAAGCCGGGTGATTCTCTCAATTCTTGATGAGGGTTCCCATAAATTAGAAATATGATATTTAAACTCTTTAACTGTTTTGTTATTAGCGGAGGCTATATAATGCTGAGGAGGATTGAATAAAGAGGGCAATTCAGACTGGGGGACAAAACCTTTCCAGTCATATTTATCAGTAGTCCCGTCATAAACAAAAGTAGGAGAGTTATATTCTCTAATAGGCAACTTAGCGCCAAAGAGATATCCAATATTGCCGGTCTTATCTGAGTAAACGAAATTTTGTCCCGGAACATTAAACATCTGTACTGCCGACTTGAATTCGTTCCAATTCTTTGCCTTATTTATTTTATAGAATGCAAAGAGTTCATCGCTGAAATCATTCCCTGTCCATCTCATGCTTATGGGGGGAGAATTAAATCCTTTATCTTTATAAAGAATAGAATAAGGATGAATATCAGAAATAATAGGACCCCGGTGGGTAAGCTTTATTTCGAAATCAACATCCTGCTTATTTTTTACTTTAATTTTTTCTTTATAAGAGATTAAGTTTTTCCATTCCCCATTGTAAAGATATTTCTTTTGGGTAGAATCTAATTTTTCGACATAAAAATCGGCATCATCAGCCATAATATTGGTAAGTGCCCAAGAGATATTATCATTTTTACCTATAACAATTCCGGGAACACCGGGTAAAGTGACCCCAGCACATGTTTCTTTACCACTTTTAATTACCGCAGCATACCATCTTCCAGGGGCACTATATTCAAGATGGGGATCATTCGCTATAATTGGTTTGCCGCTTTGTGATTTGGTACCATCCACTACCCAGTTATTGGACCCGATATGAGTACCTGTCAATCCAATATACTCCCGGAAATCTCTATCTGTTTCTACAAGTCCCTGATCTATTGAGGATAACGTATTTAATTCAGAGGGTATTATATATGGGGCATTCTCCTGATAATTAGGAAGGATTTTTTTTACTTTATCTTCACCCAATTTCAGAACGAGATCTGAGAATGAAAAGTCAACCCACCAGCTTATATTAAGCTGCCAAGCCATCATTCTTATAACCAGAAGACTATGTTCAGGTTTCCACTCATAAGGATCATATCCGAGCACATCAAATTCAACCGGATAGTGCCCCTTGGCTTTTCTTATATAAAGGTTTACACCATTGGAATAGGCTTTAAGCAGATTGAGACTCACAGGGTTTAGTTTCTCAAGATTTTCCAAAGAATTTCTTTTCAAGCCAACTGTTAAAAACATTTTATCAAACGGAATGGCTTCTTGTCCAAGGATTTCACTTAGTCTTCCTTCACCAGCCCGTCTAGCAATGTCCATTACAAATAATCTCTCCTGTGCATGAAGATAGCCCAATGCAAAAGCAGCATCTTCATCATTCTGTGCAATAATATATGGAACCGCAAGCGAGTCGCGATAAATCTCGATATTATTAGAAATGTTTACGACATTTAAAACCCCCCGATATTGTGGAAGAGAGGCAGACAACATTTTATAAAATATGATCCCTCCTACAAAAAGAACAAGGACAAATGTTATAATTAGACTAATTACTATTTTTGACCAGCGAGGCATGATTTAAGTTAATTACTTTTTATTATTTATCATTTATGCGTTTAGGGATCTTATTTAGAATTCACTCAATCAACCTTAATTTACTGAGTTTGTGAAGAAAGGAAGGAAGAAGCAAGTTATTATAATAACTAACAATAATGGATTTACGAATTTTTTAAGTTCCTCCATAACCTGCTTCCATATATATATTTAATATATTAACTTAAATTTTTATTTTTAGATTTCAAACAAAAGCCGTTAATTAAATACTGACATTTTAATTTTTATTAAAGTTGATATTATAATGATGAAATGCATTGTACAAAAATATGGCGGTACCAGCGTCGCAGATATTGACAAGATTAAACTTATCGCAGAGAAAATAGCAAAGACAAAAGAAGAAGGATATAATATTGCAGTCGTTGTGTCTGCAATAGGAAAAACGACTGATCAATTAATTGAAATGGCGAGGTTAATTTCTCCCGATCCCCCCAAAAGAGAATTAGACATGCTATTAAGTACAGGAGAGAGAACTACAATGGCGCTGCTATGCATAGCTTTGCACGAATTAGGAATTGAAGCAGTTTCCTTGACAGGTTCACAGGCAGGAATTATTACAAATGATGTACATAATGATGCAAAAGTAATTGAGGTCCGTCCCTTCCGGGTACAAGATGAAATGGAGAAAGGCAAGGTAGTTGTTGTTGGAGGATTTCAAGGAGTGAGCTATCGAAGGGATATAACCACACTAGGACGCGGCGGATCGGATACAACAGCAGTTGCTTTGGCGGCCGCTCTTAATGCTGATAGATGTGAAATATATTCCGATGTCCCCGGGGTATTTTCTGCTGATCCCTCTATAGTGACTAAAGCAGAACATCTTCCTGAAATTTCTTATCAGCAAATGCAGGAAATGAGTCTTGCAGGTGCAAAAGTAATGAATGCTGCGGCAATTCAATTTGCTAAAGAATCTAATATAGCTATATATGCAAGGAGTACTTTTGAACCAGGGAAAGAAACTATTATCAGAAGATTACCTACAGGAATACTGCAAGGAGTAAAAGCAGTTGTCAGTGAATTAGAAATAGTAAGAATAATATTATTCGGAAGAAACGCAGAGGATAATTTTAAGAAGATATTATCATTTTTCAGTAAAAACCAAATACCTATTAAAGAATTAAATTATTTTACTAATTCCGACAATAAGATTAATATTTCTTTTATTATTTCATATTCGAATATTTATGGCTGGGAGAAAGTAAAGGAACAATTATTAAGTATGTTTCCAGAATTTATACAATTCGATGAATTATTTTCGACGATTTCCCTCATTGGAGAGGGCTTGACAAAAGATGTTGATATTCTTAATGCTACGATTTCTTATTTAGAGCAAAACCATATAAAGATATATGGAGTAGTAACTACATCTTTCAGAATATCTCTTCTAATCGAAAGAGAGAAAATTAAAGAAGCAGTAAAATTTTGCCATAAAAAGTGGATAGAGTAAATTAAAATTTGTATTAAAACATGAATATAATTTTTATTATCTTATTACATTATTGGTGGGTATAATATATGGCTAAATCGCCTCAGTTTGCAAAATTTAAGATTTTTGTAACTCATTATCTCGGTGGGCTATATAAACGTGTTGATGATCATCACGTATTTCTTAATGCGAGTGGTCTGGCATTTGAGTTATTTTTATGTATTATTCCTTTTATACTGATCATTTTCGCGGTTTTGGGAAGTATTCTTGCATCAAATAATATTCAATACCAGATAAATCTTTTAATTGATACTATAATACCTTATTACGAGTATTCTGAATTTGTTAAGAAAATTATTTTTGCACGTATTAATGAAGTAATCGAATATAAAACTATAGCCGGTATTATAGGCGGATTTGGGCTATTCTTTGCAGCAAGTGGTCTTTTTAGCAGCATGCGCACGATATTAAACCAAGTATTCGGAAGTACAAAAAATGTTAATCTTCTACTTGGAAAATTGCGTGATTTTGCTCTTGTTGTTATGGTTATTCTGATTTTCTTTTTAGCCACAATTTGCGCTCCTATTATTGATGTATTAGCACAATCAGCCGGTCAATTCAACGAACTCGAATTTTTTAAGGCACCTATATTTCAACATTTCTTTCTTACTTTACTTTCATTTACTATAATTTTTCTGGTTTTTTCAGTCCTATATATAACTGTACCATTAAAGAAATTAAGAAAACGGGCTATTATTGTAAGCGCTTTTTGGGCGGCATTACTTTGGGAAACCGCAAAGCAGTTATTTGGTTATTATCTTTACCATTTTTCCTCATTTGGTAAGATATACGGAACATATGCTTTAGTAGTAGTAGTAGCATTCTGGATATATTTTTCTTCAGTAGTTTTTATAGTAGGAGCCGAGATCGGAAAGTTGTTTCAGGAAAGGCAGGATCCAGCTAATTTACATTGAAAGTTTGATAGCTTTATAATCATTGAAGGATGATCTTCATTTCAAGGATCTGTTAACATTCAATTTATGAGTTTATTCAGAAGAAGTTAGCAGTAGCTCACCTCGTCATCATAATATTGCCGAACTTATTTTAACTAAAAAAATATGACAGTATAGTTTTATTTATTTATTGCCTATTAAAAATAATTACTAAATAATATTTTACCAATCAATCCATTATCATCCTTAAAAATGAAGAACTGTCTTCTTCCTCAGAATTAGTCTCCTCTTTCTTATTATCCTTATCCCTTGCCCAGTTGTATCTTGACGATTCAAAATTAAACCCGGTTTGGGGTGCTTCTTCTTCCTTATCAATGGATGACTTAGGACTTTTTACTCTTAAGATAGTGGGGACTTCAAGATCTTCAGTATCAACATCTTTGGGTTCCATGAAATTAAAACCACCCCTGAAGAATTCCTTTTCTTTTGGTTTGGCAGTTATTGATTTCCCTTTTTCGGAAAATGCCTGATGGGAACCTTCAAATCCAGTAGCTATAACTGTATAAGAAACATAATCGTTCATCTCTTCTTTTCTTACACATCCAAAAATAACATTAGCTTCTTCGCCTGCAGCATCAAAAATAACATTATTACCTTCATTTATTTCCTGCATAGTAAGGTTACTAGAACCAGTTACATTTAACAGTACGCTCTTCGCTCCTTTAATATTGATACCTTCCAACAGAGGACTGGAAATAGCCTTTTGCGCTGCTTCAATAGCTCGGTTCTCTCCGCTTGCTATACCGCATCCCATTAATGCTTCTCCGCTTTGATTCATAACTGACCTTACATCGGCAAAATCGACATTTATTAATCCTTCGACAGTTATGATATCTGCTATTCCTCGCGTTGCCTCATATAATATTTCATTTGGCTTATCAAATGCAGCAAAAGCGTTGGTATTAGGATCAAGAATATTGAGCAATCTTTCATTTGGAATTACAATTAAACTATCAACGTATTGTTTTAACTCTTGTATTCCCTGCTCGGCATTAAGCATGCGTTTTTTCCCTTCCCATCTGAACGGTTTGGTAACTATTCCAACAACAAGAGCTCCAAGGCTCTTTGCGATTGATGCAATAACCGGGGCTCCTCCTGTTCCAGTGCCTCCTCCCATTCCAGCAGTAACAAAGACCATATCACTACCTGAAAGAACTTCTGTTATCCTTTCTCTGTCTTCTTCAAGAGACTTTTTTCCAACATTAGGATCCGCTCCGGCGCCTAATCCTCTTGTTATAGTTGAACCGACTTGTATCTTATGGGTTGCGGTACTGCTGTTAAGAACCTGTGCATCGGTATTAATGGCAACATATTCTACACCATTTAATCCTTTTTTTATCATGCTTTCAACAGCATTACATCCGCCCCCACCAATACCTACAACTTTTAGAACGGCCGACATGGTTTTTTCTTTGTCGAGAGTAGCGAATCTGGTCATGTAACCTCCTGGTTTTTTTTATAATTCATCAAAAAACTGTTGTATTCTTTTAACAAACTGAGACAGTTTGTTTGAACCTTTTATCTTTGCAGGTTTTATAATTTGATACTCACTGGATTTACCTCCAGGAATGCCTTTTATTAAACCTGCTACTGTAGCAAATTCCGGGCTTTCTATTTCATTTGAAAGTCCCGAACCAAGTTCCTGGGGAACTCCTATTCTTGCAGGAAGTCCAAAGACTTCCTCTGCCAGTTCCGTACACCCCTTAAGTAATGAGCCTCCACCGGTTAATACTATCCCAGCTTTTATTTTATTTTTAAATCCGGCACTTCTGATTTCATTATCAATAAGGACAAAGAGTTCTCTCATTCTCAAACTGATAATTTGAGTTAACAAGCTGATAGGAATTTTAGTGTTTCCTCTAGCCCCCACACCTCTAATTAAAATATCCTCTTCTCTAATAATTGCAGATTCAGTAGCAAATCCAAAATCCTTTTTAAGTTTTTCCGCTTCTTCAGTGACTACACCAAGAGATTCCCTGATATCATTGGTAACCTGGTTTCCAGCAACACCAATGACTTTTGTATGTTTAATCGCCTTATTATGGAAAATAGCTATATCAGTTGTTCCTCCTCCGATATCAATTAAGGCAACCCCGAGATCTTTTTCACTTTCTTCAAGAACTGAAGAACTAGATGCTATTGGCTGTAAAATATAATCCTGAATATGAAGCCCAGCACGTTCAACTGATTTTTTAATGTTCTGCATAGCTGGAATTGATGCTAAAACAATATGATTACTTGCTTCAAGTCTAGAACCAGAAATACCGATTGGATTTTCAATACCCCCCTGATAATCTACCGAAAATTCTTCCGGAATAATATGAAGAATTTGCCTATCAGAAGGAATCCTAATAGTTCTTACGTCAGCTTCCAACCTTTCCAAGTCTGCTTTTGTAATTTCCTTTTCATCATTGCTTATAGTGATAAAGTTCCGATGCCTCATACTTGTTATATGTTCACCGGCAACTCCAACATTAACTAATGTTATATTAATCCCTGCTCTGTTACATGCGATTGCGGTAGCTTCCTTAATGGCTTCCGCTGTCTTGGATATATTCGCAACCAGTCCTTTATGAAGACCTTCGGATGGCGCTATACCAAACCCCAATATATCAAACCGATTATTGTCTAATTTCTCAGCAATGACAACACATACCTTCGTTGTTCCTAAATCAAGTCCAGCAATTATATTTTTTTTCATTCAGTTAAACCCGTTATTTCAGCCTGCTTGACATAAACTTCATTTGCAAATCTTAGATCAATATAGTCGCTATCCTGGATTAAACTATTTCCATCCATAATTCCCTCCCACATTAGTTCAAGGTGCACCATTTTTCTTGCTTCCTCTCCGCGACCAAAAACAATATGGGTTTTTAGTCCAGTCAAGTTCAAAATAATATCACCTCCCATTCGTAAATCAATTTCAGAAATTCTTTTATATATATTCATATCGATTTTTTTTGCCGCAACAATAATTTTAAATGCCTCAATCACATCAGAATTTTTAATGAAACCCAAGGGTTTGATCTTATAATTTTCGATTGAATTCCTTATTACCGGTAAATCTGCAAGTTTTGTATCAGAGAATATGGGTAAAACCTGAAAATCTTCAGTTAAAAAATATGGTTCAGTATTATTTAGGATTATAGCCATTATATTTTTTTCAGACAATAGTATTTTAGCATTGTTACCATTTTCTTCGACATCTACCCGGTTGATATATGGATGTTTTTCAAACCTATCCTTTATGAACCTAAGGGGTAAATTATGATTAAACGAAAGATCATTCAACCGTGCAAACATTAAATAATCATTCCCATTAAGAAAATTATTACCAGATATTTCAATCGTTTCAATATTTCCTTTATTGATTTTCTTTGCTGAGAAAAAAGTTAAATAAAGTATACATGAAATTAATAGAATAAAGAGAACTGTTCCTAATATTTTTCCATAATTTTTATGCATATTAATTATTTTTTTAACATTGCCACAAATTTCTTACCATATTTCCAGATATCTCCAGCACCCATTGTAATAATAATATCATCTTTCCGTTTTATGTTCATGAGGAAAGAAGGAATATCATTTTTGTTTTCCAGATAAACAACGTTTTTGTGTCCGAATTTTTTAGCAATATCAGCAATAAGTTTTCCACTAACTCCTTCAATTGGTTCTTCTCTTGCAGGATAAACATCCGTACAGATAAATATATCAGAGTTGAGGAAGGATCTTCCAAATTCTTGATAAAAATCTTTTGTCCTTGAAAACAAGTGTGGTTGAAATACTGCTATCAGCCTCCTGTCCCATCCTGCTCTGATTGCAGCTAATGTTGCACTTGTTTCGGTGGGATGATGTGCATAGTCATCGATGACAAGAATATCCTCGTCATATTTTGTTTCAAATCTTCTGTATACTCCCGTAAATGATTCCAGTGCTTTTCTTATAACATCAAATTTGACACCTAATTCTGTGGCTATGCAAACAGCAACTAACGAATTCTTAATATTGTGTAGGCCAGGAATTTTTAAATTAATTCTTCCCAATTCCACTCCCCGGTATTTAACTGTATATGAACTTGTAAACGCATGTTGAGCAATATCAATTGCTCTAATATCTGCCTGTGTTGTTAAACCATACGTTAGAATCTTTTTATTGATGAATGGAATTATATCCTGCAATGCCGATTCATCAAGGCACAAAACCACAAACCCATAGAAAGGCACTTTATTTGCAAACTCAATAAAAGCTGTTTTTATATCTTCCAGGTCCTTGTATGTATCGAGATGTTCTTTCTCCAAGGTAGTGAGAGCTGCGATAGTAGGAGTAAGTTTCAAAAAGGTTCTATCAAATTCGTCTGCTTCAACGACAATAAATTCTCCCTGCCCGAGCCGGGCGTTAGTACCACCTAAGCCACTGAGTTTCCCCCCCACAATGATGGTTGGATCTATGTGCCCTTCAGTTAGTGTTAATCCAACCATTGAAGTGGTGGTAGTTTTCCCATGAGTTCCTGCTATTCCTATTCCATATTGCATCCGCATACATTCGGCAAGCATTTCTGATCTTTTAATAATCGGAATTTTTCTTTCTAATGCTGCTTTTACCTCGGGATTATCAGTATCAACAGCTGAAGAATAAACAAGTACGTCAGCATTATTAAGATTGTCAGGGGAATGCCCTTCGTAAATTTTAATACCGATATCACTAAGTCTTTTAGTTATATCGCTGAGTACCCTATCTGATCCTGATATTTCAAATCCCCGGCTAAGTAAAATCTCTGCAATACCACTCATGCCTATACCGCCGATACCGACGAAATGAACTTTCTTAATATTCTTAAACATTGGACGCTTCCAACTTGTTTTTCAGATTCTGGAATTCAATAATTAAATCACTTTCATTTTCATAATCATATGGCCTAATAATGACAGGTCGTTTCCGCTTTTTTAATATTATTCTGATCAATCTAAAAGCTCTATTTGAATTCCCTTCTCTTTCCCTGAATAATTTAATATATGCTATTTGTTCGAACATAATTGATTTAGTTTTAAACCTGTTTACAAAAGTTATTGCATCTTCAGAAATTTCAAGATGCCTGTTTTTATATAAATTATATAATAATGCGATAATCGAAACCAGAACTATAATTCCAAAAAAATATATTATAGGATCATTTGTTACAAGTCTATAAGATCCTTCAACAAATTCACCTCTTATTATTACATAAATCAGAAAAACTACGAGATAAATTATCGTAGATTGATAATAAAAGGACATGTTATATTTATAAATATTTCTTTTAATATTTACCATCTTTACAATAATCAATAGCGTTATTAGCGATGACTTGTACAGCATTTATTTTGTATAAGGATCTTGCATTTCTACTAATTTCATCCAGATAATTATTATCCTTCAATATTTTCAAAATGTTTTCAGAAAAAGTATCAAGCAAATTATTATCTTCCAGAAGCACAGCAGCATTTCTATCCGAAAGAGATTTTGCATTGTAATACTGATGATTTTCTGCCACATTAGGTGAAGGAATAATGATAGCGGGAATACCTAAGGCTATAATTTCAGCAATTGTTGTAGCACCAGCTCTAGATACTAAGAGATCACAAGCTGAATAAGCAAGATTCATATTATCGATAAAATCTTTTATAATAATATTCTTTGAACCAAGGTGGTTATATAATTCAAAATAATTTCCCCCTGTCTGCCAGATAATATTTATCTCCCCAGAACGATTAGATTTAATAAAATTTTCGACAGCTTTGTTAATAGAGGCAGCGCCAAGACTTCCCCCGAGAACGAATACTGTTTTATTATTAGGATCTAACCCAAAATGTTTCAGAGCATCACTTTTATTAATCTTAATTAAGCTTTCCCTAACCGGATTTCCAGTAATATTTAATTTATCTTTATTCTTGAAATATTTTTTCGAGTCTTCAAAACTAAGATGAATTTCAGATGCATATCTTTCAAGTAATTTTGTTGTAACTCCCGGATAACTGTTCTGTTCAAGCAAAATGATCTTTGCTCCAATAATAGAAGATGCCCAGATTGCAGGTCCAGAAACGTATCCTCCGGACCCAATAGCAACCTTAGGTTTAAATCTCATATTAATTAACAATGACTGTACTAGAGAAATACTTAATTTTAATGGAAATAATAAGTTTTCGAGATTCAATTTTCGGGAAAAACCTTTTATCCAAATCGAACTGAATTTAAAACCCAATTTAGGAACTACTCTACCTTCTATTTTAGATCTTGTACCTACAAACATAATTTCAGCATCTGGCAACATTTTTCTGATTCTTTCAGCAACAGCTATCGCCGGGAACAGATGCCCTCCTGTTCCTCCACCAGCAAAAAGAAACCGATAATTGCTACTTGATTTTTTCAAAGCGTTACCTCTTTGGTCTTTTTAGTCTCATAACCGACTTGCGCTTTCAAATTGTTAGATAAAGCAATATTTATCAGAATACCTATTGAGATGCACATAAATATTAAAGAAGTACCCCCATATGAAATAAACGGGAGGGGTATTCCTGTAGTAGGTACGAGACCAATGGAGACAGCTACATTTACAAAAGCATACATAACGATAGAAAAAATAATTCCGAATGCCAATAACTGACCAAATTTATCCTTAGTTTTTTTGGCAATTAATAATCCTGCAATAAACAACGAGAGAAAACATATCAGCAATAGGATTGAACCAATAAATCCCATTTCTTCGCCAAGAATTGCAAAAATAAAATCGCCGTATGCTTCGGGTAAAAAAAGATTGCTTTGCTGGCTATGCCCTATTCCGACACCTAACAAACCTCCACTTCCTAAGCCAAGTATAGCTTGTTTAACCTGGATGTTAATATCCCTTCCAGTATGCAGGCTAGTTATAAATGTTAAGATTCTATTGCGTGAATGGGTGAATAACATTGCTGCAATACCGCCAAAAAAGAAGCAGAACAAAAGCGATGAGAAAATATGTTTTAACTTTGCACCGCCGACAAAAAGTATTCCAAGACTAGTAGCCAGCACTAATAATCCATTACTAATATTAGGTTGAACTAAAATCAATCCTGAAATCAATAGTGCCCAAACAAAAAGATATAAGTAACCTTGCCTAAAGTTTGTAATTAATTCATTTTTTCCTTCAATTAAAACAGCAAGATGAATTATTAAAATTAATTTCGCCACATCAGCCGGTTGGAAAGACATAACTCCTAAATTAATCCATCTGCCAGCGCCTTTTATATTAGGAGCAAAAATCAGAGTAGCCAGAAGAAGAAAGGTAATAGCTATTATAGCTTGTTTGCTATATTTTTTATAAAATTCATACGGAATTGCACTGAAAAGCACCATTAAAATTAAACCCAGCAATACTTTTACAAGGTGTGAATTTGATAAATGAAACAGGCTATCAAACTTAAAGACGCTATAAGTACTACTAGCACTCATTACTATAATAGTGCCCAGCAATATCATTGCAAAGGAATCAAAAAATATAAAAAATCCTAATTTTTTCATTATAGCTTCTTAACTGCTTCCTTAAAAACTCTTCCTCTATGCTCAAAATTCTGATACATATCAAAACTAGCACATGCAGGAGAAAGTAAAACAATATCATTTTCTCTTGCTTCTTTATTTGCAGCGGATACAGCTGATTCCATTGACGACTGTAATTCAACCTTAACCATGCCATGGAAAAAATTAAATATCTTGTCTGCTGATGATCCGATTGCATATATTTTCTTAACTTTTTCCTTTACCAGTTCTTTGATCTGATTATAGTCATTTCCTTTATCTTGTCCACCAAGGATTAAAAATATCGAATTATTAAAACTACGAAGGGCATACCAGACAGAATCAATATTAGTAGCCTTAGAATCATTTATAAATTTGACACCATTAATTTCCCTTACAAACTCAAGCCTATGTTCAACTCCCTGAAAGTCACCCAAAGCATCTTTTATTTTATTATTGTTAAGCCCCATTATTTTAGCGGCTATAATAACGGACATAGCATTTGCGTAATTATGTTCTCCTTTCAGATTAATATTTCCCAAGGGACATTTAAATAATTCCTTTCCGTTTTCCATATAATAGATAATATCCGCACTGCAATAACAACCATTGTCTACCTTTTCTTTCAAAGAAAAATAAAATGTCCGGCTCTTGTGTTCAGTNNTGGGTTTGAATTTATCAATCAGATCAAGCTGGAAACTTGAAACTTCCAAGGCGACCACTTCATTTTTCTTTACTCCAAGGACTATTTCTGAAAATGCCAATCCTATATTACCTGCAGCATAAGTTTTAACACCGCATTTATTAAATACATGTTCACAAAGTGATGTAGTCGTAGTTTTACCATTAGTACCTGTTATAGCGATAATATTACCTTTGCAGAAATAAAAAGCAAGTTCTATTTCGCTTATAATCTTTATACCCCGTTTTCCAGCTTCTAGAATAACTTTTGAATCTGAAGGGACACCAGGGCTAACTACAAACAAATCACATGCATAAACCTTTTCGGAATGGCTGCCTACTTCATATGCTATGTTTTCTTTTTGGAGTAATTCTATAGACTCTTTTAAATTTTCTTCATTATTTGAATCAGATACAAATGGAATACCACCAAATTGTTTGATCAATTTAGCGGCACCTATACCACTTTTGCGTGCCCCAATAATCGTAATATTTTTGTTAATTAAATTCATTACCTAATCTTAAATGATGCTAAGCTTATAATTGCAAGAATTATTGCAATTATATAAAATCTGATAACAATTTTCGGTTCCGGCCAACCTTTCATTTCGAAATGATGATGAATGGGTGCCATTTTGAAGACTCTTCTACCTTCACCATATTTATTTTTTGTATACTTAAAATAGAGCCTCTGAATAATTACTGAAATTGTTTCCATAAAAAAAATGCCGCCCAGAATGGGTATCAATAATTCCTTTTTTATTAAGACAGCCAGAATTCCAAAGGCTCCACCAAGTGCCAGAGATCCTGTATCCCCCATGAATACCTGGGCGGGATAAAAATTGAACCAAAGGAATCCCAAAGAGGCGCCTACAAGTGCTGATACAAAAACAGTCAGCTCTCCCGAACCTGGCAAGTAAATTATGTTCAAATAGTCCGAATAAATTTCATTTCCGCTAATATAACTGATGACTGCAAGAGTCAGCATTACAATTACGGTGACTCCGATTGCAAGTCCATCAAGACCATCTGTTAAATTAACAGCATTGGAGGTTGCAGTAATTATAAAAACGACTACCGGGATATACATATAAGAAAAATCGAAATTAACGTTTTTCAGAAAAGGCATGGTGGTTACAGAATTTATTCCTGCAAACTGAGGCGAGAAATATATTGTGCAGCCCACTATTAGCCCAACTCCGATTTGTCCCAATAGTTTATACCGAGCAATAAGACCATTAGGATATTTTTTCACTACTTTAAGATAATCATCTAGGAAACCAACGCCACTTAAACATACTGTCCCAGTTAATATAAGTACTATATAAATATTCCTTAGGTCTGCCCAAAGAAGAACAGGAATTATTACCGAAAGAATAAGGATTATTCCACCCATAGTAGGAGTTCCAGCTTTAGACCAGTGCGATTTGGGGCCATCTATTTTTTTTGCTTCACCTATTTGATGCTTTTGAAGAATTTTAATGATCCTTGGCCCCAAATAGAAAGCAAGGAAAAGTCCGGTTATAGCGGCTACAGCAGATCTGAATGTCAAATATCTAAATAAATCAAATCCAGGAGGATTAAATTTTCTATTAATATATTCAAGAAAATAATAAAGCATTAAATTTCTCTTGTTTCAATTGAATGAACAAATTCTTCCATCCTCATCCCTCTTGATCCCTTAACTAAAATAACTGAATTACTGAAATCGATTTTGTTTAGGAAGGATTTTAATGCTCTCCTTGACCTAAGGTGTTTTATTTCAATGTTTGAATTTTTAATTGACCAAGCTAAATGCTTCATTCTATTTCCAATAGTATAGACAGAATCAATATGATTTCCCTTAATTAATGGAAATAATTTCTCATGTAATTTGTTTTCATTCTTGCCTAGTTCAAACATATCTCCCAATATCGCTATTTTATGTCTATAAGTAGAAATTTTACCTAATAGTCCTAAAGAAAATTTCATGGATTCCGGATTTGCATTATAGGTATCATCAATAAGTATAAAATCTTTGTGCATTTTAACATTAAGTCTTTTATCCACTGCTACAAGTTTTTGCGCTGCTAATTTAATTTCCTTCTCACTTAAGCCGAGCTTGATTGCAATTGCAATAGCTGCTAAAAAGTTCTTTGCATTTTGTTCTCCATATAAAGGCAGGGATAACCTTAATATTTTGTTGGCAAAAGTGACCTCAATCTCAGCCTGTCCCAGGTTGTTATAACCAGTTATTTTCCCTTTAATATCTGCTTTATGATCAAAGGCAAATGTAACCTTGTTATTTAATTTAAGCCCATATTTATTTAATAATTTATCATCATTATTTATAAAGATCATCCCATTATGAGCATTGGTTATTTGGATCAAAGCTGATTTTTCTTTTAATACTCCATTACGGTTCTTAAAAAATTCGAGATGTGAATCACTAATGTTTGTAATTAAAGCATAATCCGGCTGAACTATTCCAGCAGAATATGGAATTTCTCCAAAATGATTTGTACCTAATTCAACTACCAAGACATCATTTTTATTATTAGTACTTAAAATCGTAAGCGGTACACCAATATGGTTATTATTATTACCAATTGTTTTACTGATGTTAAACTTTTCCCCCAGAATCTGTACAAGGATTTCTTTAGTTGAAGTTTTTCCTGCACTTCCCGTAATTGCTATTATCCTTGTATTTAATTTTTTCCTCCATAGACGGGCAATATTTCCAAGGGCAATAGTAGTATCCGGAACTGCAACTATAGGTAAACCCACGTCTCCAATTTTATTCAAATAGTTTTTATTGATAACGATTGCTTTTGCACCATTTCTTACAGCATCTTTAATAAAGATATGACCATCGAACTTCTTTCCCTTTATTGCTATAAACAATGCAGATGACGGAACTTTTCTTGAATCTATAGTAACTGAAGAAACAGGTTTATAATTATCAGGGTTATAGATAACCGCACCCAATAAATTAAATAAATCTTCTAATGTGATTTTAATACTATTCATTCAGTTAAATATTTTTCTGCAATTTCCTTATCCGAAAAATGGTTTCTTATTCCATTTATTTCCTGATAAGTTTCATGTCCTTTGCCAGCAATTAGAATAACAGCATTTTCTTCAGTACTTTCAATTGCTTTCCTGATTGCTTCTTCACGATTTTCTATAACTTCAAAATTTTCTTTATTTATACCTGATTTAATTTCCTTTATTATTTCAAAAGGATTTTCATTCCTTGGGTTATCCGATGTAATAAATATCTTCTTACTCATTTCAGAAGCAATTTTACCCATTATAGGTCTCTTTGTTTTATCCCTATTTCCTCCACAACCCATAACGGTATACACGGGATTATTATTCTTGACTATATTATTAAGTGCTGATAATGCTTTTTCAAGACTATCTGCTGTATGGGAATAATCTACGATAACCTTTTTGCTCCCCTGCCCAACGACTTCGAATCTTCCCGGAACCTGCTTTGTGTTTTTTATTCCAGTTATCGCTATTTCAGGGTCAATACCATTCAGGATAGCAGAAGCGAAAGCTGCAGTTGAATTATATGCATTAAAGCTTCCGACTAAAGATGTAGAGATTGAATAATCAGTCTTCTTATATTCGATTATAAAGGAAGTGCCATTAAGATTATAAGAGATATTTTTTATCAGAAAATCAGCACCAATAGATGTTCCAAATGAATAAGCTTTAGCTTTAGAATCTTTTATTATATTAATACTGTTCTTATCGTTCAGGTTATAAATGATAACCGAAGAATCAGAAAGAGAATCAAATAAGATTTTCTTAGCTTTGAAGTATTCTTCAAAATTGCCATGAAAATCAAGATGGTCACTGGTTATATTAGTGAAAATCGCACAGCTGAAATTTAATCCGTAAACCCTTTTGAGGACCAATGAATGAGAAGAAACCTCCATTATAGCATATGAGCATCCCTCATTTAACATTTCATAGAAGAGTCCATTTAAATCGTTTGATTCAGGAGTAGTTAAACTAGTTTTAATTTCTTTGCTACCTATGAAATTCGAAATGGTTCCAACAAGTCCAGCCTTATTCCCAGCATGTTCAACGATACTTTTTAT
>PLLW01000043.1 GCA_003141435.1 Ignavibacteriales bacterium
GCTCTGCGGCGGGGAGCTTCATTCATAAACGAGAGGATTATATGAAAGCATTAGTATATCACGGACCTGGCAAACGCGGATGGGAAGAAAAACCGAAACCCACAATTAAGAATTCTACAGAGGCAATAATCAAGATAACAAAAACAACCATATGCGGAACTGATCTGCACATTATGAAAGGAGATGTTCCTGAAGTAATTGAAGGTCTCATACTAGGGCATGAAGGAGTTGGAGTTATTGAAGAGGTTGGACCGGGTGTTTCGAATTTTAAAGTTGGTAACAAGGTACTTATCTCTTGCATAACTTCCTGCGGAAATTGTGAAGCATGCAGGAAAGGAATGTATTCGCATTGCGAAACCGGCGGTTGGATTCTTGGTCATTTGATTGATGGGACACAAGCAGAATATGTTAGAATACCTCATGCTGATACCAGTCTTCATCATGTCCCAGATGGAGTGGATGAAGAAGCTATTGTAATGTTGAGTGATATTTTGCCGACAGGATTTGAATGCGGAGTTCTTAAGGGAGAAATCAAACCGGGGGACACTGTTGCAATTATTGGTGCCGGACCAATTGGCCTTGCAACTCTACTAACAGCACAATTCTATTCTCCCGCCGAGATTATTATGGTTGATACAGATGAAAACCGGCTGAACGTTGCTAAAACATTTGGGGCAACTAAACTTGTTAATAAAAATGCTGTTAAGGATATAATGAAACTGACAAATTCGAATGGTGTCGATGTTGCTATTGAAGCTGTGGGTATACCTGCTACGTTTGATATCTGCCAATCAATCATTGCTGCAGGCGGGCATATAGCAAACGTTGGTGTACACGGTAAAAGTGTTGAGTTACATCTCGAGAAGTTATGGTCAAGTAACATCACCATTACAACTCGTCTTGTTGATACAGTAACCACACCAATGTTGCTGAAGACAGTTATATCAGGGAAACTACGACCGGAGAAGTTGATCACCCATCGATTTGCACTGAATGATATCATGAAAGCATACGATACATTTGGAAATGCAGCAGAAGAAAAAGCCCTCAAAGTTATTCTAACTAATTAGTGAGAGGAAATAAAATTCAATTGATATAGATAAAATAAATGGTGCCACAAAAACAAATCCAATGGAGGATGACTTATGTTTACTATAATAGTTTCTTTCCCATTAATTAAAGAAGGAAAGGATGCTGAATTTCAAAAATGGTTTACCTCGTCAAACCAAGAATACTCTACTTTCAAGGGTTTCATAAGTAGAAAGCTTTTGAGACCTATTGAGGGAGGTACCTATGTAGCTATAATCGAATTTGCAAATCGAGATGACTTTAAAGTGATGCATACCAGTAAAATCCATGATAAAGAAAGTGAGCAGGTGCAACCATTGTTTAATGGCGGACCTAAGCCGAAGTTTTATGAAGTTATTCTGGGATAGCAAGAAACAGAAAGGAAATAATGAGTAATATAAATTTTGATCCAAAGAAAGTCGCACACTACGAGGACATATCCCGTAAAGCTGTTTTCGGGTACGATCAGCTTTTCACTATGGTATTATCTCTTTTGGTGGAGAATCAAAACGAAACGACTAATGTTCTGGTAGTGGGTTGTGGAACCGGAATGGAATTAACCACTTTTGGGAAGCATATGCAAAATTGGCAGTTAACAGGCGTTGATCCATCTCAAGAAATGATCAGAATAGCCAAAGCTAATATTAATGATCATGGATTAAATAACCGCGTAACATTGTATAATGGATTCGTGGATAGTTTGCCTGAAGAAGAAAAATATGATGCCGCTACACTAATATTTGTTCTACGTTTTATAGCTGATGATAGAAAAAAATTATCATTATTCAAGGACATAGCAAAACGATTAAGAACCGGCGCAAAACTTGTTCTTGTTGACCAATATGGTGATCCAAGCAGTGAATATTTTCAAGAAATGTTTAAAGCATGGGGATATTTTATGAAACATAGTGGAGTGCCTTCAGAATTAGCAATAAATATTGCTGCTCAGGCAACTGATAAAAGTTTGTTCACAGAATCAGGGATAATAGAGCTTCTATCGGAAGCAGGATTCACAAAGGCAACTCGTTTTTACAATTCTTTCATGCATGGCGGATGGGTTGTCCAAAAAATATAAAGGAGTATTCAATGTCAGAAACAATTTCAAACGGAAAGCTAATTGATTCAATCAATTATCAGAATGGTTCAATAGTCAGCAGGCAAATACTTAAAAAAACGAATGGGAATATTACTCTGTTTGCTTTCGATAAGGATGAATCATTAACCGAACATACATCCCCATTTGAGGCAGTCGTTTATATGGTAGATGGCGAAATGGAAATCAGAATTGATGGAAATCCTCATCAGATCAGGGCCGGTGAAATTTTAATTATGCCCCCAGATGTTCCTCATGGATTAAAAGCTACTGTTAAGTCCAAAATGCTTTTAACTATGATTAAATGATTCAGAACTTAGTTAAATTTATTTTAAGAAATATGTGTGATATTCAGCCTCATTAATCTTTGCTTCCCTGGCGCTGAATCCTTTCTCCTTGGCTTTCATTATTAATGGCACTGGCGGGAATGGAGTTATCAGCAAATATTTTTCTCCATCTTTCAGTTCTGAAAGGGCTGCCATTACTTTATCAACCGGATGCGCTCCATTTGCCAGGTCTTCCCTAGCATCATACTTAATAATATTTTCATTCATTTTATTTTCAGTCTTTTTTATTTCGTCAACAATTATTGTTTCCTCGTCATAAGTCAGAATTCTTTTTTCCCCTTCAAGTTTACGGAGTTCAGTCAGGTTCTGTGAAACTTCAAGGGTTCCCATATATTCTTTATTATCACTATGAAGGGCATAATAGCAAATATGAATAAACTGTCCTTTCATATTTATCCAGAAAGCAGCTTTGGTTTGCCTGCCTGATTTAAAGTCACTTAATATCTTCTCTACAATAGCAACACTTGCCGGAGGATGACAGTATTGCACTTTCCTTCCAAGTATTGCCCGGCTCCTCTGAAAGATCCTATCAGGACTCTCTGAAAAGAACCTGACATTATCATCTTTGTCCACAAAAGTTAAATCGACCGGCATTGTATTAAAAATAGTTTTAAGTTCTTCCAGCTTAAAATTTCCTGTAGGAAGATGAATATCTGAGGAGTACTGCTTGTTTACCGGTTCACCGGACACACCTTCCGGTATCCATTCTGTTCTAATATCAACAAGACAGAAACCGATTTCACTGCTTTGTTTATAGATTTCATACCAGTCAATTTCAGTGAGAGTATCAAGCGACATCGGGAAAAGGATCTCTTCCTCTTTCTGAATCATCTCAAGAAGCGCGGTTAATACGGGAGTTAATATCTCATCCGTTATTCTCTTTATTCCCAACGCATTTATATTGTGCGATTTCTGAAGCACAAGAGAAGCCTCTTTTAACATGTTCCTGATCTGGTCATCTTTCCCCCACATAACAGTAGAGGGACCTGTAATCAGGTATTTCTCCATGAAGGGAAATAAAAGATTTTCCTTTCTTGCATAATGCTTTTCAATATCCATGAGGTTATTGAAATGAGAATGGACTTGGATCAATAGCTCGCGTGCTTTTTCATCTTCGCTGATATTTTTTATCTTGTTAAATAAGGAAGTGATTAATTCGATTTCCCGTTGTACAGCAAGATTCTCTTTTCTGAATATGGATACAGGATGTCCTTCAGGTGTCGATTGAGAATTACTTGCTATTAAACCTGATAATGCGTTTGAATGAAGGTCACAAAGTTCGAGCATTTTATCAGAAGACATTCCCTCAAAAATAAGCTCCTGCTCTACAGCGAGGACATCTTCATATGGAACAGTTTTCAGTTTTTCAGAAATTTCCGTCTTAACACTTTCGTTGGAACCATTACTGTTCAGTTTCTTCAGAACTTCTTTAAGCTCATCCATTCTTTTCCTGTGGTTATTTATAAACTCACTCATAATTCCTCTAAATATTTATTTACTAATTGTTAATACCCGATTTTTAACTGTTTCAGTAGATGCATTTCATCGGGCAAATATCCGAACATAGCGGATAATCGCTTACGCCGCTGCATTCAGTACACAAATCAGAAACGATAAAGTATATTTCTTTTGAAACAGGGGGATAAGTTTTTTTACCAATCCTATATTCTGTATTATTTTTGCTTATAGCATTGTTAGGGCACTCGGCCCGGCATGCACCGCAGTTGATGCAATCATTGTGTATGCTGAAATTCAATTTCCATTTCCTTAAAATTTTTCTCCTTTCGCGTCTCTTATATGGCTTCCGACGGATCTGATTCTTCCCCAGATGGAATAAAAGAAAAGCAGGATTCCAACCACCTGTAGGAATGAAAATATTGTTATCATAATACCGGATACGTTGGAATAGCTGAATGAGTCTATTACCTGGAAAATAAAACGCAGCGTTGTGGTTGATGTGAGTAACCAATAAACAAATAAAATTAAACCGGGTTTGTATTTAGTATCTTCTTTTTCCGGACGTGGAAAGAACCACAAAGCTACTCCCATAATCATCATCATAACTGTACCAAATAAAATAATATGCGTATGCGCTGACACCAATTCAATAGAGTAACTTCTGCTGAATAAATTCTGAGAAACTGACATATACAACCCGGTTAATAATCCTATCACCAGAAAAATTATACTGGTCTTTATAAAATATCTTACTGTTGAAAACATTATTATTTCCTAATAAACTTTATAGATAGTTTAAAGATAAAATAGATAAGCACTACCGCACCGATTGCAAATATTGTATCGCCGAATGCTCTTATCCATCTTAAAGTCTCCATGACAGGGGTTTGCAGGAAATCCGAACTTCTTGCATACCAGTATCCGTATTTAACGGAAGCCCATGTTTGCATAAGTCCAACCGGTAATAGACTAAATATGACCATTGCAAATAAACCGAAGTTGATTGCCCAGAACGAAAATTTAAGAGGCTTTTCATTCCATGCAATATCGGGTCTAATAGCACGGAGGCAAAACAGCATTAAACCAATGCCCAGCATACCATAAACACCAAATAGTGCTGCATGTGCATGAACAGGTGTAGTATTTAATCCCTGCATATAATAAAGTGCAATTGGGGGATTGATCATAAATCCGAATAATCCTGCACCTACCATGTTCCAGAACGCAACCGCAACAAAAAAGTAAATAGGCCATTTATATTTAAGTACCCATTCTTTTGTCCTGGACAAACGGATGTTTTCCCATGCCTCATAACCGACAAATATTAGTGGCACTACCTCAAGGGCGCTGAATACTGAACCGAGTGTTAATGCTATCATCGGTGTTCCTGTAAAATATAGATGATGAAGCGTACCTATTATTCCTCCGGATAAGAATATGGTTGAAGCCAGAACAGTTGCCTGGGCTGAAGTTTTCAGGCTTATCAGTTTCAGTTGTGCGAATAAAAAGGCGATTACAACAGTAGCGAATACTTCGAAGAATCCTTCAACCCAGAGATGGACTACCCACCAACGCCAGTATTCTGCTATTGCCAAATTTGTATGCTTACCATAAACTAAAGCCGCACCATAAAACAGAGCGATAGCGATAGAAGAGATAAGGAATAATGTCAATATTTGTTTCTGATCTTTATTCCCTTTTAATGCCGGTCTTATTCCTCGAACCATAAGGAATAACCAGAGCAGAAGTCCTATAAACAGTGCTATCTGGAAAAACCTGCCAAGGTCAATATATTCATATCCGCTGTGCCCGAACAGGAACCAGTTGCTGTCACTCATCTTGTTCATTACACTTAGCCATTCACCTGCCATTGATCCAAGCACAACAAAAAGCAAAGCACCGAATAAAACATTCACTCCAAGCCGCTGACCTTTGGGTTCAACCCCGCTTACTGCGGGACAAATATATAAACCGGAAGCCAGCCATGCAGTGGCTATCCAGAAAATTCCCAACTGGTTATGCCATGTTCTTGTAACTGTATAAGGCAAATATTTTGCGAGAGGTATTCCATAAAAGCTGTTTCCTTCCACACCATAGTGTGCGGTTATTACTCCCATAAGTATTTGCAATAAAAAGAGTGCGGATACAATCCAGAAATATTTTATTACTGCTCTTTGCGAAGGAGTTACACTAGAGCCAAGCAGTGGATCATCAGTTGGTGTATCTCCATATGGAGTTTCTTTTTCCCGGGAGGCTCTCCACCATATCATCCCCCCGATTCCTGCCAGAAGCAGAATAATACTTACTCCGGTCCAAACAATAGTTTCTCCGGTGGGATTATTATTTACAAGTTCTTCATGAGGCCAGTTATTTGTATAGGTGATATCATCATTTGGACGGTTTGTAGATGCTGCCCAGGAGGTCCAGAAGAAAAATGCACTTAACTTTCTTAATTTCTCGGGATCAGTAAGTGAATGGATTCTTATTGCATAAGCATCTTTTCCATTTGAAAATACATCAGTGAAATGTTTTGTGTTATCTTGTATTGCTTTTTCTCTGACCGGGTCAATCGTAATCGTATTGTTGTCAGTATTGAAAGTATTTGTCTTTATTATCTTCTCAAGCCTTGATTTGAGGGCAGCCTGCATCTCATTACCAAGATCAGCATAATTTTTATTGAATTGAGTATGCGCCCAATAATTAAGTATAAACACGGACTCCCTATGCAGCCAGTCAGCAGTCCAATCAGGCGCAACATAACTTCCATGTCCCCATACTGAACCAACTTCCATTCCCCCAAGTGCCTGCCAGACATTTTGTCCCGTTTGAATATCATCTTTTGTATAAACAATATTTCCCTCAGTAGTTATCACTTTATCAGGTATAGGAGGCGCCTGCTGATAAATTCTGACACCAACCCAACTTAGTACGATAAAGGAAATTATTATAACTGCACTAAAGGCAATCCAGTATTTCTTCATTATGATTCTCCGGTGTTAAGTTCAATTATTCACACATTCCTGTAAGTGACTAACCTAAACAGAATAATAAAAATATTATATGGCAAAGTACGATAGATTGAGGTTGGAAAAACTGACTTAAGTCAATTATATTGAAATAGATGCATTAAAAGATATTACCTGGACAAATCGCGGAGCCGTTTGAAGTCAATAATGAATATTTTTCTCCCCTTAACTTCAATCACATTTTCATCATGGAGCTTCTTGAATGCACGGGACAGGGTCTCTGTGATTGTCCCAAGGTAACCGGCAAGTGTGGCTTTTGAAATAGTCAATACTACCAATGGTTTAGATAGGATTACTTTGTGTGACTTATCATATTCCTCAATTATATATTTTGCAAGACGGTTGGGAACATCGGACAATGTAAGACTTTCAATCCTCCTGGTTAATGCATACAGTTTTTTGGCAAACCCGGATATAATCTTTAAAGTTATATGAGGGTTATTATATGTAAAATCAATAAAATCATTTCCGGGGATGAAAAATAAAACACTTTCTTCCAGCGTTTGAGCATTGGAAGGGTACTCGGTATGACCTTCAAAAAGTGGAACTTCTGCGAAGGGCTCAAGTAGCTGAATAATATTAATCACAGTTTCTTTCCCTTCCGGGGACAATTTGAACACCTTTACCTTGCCTTTCAGTACGATATAAAACCCTCTGTATTTATCCCCTTCAGTAAATATCCATTCATTTTTATCATATTTTTTTATTGAACTGAATTCTGAAATCTTTCGTAGATCTTTTATATCCAGTTCTGAAAAAAGATGTATGTCTTTTATTGTTTCATTTACTGATTTGTTATTTTGAATCATTGCTTACAGGGTAATATAATAAATACAAAAATAGTAAATTTTTTGCCTGCATTGTAAGAAATTATTATTTATACGACCAGTGAATATTTTCCTTAAGTAGAATATATCAAGGAAGCTTTAGCGGATGGAGTTAAGACTAGGCACTGGTAATTGATGATTATTTATTGAATAAGTAGCCGTTACGAAGTACCGTAACGGCTCTAAAAATGACTTGTATAAATCTATATTCTAATTTATTTCTGCAATCGGTTTTGTTTTATCTTTCTTCGTATCAACTATATAAGCAAACATTGGAATGTATATCAATGTTAATAGCGTACCAATAAGTATACCACCTATAGCAACATCCGCTAAAGGACTCATACGCTCCAATCCGACAGCTTGCTCGAGCGCAATAGGAACCATTCCGGCAATGGTGCCAAACGCTGTCATCATAACCGGTCGGAAACGAACACGAACACTTTGTAATGCGCTTTCAAAAGGAGTTTCGCCGCTTTCTTTATGTTTCTTATAGAAGTCGATGAGCAGGACGGCATTCTTGATAATGATGCCAAAGAGCAGTAAGATTCCAAGAATACTTGGCATACAACTAGGTTTATGAAATATTAACATTCCCCACGCTGCGCCTATCATTGCAATCGGCAAGACGGCAATCATTATGAAAGACATTTTTACGGAACGATAGAAAGAAATAAGAACAATTATTAAAAGTACTATGCCCATGCCAATAGCTTTTATCATACGTGAAAAGCTGTCGTTGATTTGGGCAATATCTCCTTCCTGAGTTATTATTACATCGTTATCTTTTTTAATATTTAAAAGCGACGCTTCTGCATCATCTGTTAAATGACTTTCCGGACGATTGGCGCGATAGCCGTTAACATCTATACTGTAGAGCATTTTATCCCGTTCGATTTTGGCAAAGGTTAAATTTTTTGAAATACTTGCCAAATGCTCAAGCGGTATTTCTCCCATTGGTGTGTGAATTGGCAGTAATCTTAGGGTTTGTTCATTCTCGCTGAATTTACCTTTTAGATAAAGTCGAACTAATTGTGTATTCAAGGATTGAAGATCTGCATTGAGCCCAACAACTTGTCCTCTCACCGGAATTTGCAGTGCAATTTCATAAGGAGTTATGCCATAGCTTAATGCTTTGTTTTCGTCAATGTTCAGCACGATTTCACTAAAATCTTTATCCCAGCTAGAGGATATAGATGTGAGTCCTTTAATGTTCTTTAGCGCTTCTTTTACTTCATGAGATTTTTCAGCCAAACCATCAACCATTGATGATTTTATTCTTACATCTAATGTTGCTTTAATAGTAGAAAGAGCGGTTGCGCCAAAATCGAAAACATCATTTCTCTTTATACCTTCTAAGTGTGAAAGTTTATCACGTATAATATCTTCGATCTGCCAAATATTCATTTTCCGATCAAATCGGTTAACGCAGTAGATTGTAATTGTTGCCTCTGCAGGTAAGTTGCCGCTCCCCAAACTAAGAACTCCCATTTCGGTTCCAAAGGCAACAGAGCTTTTATTTATCCATGATTGCTCGTGCAGCCATTTTAAGAATGGTTCTATTTTATTTTCAGCATAATTAACTGTAGAGTTTGAGCTGAACATTACCTGGGCTTTAATTATACCGGTATCCATGGGTGGCATTGCGTCTTTTCCAATGGTTGGCATAATTGTTTTCAAGCTTATTACCAGAAGAAGAACCACGCCTAATGTGAGAACGACGCGACGCCACACTCTATTCTTACCATTTGAAAATTTTATTACACTAATGTACGGCCCAACCATACTTCCGAAAGTTTTGTTATATATTTTGTTGAACCATAGCTCAATTTTAGTTTTACCTGTACCATTTCTGTACAACCACTCTGAAAGTTTTGGAATAAATGTGATTGCGAGAAAGAACGAAACTAAGAGCGCGATAATAAGAGTTATAATAAGTGGTTTAAATATTTTTTCGGGATATCCTCCGATAAACATAAGGGGGAACACAATTGCTATAGTAGCCATAGTTCCCGACCAGATTGGACCGATCACCTCTTTTGTTCCATGATGAATAGCTGTTTGTAAATCCTCTTTTAATTCGTCGAGATGCCGCTCTATATTTTCAAGCACCACAACCGCGTCATCGGTTAACATCCCCAGAGCAAGGATTATTGCCGTATAAATAACCATATTAAGACTACCGCCCGTAAGCCAAATTACAGCCATTGTAGAAAAGAAAACCATTGGGATCGAAACAGCCGCAGCAATGATTGATCTAAAGTTTCCTAAAAAGAAAAGTATAATTATTAATGTATAGAAAATAGCATCCCTAAGTGCGACAAGCATGTTATCATTCGATAATTCAATAAGATCGCGCTGTGTATCCGATATCTCGAAATTGATATTGGGATATTTTGCCTGAAGTATTTTCATTTCTTCTCTGGCAGCTTTACTAACACTTAAAACGCTTCCGCCGGGTGATCGCTGAATAGCCAATGCAATGGATGGTTTTCCATTACCAATATATCCACTAGTTCGTTTAGCATAACTCCAACTTACATCAGCTACATCGCTTATTCTTATATTGGGCATTACCGTTATTTGTTTAAGTCTTTCAATATCGTCTTTCTCTCCGTAGAAAGTTATTGTATAAAAACTATTCTCACCTTTTACAAAACCAACTGGCATATCACGGTTAAGTGTTTGAAGCACTTTGGCAATTTTGTCAAAATCTATATTATATTTTTTTGCTTTGAATGGATCTACCTCAATATTGATTGAGCTTTCATAGCCGCCAAAAATTTCAACATTACCAATATCAGGATTGCTAAGCAGATAAGGTTTTAAGTAGCTATCTGCTATTTTTCTAATATCACCAAGATTCATATTATCTGATTTTGGCGATAATGAAATAACATCAACAGGAAGAACAAAATCTCCAGCCGTATATATTGCCGGATTAGCATCCGGCGGTAAAACCCCTTTAGCAATTGAAAGAGCATTTGCTACATCTACTGCAGCGGCATTAAGACCTTTTTCATAGTCAAATGTAGCCTTTACCATTGAAAAGTTTGCTACATTTATAGAACTGACATCAGTTACTAAACCTAAACGTGCTATTTCCTGTTCAATCGGTTTTGAAACCGTATTTGCCGCAACCTGTGCTGTTGCACCAGGTATCTTTGTAATAACAATTACCTGTGGCGGAGTAGAATCAGGGAACAGATTTTTAGGAAGCTTGACCAGCGCAATAATCCCAATTA
The DNA here is from genome assembly GCA_003141435.1 of Ignavibacteriales bacterium. Lineage (GTDB taxonomy): Bacteria > Bacteroidota > Ignavibacteria > Ignavibacteriales > Ignavibacteriaceae > Fen-1301. The sequence continues at coordinate 11,065 of PLLW01000043.1, forward strand.
TAAAGAACCCGGCCATTAGTGAATAAAGAAGATGGGGACGATTATAGAAATATTCAAACATTATTATTTCTCCTCTGTTTTAATTTTTACTCCGCTAAGCAGAGTTAAAAGAATATCCTGCTTCGCCACAACAAGTTCTTTACCAGCAAGTTCATTATTTTGGATAACAACGCCATCTTCGCCGGTTTGAATAATATTTATTTTGGTTGCAACCGTTTTGTCATTTTCTTTTACGAAAACATAGCTTATCCCATCCCTATTTAGGATGGCATCAACCGGTAGTTTAATTGCATTACCGTTATAAACTTCCACATCTACTTCAACACGCTCACCGGTTGTCATACCCAAGGCATCAACTTTAACTTTGTATGCTGCTAAACCGTTTAGTGTAGTATGCAAAGGAATTGCTTTATAATTTTTATCCTTTACGATTACACCATATACTTTTATATTGACCGGAACATAAAGCATCAAATAAAAATCACTTCCGGCACTTATTGTTGCGACGGGCTGTCCAGGCATTATCATATCACCACTATTAACAGTGGTTCTGGAAATCTGTCCAACTACAGGGGATCTAATGATAGCATAAGAAAGATTATTGGAAACATCGTTTAGTCCTTGTGAAAGAGACTCAATCCTGGAATCAAGTTCTGCAATTTTGCTTTCTTCAGTTTCTGATTGTTCAATCGATACACCTTTTACAACAAGAAGTTGTAAAGTCCTTTTATGTATTGCCAACAGATTTTTAAGCTCAGTTTTGGCAGCCGCTAATTGCGATTCAACACCTTTTCTATTGGCTTCAATGCTTGTGGCGTCAAGACGTGCAATAATCTCTCCTTTTTTTACAAAAGCACCGCTGTTCTTCACATATTCAACTCGTGCGGTAATTTTTGATGCAAGGTTTACATCCAGGTCATTTTGGGTTTGAGCCAGATATGGCAGAGTTAAATTTACATCCTGTAGTTCTGCTTTAATTGTAGATACAGTAACAGCATAATTTCTAGCTGCCGGCATTTCTGCTTCCAACTTCCCTGCTCTTACCAATACAATTATTGCAGCTGCAAAAATCAGAAGTGTTATGCCAATTCCTATTTTCAATGCTTTTGATATCACTGTCAATTTTTTAAATAAAGTAATCATTTTACCATCTCCTCGATGCTATTTCCATAAATAATGGCAAGTTTCACTAGCGTTTGCCACTTTTGCGCCTGCGATTTAAATAATTTTGATTTTTCAAGAACTAAGTCATCCTCATATTTCAAATAATCTTCCATTGTCATTTGGTCCGATTGATAACTAACCTTGGCTATTGTCAACAGTACCTCCTTATCTTTTATGCTGTTATTATATAGTTGAATTGAGCTTTCAATTAAGGGAAGACTGTTTTGTAATTGTTCAGCTTGCGAAGTAAGCTCTAAGCTCATTTTGTTTAATTCATTTTCGGTAGCTTTTACTTCAACAGCGCTCTTACCAATTTGAGAATACTGGTCCATTGAAAAAAGAGGGATTTTCAATACCAGACCAACTGTGTAATAGTTTTCAGCTATATCCTTATCGTTATTATAAGCTTTAGCAAAACTTCTATTATAGTTCCCCTGCACCAATAACATGGGCCATAGTTTTTCTTTTTCGGCTCTCAAATCTAATTTATCGGCTTCAAGTTTTCCTCTTAACGGATCAAGAGCTCTTATTTCTCCATCAGTAAAAGTACCTGTCTGTATCAGGGGCACTGCTTTTTTTAAGGATACTCCAGTTAATGTTTTAATCGCAGCTAGAACTTCTTCTTTCTGCAATGCAATATCATTTTTTGTCACATCAAGTTGACTAATTCCAGTATTAATTTTAAGAAGAGAGGATTCGGGAGCCCGTCCGTTGTTAACTTTGATTGTAACAAATTCCTTTGTTTTCAGCAAAGAGTTTTTATTTTGTTCAAGTGCTATTCCTAACGCATCCATATAGGTTAGATTAGCGTTTAAGCTGACAATTAATGCTTCATTCTTAAGCAGATTAATATATTTTTTGTCTTCGGCTGATTTATACATAATCGACGCTTTTGACACCATACTATAAATCGATTTCACAAAAATTGGCATTGAAATAGAAGCCCCCACACGATATATATTCTGGCTAAAAGGCTGCGTGAGCGCAGGGTTTTTACTAAAGGTGAACATCTCGTTTAAAGGTAGAGGCAACAAACCAGCTGCAGTTGACGAATAGTCGTATCTTCCAAAAAGATCTATATTCGGGAAAAGATGACTATACGCCATACTCTTACCTGCATCGGACTGTTCAACAGTTATTTCATCACTAATTGTTGACGGATGAGTTTTTAATGAATCGAAGAGCGTTCCAATATTCCTGACTTCCTGTCCATATATCACCAAAGGAAAGAAAAGTATAAGTAATAATTTTTTTTGCATTGTTGCCTCTTAATTTTTATAATTAATAGAATTAGTCTTATGAATATCTTTAATGAAAATTATAGAAGATTGGTGAGGTATAATCTGACTTAAGTCAATTTAATTTAAATTGTTGAATAAGAATATATTACTTGGATAAATCGCGGAGCCGTTTGAAGTCAATAATGAATATTTTTCTTCTCCAGTAAATGGTTTGTTTTTGTTTCGTTGCTCTGCGAAAGAACCATCAAAACCGGTCTAATGCAATATGAAGAGCGCCTTTCTCCGTCAAACTCCATATTTGCAAACCCAATGTTTTCTTTAAAGTTCATTCCAGAAAGGGTATTCATATTTCAATTAATTAAATCCTTACTTATTAGGTAGTTAAGGCCCCCCATTTCCCTTTCCATAAATCTATAGTTTTTTGAAAAATCTCTGCTTATCTATCGCTCATCGCTAATCAGATCCTAACGGAAAATAAAATTAATAACCTACACTATAATTAGGTAACGATTTGGCCTTCCAACGAAAAATATATTTTATTTATTTTTTCGTTGGAAGCGGGTTTTGTTACCTAACTACAGTAGAGGATTTAAAATTTTATTTCAGGAAGGATTTTTGAGAAGAATGGAGAGCGTCTCATTTTGGAACTGAGCCGTATCTGAGTCGTTCATCTCATACTCATCTCTCGTGTAGAATTCCAGTGAAATAATAAAAAATATCCTATACAGTAGTTAGGCAGGTTTTTAACAAAAAAGAGAAAAATTTATTTTATTTATTTTTTCTCTTTTTTCCGGATTTAGTGCCTAACTACTATGGGGGATTTAAATTATTTCCTAAACCCTACACAGTATGTAGGTACGGTTTTGTGAAAACAACGGAAAATATATTTTAGTTATTTTTTCGTTGAAAGTCGGATTTGGTACCTACATACATAGAGGATTTAAAATTTTATTTTAGGAAGGGTTTAGGAGAACAGATGGATTTTTCTCCCGTCGGATATGGAGCTTATGGTTATATGGGATTTTAGGTCATTTTGCAAGTGGATATATCAACAAAAAACCTCAAATCTGCGTATTTAAACGAAATTTGAGGTTTTATTATCATTTGCGGAGAGACAGGGATTATACGATAACCTAAAAAAGCTGCGAATTTGAGCTAAATACACAGCTTTTTGAAAAGTTCATCTAAAGTTCTTCTATAAGGAAAAGTGGTTGTATTGTACCTATGGGGACATATGGGACACCCATTGTCAAAGTTTAATCGATAATTGTAAATGTCCACCCAATCCAAGTTCTACAATTCTTTGAAGAGTTGAGATACGAACTTCTTTTATATTATTCTCAATTTTTGAAATATAGGATTTTGTTGTACCAACTATTTTGGCAAGCTCTTCTTGTGATAAACCTTTTTCACGCCGGGCTTCATAAATTAAAGCACCAATTTTAAAGCTTTCGTAACCTGCTTCAAGCTTGTCACGTTTTTCAGTTCCGCGTTTGCCATAGTGCTTATCTTTGAATTGCTCCATAGTTGTCATATTATTTTTTTTCGGCTTCATATTCTTCCTTAATTTTAATCGCTCTTTCAATTTCTTTTTTCGGTGTCTTTTGCTTTTTCTTTTGAAATCCGTTAGCTATAACTACTAATTGACCCTGGTCAAAAAAACAAAAAATACGAAAAATATCACTTCCTTGTTGTACTCTGATCTCAAATAGTCC
>PLLW01000019.1 GCA_003141435.1 Ignavibacteriales bacterium
CAACACGCCAAAATGCTTATGAAAGCATTAAAAGAAAATATAGATAAATTTGAATCCAGATTTGGTGAAATCCGGATCGAATCCCAGCCTAACCAGCACTTTGGTTTTGTACCACCCCCTAATAAAGATGAAAAACCTAATTAATTTATAGAAGAAATTATTCATTATTCGGTAAAAAATATCAGCTAATTTGATTTGAAGGTAAATTCTACGCATTGTAGAATTTATTTTCAATTAATGGCGGGTTTTTTTATCAAGAATAATGGTATAATAATTGTGTCCTTATTCGTTGAATAATATCCGCCATTGGGTGGATTATATTGAGTTATATTTTTCATTTATTACTAATATAAAAGGATAAGCTTATGAAAAAATGTATTACATTTTATTTATGCTTGTTTTCTCTTCTTCCTTTGTTACCGATTTCGCACAACATAATGTTCCAATCATAGCAGTCGTAAAAATATTATTTAAGTTACCGGTGTAAGCAGGCAGTTTTTTGTACCTTATATTAAGTTAACATGAGAGGTCCTATGAAAAAAAATTATTTGTTCTCCCTGATAAACATAACACTGATTACAATTCTTTTTCAGAGTTGCGCAAAGTTTCCTTCAGATGTAATTATGCCGCAATGGGATGTTGATCTGAACGTCCCGCTTGCGACTAAAAGCTATTTACTAGCTGACATTATTAAACCACAGAATTATATCAGTATTGATCCCGCCCATGATAGTCTCTATGTGATTACTAGTGATACATACAGTCAATCGGTTGGGATATCAAATTTTATTAAAGTATTGACTTCTTCGGAAGTGGCGGGGATTCCAATATTTGCTGGAGTAATAGATTTTGCAGTTCCTGTTCCTTTTCCGGGAGGAGCTAAAATAAATACTGCCGAATTTCAATCAGGTACCCTTTTTATTGCCGGGCATAATCCCAAATCAACTCCTGTCAATTTAATCATAAGTATTCCATGCATTCTTAATGCGGACGGTACCGGATCTCTTAAAGATACGCTTATTGTTCCGGCCCAAAATGGAGCCAATCCTGGTTATGCTTCATTACTGATAGACCTTGCAGGACGTTCTTATATTGCGTCTGATCAAAACAATCAGAATTCTTTATATATTCATTTAAGTCTTACTGGTACATTGGATATAACCTATCCCTATGTTACTTTTGATACAAAAGTTTCAGACTTTTATTTTAACTCATTTTCCGGTTATCTGCCCACAAAATCTCTTGGTACAAAAACAAATTCTTTCTCTCTGAACTTGGGTGATGCTGTCAAATACAGGGATGGTGTAGTTTTAAAAACCGCTTTGTTAACCATGAATGGTAAATATAAATCCCCTGCTTCCAATCCTTTCATTGTTAAGATAGATAGCTTTCAGGTAATAGGTTCAAGAATTGGAAGTTCTCTCACAAAAGAACTGACTTTCAATTCTATGCCATATGACTCATTCCGTTTTGATTCACATGGAAATTTTATCCGGGAATATACTGAAACCAACAGTAATATTACCGATTTCATTAGCTTCCTTCCGGATGTTATTAATATCAGTGCGAAATATGTGATGAATCCTGATAGCAGCCAGGAATTCAAGACAGCAACAAGTACTGATACTGTAAACTTTACAACTAATTTCTCCACAAAAAGTGTATTGGCTGTTAAACAGACTTCATTTTCCGATACATTAGCCCTGAATATCAGCCAGGATAATAGAGATAAGATTGTAAAAGGGAAGGGGGTTAGTGCTACTGTAGACATTCAAAATGCTATCCCTCTCAATTCATGGATCAGGGTTACACTGGCGGACTCTTCTTATCACACGCTATTTGTAATCTCTAAGAGTGCCTCCGGTGCTGACTCAATAAGTTTCCCGGGTGCCACGGTTGATGGTAACGGGAATGTCGTAACTCTTGGTGCAAATTCTACTACTATATCTCTCGATTCTGCCCAGATCAAGCAGCTTGCTCAGAAAGCTTATTACGCAATTATTTCTGTAACAGTTATAACTACTGGAAATAACAACATCCCCATAACTGTGAAAGCAAAAGACTGGATCAAGCTCAATGTCTATGGCAGTGTCACTTATAGAATAAACGAGAAGGATTAAAAATGAAAAAAATATTATTTATCACAGTTTTAACTCTTTCTTTATCCTGCTTTACATTTGCTCAATTCGGCTCTGTAGGTATAGTAGATGTAAAAAGCATGAGTCTTGGAAAAACATATAATGCCAATACTGATGGCATTTATTCAGTCGGAATAAATCCGGCAAATATGATGTATTCTCCTTCAAGTCATTTTGAATTTTCAACTGTCCTTCCTCTGCCTGCTTTAAGTGTTAGGGTAGGTACAAACTTCATGAATTTTGATGATTTTAACTATTTCTTTGGTGGTAATAACGGTAATGCACGTTTATTAGACTCTGCGGATAAACAAAGAATGTATAACCTGTTTAGCAATTCCGGAAAGGTTTTTATTAATCTTTCTTTTACCACTTTTGCAGCAATGTATAAGGCAAATCCTTATGTAGGAGCATTCGGCCTTTCAATGGCAGACTTTATTGGCGGAGGTTTTACTGTTCCCATGGCGATTATCGATCTTGGATTGAACGGCAATAATCCCAACAAGGTCTATTCATTCAATGATGTTGATGCTCAGAGCTGGTGGATTAGAGAATATTCTCTCTCCTATGCAAGGGAATTGCCTGAAATTGATCAGAATATTTTTGATAAAATTGCCGTCGGTTTTTCAATTAAAATAGTTCAGGGTTTTGCCTATTTTGCGGTTGATCATGTTAACTCTTCTTTCACTACGGGAGCGCAGGACCATCTTACTATAAGCAATGAATATGTTATTAAATCTGCATTTTCGCAGAACTTCGGAAAAATCTATGACTTTGATACTTCAAACACCGGTGGAAATATGGGACCTTTCCCAACTCCCGCTGGAACCGGATTGGGCTTCGATTTTGGTATAGCCACAACTTATGATAAGGTTTGGAGGTTCGCTCTTTCCGTTACTGATATAGGTAAAATTAATTGGAATAAAAATACAGCAGAATATTCAGGTAATGGAAGTATGACTCTAACCGATCTGACCGATAGTACACAGCGTCAGCAGTTAAGTGACACTCTTAAGGGAAAAGGGCATCCAACCGACGGTTTTACCACTGACCTGCCAACAGCTTTCAGACTTGGCGCTTCTTACAACCTTCAGGAGATTATTCCCGGAACCCTTCTTGTCGCTATGGATTATAATCAGGGCTTCAATAATATGCCCGGAAATAGTAAAGTTGGAAGATGGTCTCTGGGTGCTGACTGGGCTCCTTTTGGATGGCTGAATGTAAGAACAGGTTTCTCAGTCGGCGGTATTGATGGTTTTGGCTGGGCTTTCGGTATTGGTTTTGACACAGGTTTGCTTGAATTTCAGTTTGCAACTTCCGATATGAACCAGGTAGTTATTGGCAACAGTGCTAAGATGTTTACGTTTTCTTTCGGCTCCCGGTGGAAGATAGATTAATTTATTGACGCATTTTCGGAAGGTTATAAATAGCAGCAGCTAGAAAAATTAAATTAGCAAGCCAGGCAGTAAGGATAGGATTCATAGCGTCATTCTTTCCGAATGCCTGGCTTATTTTCATAAACACCAGGTAAATAAAAGTTACTAATATATTAATACCCACATGTACTGCAACCCCTCCTTTTCTTTTATTTGCAGAGATTGGAAGTCCAAAGAAAACAATTATAAAACTTGCCATTGAAAATGAATACCTTGAATAATATTCAATAAGGGTATCTGTAGGATCATTTCCTGCTTGCTGTTGAGTTTTGATATATTTCTTAAGCTCTTCAAAATTCATTTCTTCAATTTTCTGTTGCTTTGAGTCCAATTCCTTGGGTGTAAAACCTAAGTAACGGAGTCTAAGCGTATCGAAGTAAGAAGTTTGTTCTCCATTTTCAAGAAAAATTCTTTTTACCCCGTTTCTGGCTGTCCAGTTCTTACTTGTTGTATCATAAGTCATTCTCGTTGCATCAATTCTTGAAACCATTTTAGTGGGATTATCAGGCTCAAATTCCTGTAGACTTACTCGCACTGCCTGGTTTGATAAATTATCAAAGAATGAAATATTTACTATTCTTGATTTCGAATCCTGAAAAAATAAATTAGTCCCGGCATAGTTTATTCCTCTTTTTAAATAAGTCATTTCTAGATTTGTCTTTATTTTATTTGCCATTGGAACAACATACCCGGCAAAGTAAACTGAAAGCATACTAATAACGAAAGAGGTTATCAGAAAAGGGAGCATAAAACGGTACATGCTGATTCCGCTTGCTTTTATTGCTGTAAGCTCACTTAAGCTTGAAGATTTTCCGGCTATAAAAAGAGCAGCAAAAAGTACCGATACCGGAGTAATAAGACGAATTATTTCAGGTGCGAAGACAAGATAATAATGGAATATGATTGTAGCGGGCACACTTTGGTCAATGAAATCATCAAGATTTTCCATCATATCAATAACTACAAAAATCAATGTAAATGCGATCAAACCAAAAAAGATCGTCTGAAGAAACTGTTTTACTAAATATTTATCTAATATTTTCATTGATTTTCTTCATCTGTATCTTGTTCTAATCCCACCCATTGTTTGGGAATTAACTTCTTTATAAAATCGAATTTAATTATAACTGCTTCCTTAGCAGCTCGTATCAATAATAGAAGTCCGACTATTCCCAGAAGAACATTTGCAGCCCACATTCCCCAGAATGGAGAAAGCATATCTCTGTCAGCAAGTTTTTCCCCTCCTATAAGGAATGCCCAGTATATAACAAAAAAGAAAAGGCTTATACTTGCCGCCATTCCAAAACCTCCTTTTCTTACCATTACTCCTAAAGGAGCTCCGAGCAGAATAAATATAATGCAGGCAGCCGGTAATGCATATTTTTTATTAATCTCCACTCTGTATCTGTCAATTTGTTTCTGAACCCCCTCGATTTTATTATAATTGAAGAGAACAACATTTTTAGCTGTCTTTATTTTATCCAATGCTCTTGAAAGGATCAAGTCCTTTGAATAAATATTTGCAATAAAAGGAATGCTTTTTGCATAGTTTGGATCCATTAAAAAATATTTATTCGATTCATTAACAAGTGATTTTTCAAAAACCGCACGGTCTTTTTTTAAGCTATCCACTATGATTACCATATCATGTGTACTTAGCTCACGATCCCCCCTGGAACCTCCCGGAGCTGATTGTTGAAATAAGAATTGATCAGCATCCATAGCTATTCTGTGTTTTTCAAAAACAAGTTTCCTATATAGGTTTGTCTGTCCTACTCCCGATTCATGTATCTCTCCGTTCTGAAGATCCATTATGAGTTTAGTCTGATCTTTCGAAAAAAATATCTTTCCCTTAAGTGCTGTAACAACATTAATTTTACTTGGATTAGTGTAATCATAAATGGTAACATTTGTCAGTTCATTTGTCTTTTTATCTATTTCCCTTACAAGAATTGCATAATTGGAAACCTCTTGGGAAAATACACCTGGTTCCAATGAAAGAGTTGGCTTTTGTCTCGATATGTCCTGCATAAGTACTTTTGCCTGGTGATTAGCGTCCGGGAGCACATCATTATTAAATAGCAAAAGCAAATATCCTACAACTACTCCCCCTATTAATGGAGCAATAATCATTTTATATAAACTTATTCCGGATGCTTTCAGTATAGTGACTTCGTTATTCTGTGACATGTTTCCAAATGCCATTAAAGTTGCAACCAGTGTAGCCATAGGGACAACCAATACTAACATCCATGCCAGGTTAAATGCTATTAATTTTAAAATAATCCAGGTATCTAGCCCTTTCCCGATTAGTCTGTCTGCAAATCTCATCATAAACTGGAGAAGGAATATAAACATCAAAGAAATGATGGAAAAAATGAAAGGCAGAAAATGGTTTTTTAGTATATATTTATATAAAATCATAATCCAAATTATGAAAAGAGAAAAAGTTAAACAAGGAAGCAAATCTTAATAATATGTTTATTATATTAATCATTAAATTAATCATATTAAATAATATATTCTTTTTTACAATGCTTAAGATAACTTATCTGGGGATTTAAATTCTACTACTATAATGAAAATAACAATTTAAAAGATTATTTCGATTATTAACTTTTGAATGAAAAATTGAAAGGAGACGAATTTGCAGGAAGTTACTACTTATATTCAGAATAATAAAGATAAGTTTATAGAGGAGCTAAAAGATTTTCTGAGGATTCAGAGTATAAGCACTCTGCCCGAACATAAAGAGGCAATCAATACAGCTGCCGAATTTGTTGCTAGAAAATTAAAAGCTGCCGGAATTAGCAGAGTAAATATTTTTAAGACTGAGGGTCATCCTATTGTATATGGCGAATGGCTCGGTGCCCCGGGAAAACCAACTGTTCTGATCTATGGGCATTATGATGTGCAGCCTGTCGACCCCATTGAATTATGGGACCACCCTCCTTTCGATCCATTAGTAAAAGACGGGAAGATATTTGCACGGGGGGCTACGGATGACAAGGGGCAGTTGTATATGCATATTAAAAGTGTTGAAGCTTATTTTAAGACAGCAGGCAGCCTCCCGTTAAATGTTAAGTTCTTAATCGAAGGAGAGGAAGAGATAGGAAGTGAAAACCTGGAAAAGTTTATTAATGATAATACAGAACTTCTTAAATGTAATTCAGTCCTTATATCTGATACGGAGTTGTACGAAGCAGGTGTACCTACTTTAACTTATGGCCTGCGTGGTATGTCATATATGGAAGTTGAATTAACCGGACCTTCGCAGGATTTGCATTCTGGGAGTTTTGGGGGAGCTGTAGCTAACCCCATCAATGTGCTTGCCGATATGATTTCAAAGCTCCATGATAAAAATGGAAGAATTACTATCCCTCATTTTTATAACAACGTTATTAGAATTACTAAAAGGGAAAAAGAAAATTATAAACGCTTAAAGTTTTCAGATAAAAAGTTAGCAAGAGAATTGGGAGTAAATGAACTATATGGCGAAAAAGGATTTACTACATTAGAACGGTTATGGGCAAGACCCACCCTCGATTGCAATGGAATTTTCGGAGGATTTACTGGCAAAGGGGCAAAAACTATTATTCCTTCCATGGCTACTGCCAAGATTAGCATGCGTCTCGTTCCAAATCAGGATCCTAAACGAATCGCTAAAGAATTTACTAAGTATATTAAAAAATTAGCTCCTAATTCAGTTAAAGTCGTTGTTCGTGAACTTCACTGTGCTTATCCTGTTCTTACTCCACTCGATGGTAAAGCCGCAATTGCTGCTTCCAAAGCAATGGAAAAAGCCTTTGGCAAGAAAACAGTTTATGTCCGGGATGGCGGTTCAATTCCTATTGTGACTGTATTTACTAAAAAATTAAAAGTACCAACAGTTTTAATGGGCATGGGATTGAATTCTGAAAATCTTCATTCACCTAATGAACATTTTAGCCTCAATCACTTTATTCTGGGAATTATCAGTTCTGCATGGTTTTTGCAGGAATATTCTGCATAATATGTCTTATTTAACTCATAATTCATGTATTGAATATTAAAGGTAATAGAATGAAAAACTATTTATACTTGATCTTCATTGTTTTGCTGTCAATTGGTTTCTTTGCCTGTGGTGGCAAAAAAGAGGAGAATAAGCAAAACCAGAGTTTACAAGTTGAAAATTCACCCCAAAAGGATGCTGATATTCAGCACTATAATCTTGAAGTAAGAAAGAAAAATGCAAAGTCGAGAACACCAGGGGACACTATAGCAATAATGGAATATGTGCTTAATAATTATCCGGAAGGAACTTATTTAATAAATCTTGATAAAACTTTAACATATAATGTTCCTAAACCAGCAATTATATATGATAACCAGGGAGCTAATATTTTTGTCTTTGGCGTTATTGCACGTTCAAGACCAACTGAGCGTTTAATCGAGACGAAAAATATAATTGGTTATGATCAAAGTTATATTGACCTCGACAGTACTAAACTTGGAACAGCATTTTTCTATCTTTGCCTTTTCCAATGTATTGATACTCAGATAACTACAGTATGGGAAGCCCCGATTCCATCGCATGGAGGATTTAACAATATAACGATGAAAAAATGGGCATATAATGGAACCCCCTATATCGATGTTAATTTCCATTATGCCCAGGGAGTTGGGCATATCGATTACAATTACTTTTTAATTAATGGCTTAGAATCCCCCCCTCATCTTTTAATGACCTATTTAGGAATAAATTTCAAGCGAACCATTGCCAATGTCAATAATGATAAATATCCTGATTACTTAGAATATCTTTATGTTGATACCGGAGATAAAGTAATAATACGGGATTCTATACCCTTTGTCTGGAGTGTTAAAGATAGCCTTTACATAAACACAAGGAATAAAAGACAGACCCGTCCTTATTAAAAAAATCCATATCTTTGCATATATTTATCAAACCTTCGGGGTTTTCCTTAACCTCGAAGGTTTCCTGATGTACCGGTAGTTATTTTACCTTAATTTTTATTCTATTAATTTATAATATTACATTTTATATTGATGTTTAAACGGAGATTTAATGGTGCCCAATGATGTAATTACATCACCCCTTCAGGATTATTTTGTTTCACTTGGATTTAATGTCGATCAGACTAACGGAAAGAAAATTATTAAATATTTCTCTTCTCCGGAATTAGAGATAAATTCTCTTTATAATGGTGTGGGTCTTGTTGATTTATCGGCAAATGGAATTTTAGAATTGCGGGGCAAGGATGTTCTCGACTTTCTCAACAGGATTACAACTAATTCAATAAAAGATTTACCAAAGGAAGAGATTGTAAAAACTATTTTCACCACTGAGAAGGGTAGGATTATTGATACCGCAACTATTCTGAATTTTGATGATTATCAAATTCTTGTCTGCAGCGGTGTAAATAAAATGAAAATTAAGAACTGGATTGAAAAGTATATTATTTCAGATGATGTAAAGGTTTCTGATGTCCCTAGTAAATATATTCTCTTTCAGCTCACTGGTCCGCAAGCCGATTCTTTTATCACACTTATTGGTGGAAATTATGTAAATAATGTTCAAACTAATAAGTTTAAGGTGATAAACAGTGAGGATATGATGTTCTTTGCTGCAAAGTTTATTGATGAGAAGGGCAATCCCATGTACTGGGTACTCGCTGATAACCAAAACGGACTAAATTTGATATCATATCTGCATTCTAACATAAGTCTATTTGATTTTAATTTTATTGGTGAGGAAGCTTGGAATTCTTATAGGATTGAGCAGGGCATTCCTGCTGCTCCATTTGAAATAAATGATCAACATAACCCTCATGAAGTTAATCTGCTTGATAGGGTCAGTTTCACCAAAGGTTGTTATATAGGACAGGAAGTCATTGCACGATTGGACACATATGATAAAGTTCAGAAACAGCTCTTCGGGATAATATTTCCTGAACCTGTAGAAAATAACGAGCAATTTCTTTTATATGATGATAAAGATGAAGAAGTCGGAACAGTTACTTCAGCTGCCTTCTCATACAAGTATAAAAAATACATGGGTTTAGGAGTAATAAGAAAAGCATACCTTGGCGATGGAGTTCAACTAATAGCCAGGAATGCCTCAAAATCAATGACAGTATCTCTTCAAAGTTTACCATTTAAGAAATGAAAATCTATACAAAAGGTGGCGATAAAGGGGAAACTGGACTTCACGGAGGTAAACGCGTATCCAAAGATATAATAAGAATTGAAGCTTATGGAACAATTGATGAGCTTAATTCGTTTATAGGNNAATATTCCTCGGATTACTGAAGATCATTGCAGCGATCTGGAAAAAGAGATTGACTACTTTGACTCCCTTAATGAGGAATTAAAGCACTTCATACTTCCCGGTGGAGATAAAGGTGCTTCCTTGCTTCATGTATGCAGAACAATCTGCCGTCGCGGGGAAAGGAAAGTGGTTACACTAAACAAAGAAGAGAAAATCGGTCAAAATATCATTATATTTCTTAATAGGTTAAGCGACCTGTTTTTCGTTCTTGCACGTTATCAGAATAAAGTTTCAGGTGTCCCTGATATAAAATGGATACCCTGAATTCCTGCCTTTTATGGGGGTGAACTTGGTTTCGACAGGGTTATCGAGACATTGAACTGCACATCGTGTTCCCCGAAAGCACGTTAAAAATTTGGGAACAAAAATATAACTGGCGAATATAACTACGCCTTAGCCGCTTAATAAAATAAGTGACTCGTTCACTGGGTGTTCGCATACCGGTGTTCAGATGAACGACGTTTAGGTATGATAGCTGATCCCCACGCTCATAAAGGAAAGGCGAAATTTAACTGAGCAGGCTTAAAGTGATCCTTGTCTGTCTGGTATCTTTAAGTCAAAACAAAAACAGACTATGTGTGTAGACGTTCTTTGAGTCATAACTTTGGACGCGGGTTCGACTCCCGCCACCTCCACAATAAATATCCTTCTTACTAAAGCAGGGTAACATATGTCTGTGTGTTCAAGGTACTTGCACAACATATGATAAGTACACATAAGGTAAATGATAAGTAGAATGCTGGCATGTTCCTGCCATCGACCTTGCAAGTTTGCAGCAATAGATGTGAACTGCCTCCACATCATCTGCCAAAATGACATGCACCATCTCCTCTCCTAAATACTCCCAATAGTGCGAAATCGCCCTAAAATCGCAATATCATTTGAACGAGAGATGAACGACTCAGATACGACTCAGATACCTCACAGATACGACTCAGATCCATTCCTCCATTTCCCCCTGCCAAATCTGCCACTATGCCACACCCTAAATATGCCCATTCAATGTCTCATCTTATTACATTCTTTCTTCCCCCCCTCTTCCCATTCTCCTAATAATCCCCTAAATTTTAATATTCAATTGTAATTTAACTGAGGGATTGGTGCAGAAAGATAACGCAAGAGAAATCATTGCCGAATTAGTTGCTCGCTTTGCCGAACAAATCGACTCCTATAAACACTCCGATTATAACGAAACCCAAACCCAGTGTGACTGTATCGACCCCTTCTTCAAAGATCTCGGTTTGGACATTGATAAACAAAACAGCTAGATTAGAAAATAAATATGAGACTAAAACATTATTTCCCAATTATCATAATACTACTATCATTCAATTACAGTATAAATAGTGCAACAATCAAAGGGATTGTTACTAATTCAAGAACAAAGAAACCGTTAGCAGGTGCTGATATTATTCTTGTTGGCAAATTCATCAGAGCTACAACAGATAATAATGGCTTTTATATCATTAAAGATTTATCTCCGGGAAAATATATAATTAGTACGAGCGATATTGTTTATAAATCCCATAGAGATACAATAAATATTAATGGACAGGATGAAGTTATAGAATTAAATATTATGCTTAAACCACCAATAGCTGATTTAGATTCAATATCAACCCCTCAACTTGAAGCTTATCATGAAAAACTTCGGGAAATAAATAAGATTAAACCGGTAATGTTAATAAATATTGATAGTTTAACATATTCAGATGATTATTTATCGGTTTACCTGACTATGATAAATAATACGGGGGATTCTATTTATATATTTAAGAATTATCCATGTTTTAACGTAATAGCACCGATAATCACTGACAGTACTAATAAATTGATTCATCAAAATATGGGAATGGTAGATTGCATGGGAGAAAAAACCTGTCCTGATACTACAGACCTCATTTTAATTAAACCCGGCACAAAGATAAACTATCCTGTAACTAAATTGATGTTTTATAATTTTAGCAATATTCCCAAAGGTAAATATTCAGTTAAAATAAAATATGAATTTGAGAAACCGGAAGAAATTAATACATTTTATTGTCGCGGTAATTCTACCTTGAAAGCGTTGATTTCCGGTTTGAGAGGAACTTATACCTCATCAAACATATTAACATTTATTAAGCAATAATGCCGCCAATTTTCAGAATAAGGTCTATTCTTCTAATTATTATTCTTGTTCTATTGTGGGGGTCTGCAATAATTGATATAATAAAAAATAGTTTTACGATGAACAAAAAGCTTATCTGGTTAATTATTGTCGTTTTTATCCCTTTACTTGGTGCCGCATCCTATTTTATGATAGAAAGAAAGATTAAGATCATTAAGAAATGAAGGAGCAGTGTAAGCATTTCCCCTGGTTGGACAAACTCAAAATTGTATATCAATTCCTCTTCCCATTCTCCTAATAATCCCCTAAATTTTAATATTCAATTGTAATTTAATTGAGGGATTGGTGCAGAAAGATAACGCAAGAGAAATCATTGCCGAATTAGTTACTCGCTTTGCCGAACAAATCGACTCCTATAAACATTCTGATTACAACGAAACCCAAACCCGGCGCGACTTCATTGACCCATTCTTCAAAGCCCTCGGATGGGACATCGATAACCAAAACGGCTACGCAGAAGCCTATCGCGAAGTCATCCACGAAGACAAAATAAAAATAAGCGGCGCCACTAAAGCCCCCGACTATTCCTTCCGTCTTGCCGGTGGCAAACGCCTCTTCTTTGTCGAAGCAAAAAAACCAAGCATCGCAGTCAAGGACGATATCCTTCCCGCTTATCAGATCCGCCGCTATGGCTGGAGCGCTAAACATCCCATCAGCATCATAACAGACTTCGAGGAATTCGCCATCTATGATTGCACCCAAAAGCCTAACCCCAATGATAAAGCCTCTGTCGCCCGCATAAAATATTTTACCTATGAAGACTACCTCAACGAATTCGATTTCCTCTGGGAAACTTTCAGCAAAGAGCGCGTCCTCAAAGGCAGTTTTGATAAATACGTTCTCAATGATACTAACAAAAAAGGCACCACCACAGTCGATAAGGAATTTCTCTCCTCACTCGACAAATGGCGCACCGATCTTGCCGTAAACATCAGCAAGCAAAACCTTTCGCTCAATGAAGATGAACTCAACTTTGTCGTTCAGCAAACTATCGACCGTATCATCTTCCTTCGCATCGCTGAGGACAGGCATATCGAACCCTACGGCACGCTTCAGAACTCTGTCAAACAAGGCGACTACTTTAAGAACATCTATGATATCTTCCGCCAGGCAGATGAAAAATATAATTCCGGTTTATTCGACCTCACTAAAGATAAGATCAGTAAAACCCTCGTTGTTGAAAACAAGATTCTTAAAAAGATCATTAACGAATTATACTATCCTGAATCCCCCTATGAATTTTCTGTTCTCTCAGTTGAAATCCTTGGCAGCGCGTATGAGCAGTTTCTCGGTAAAACAATTCTTATCGATAAGTCCCACCGCGCAAAAATTGAAGAAAAGCCCGAAGTTCGTAAAGCTGGCGGTGTCTATTATACCCCTCAGTATATTGTGGATTATATTGTAAAAAATACTGTCGGTCATTTGATTGAAGGCAAAACCCCTAAAGAAATTGATAAGATTAAAATTGCTGATCCCGCTTGTGGTAGCGGAAGTTTCCTTATTGGTGCATATCAATATCTGCTCGACTACCATAAAAATTATTATACAGAAAATGGTACAAAGATCGGTAAAAAAGATAGTCCCATTACTCCCGAAGGCAGCCTAACCTCCAATGAAAAAAAGCGCATACTCCTTAATAATATATATGGTGTTGATATTGATACCAACGCAGTCGAGGTTACAAAACTAAGTCTGCTGCTCAAATGTATGGAAGGGGAGACCGAGACAACTATTGCCCAGCAGTATAAACTCTGGCAGGAAAGAATCCTCCCCACACTGGATGATAATATAAAATCAGGTAACAGTCTCATAGATACAGATTTCTACGATACAAAATTAGATTTCGGAGAAGATAAGAAAGTAAAACCCTTCAATTGGCAGAATGCCTTCCCCAATGTGTTTTCTAAAGGTGGTTTCGATGCCATAATCGGCAACCCACCCTATGTAAGACAGGAACTGCTTGGCGACCAGAAAGATTATTTTTCAAAGAAGTATCTGGTCTATCATGGCATGGCAGATTTATATAGCTACTTTATTGAAAGAGGTATCGGTCTCCTTAAGCCAAATGGATTGTTTGGAATAATTGTCGCAAACAAATGGATGCGTGCTAATTATGGAGAACCTCTCCGTAGATGGCTTAAGAAAATAGCCATAAAACAAATAATAGATTTTGGCGATTTACCAGTATTCCAGAATGTAACGACCTATCCTTGTATCCTTCTATGTCAAAAGAATAATGCAATTGGTGAAACTGAAATAACAAATGTTCAATCTCTCGATTTCCATAGTCTTGATGAATATGTTAATTCGAAAAAAATATTATTGAATCAATCCTCATTAGATGATAACGGCTGGAATCTAACATCAAATCAGGAACAAGATCTATTAAAGAAAATACAAATTACAGGCGTCCCACTCGACCAATATGTAAACGGGAAAATATACAGAGGTGTATTAACCGGATTGAATGAGGCATTTGTAATAGATTCAGAAACAAAAGATCGTCTTATTAAAGAAGATCCCAAAAGCGCTGAAATAATAAAACCCTTTTTAACAGGGAAAGATATAAAGAGATTTCAAACCACAGAATCAGATAAATCTCTCATTTTTATTCCCAAAGGATTTACCAAAGAAAAAGGAAAAGGTCATCGCAGTCCCTGGAAATGGTTAGAAGAAACCTATCCCGCAATAGCTAAACATCTAAAGCAATTCGAAGAAAAAGCCAGAAAACGATATGATCAAGGAGAGTATTGGTGGGAACTCCGTGCCTGTGACTATTATGCTGAGTTTGAAAAACCCAAGATTATATATCCTAACATATTAAGTAAACCGGAATTTACATTTGATTCAGTTGGATTGTATACAAATCAGAAATGTTTTATCATTAGTACCGATGATAAATATTTACTTGGGCAGTTAAACAGCAATCTTTATTCCTATTTATTCCATAAAAATCTTCCCAAACTCAGAGGCGGGTTCTTTGAACCAAGCTTTGTATATATGAAAAACTTTCCTGTCGTAAAGTTTAATAAAGATAACCCATTATGTAATGAAATCATTCATAATGTCGATTCACTATTACAACTTAACAAAGAAAAACAATCCGCCACCCTGCAATCCCAAATAGACCAAATCCAATCCCGCATCGACTATTATGAAAACAAAATCAACCTCGCCGTTTACCAACTCTACGCCCTAACCGACGACGAAATAAAAATCATAGAGGATTCAATAAAAAGGTAATATGAAAAAAATACCTTATCTATATTTACTTATTATACTTTTGAGTAGAATAATCTATTCCCAGGAACTATATTCTATAGAAATGAAATTTCAAGGGAAAAATGATCCTTGCAGAATCGTAAATGGTGATAGCCTAATAGGAGTTTGGATTTCCTCCGATTCTTTATCAATATCTGAATTTATTAATAAATCAGGACATATAAATTCACCTGGTAAAGATATTTCAACAGGAGAAATCACACTAGAAAATTTCAGCACATTAAATAGAACTAAAATAAAATGGATTACAACTGAGCGCAAAGTTAATTCTCAGCCCGAAAAAGGTCCGGATGGTATAATTAAATCTTATGCAACTATCCAAAGAATTATCGAAACCAGGCACCGACATAAATCCTGCTGGGGTGTCCTTATTCAATTAGATAAATTGTCATTCAATAAAACAGTCAAAACAAATGAGCTAAGTATTATCGAACAAAAACATGATAGAGATATAAAAGATATTATGACTTGGCGTGTTGAAAAATCCAGGCATAAGCTTACAATCAAGTTCAAGAAAGGTTGCGGTGATTTCGGTTCAGGGAATATAGTAGATGTCATAATAAAATCATCCGCAATTTCCGGTTTACCTAAAGAAGATATTACATTATCAATTTCAACTGATATCTAAAATGCAAAATAAATATTTTAGTTCTTTTGCGATTATATCCATTACATTTTTGATTTTTCTATCCGGATGTTCAACATTCAAATCTGATACAAATGTTTCTAAAAAGGAATATCCGGTTATTCTATATATATCAAGTGAGAGTGGTAATTATGTTGATCCGGTAAACGTTGTAGTAATGATCGATCAGAAAGAAATTGTCGATCAATATATTGAAGCTATTTACCTTGGCAGTCCTTCCAGATTCAAGTTATCATTAAAAGAAGGCACTCATCAAATCGTCGTTAATAGCAGCAACGGAAATGCAGGATTGGATGTAGTTTTTGAAGTTCACAAACCTCTCTGGTTGGATCTTAGCTATTGGGGTAAAAACCATTTTCAGCTTAATATTAGTGAAGTTAGATTAGGATTTTTATAATATTCCCTTAACTTTTAACCTTAAATGGAAGATGATTTATTAAAAAATAACTGCTGAAATGAGAAAAATTTATATATTAATATTTATCCTAATGGCAACTCCAACATTTTGTCAGGATAACGATTCTACATATAAATATTGGATGACTTTCGGTTTTTTTGTTGATAAGGAAATGACACTCAATGCAGACTATAGTTTTTCTTTAGGTAATAATTTTTACAAAGTTGGTTATTTGAAAGAGGGGGATTCTTTCCCTCTTCGCACTATTCATCCAGACCCAGGTAAATATTTTTTCAGATCTATAAGTACTTCTATAGGAAAAAGATTCCAGTCGGAATGGTTTCAAGCATCTGCATTTTGTGGTCCATCCTTTGTCTATGGAAACAAAGGAATAAATATCAATCAGTACAAAAATTTTAATACAGTAGGATTGGAAGCGGAAATTCAATTATTATTCAGATTCGCAAATGAATTCGGAATTGGTGTTGGACTACATGGCAATTTGAACTATATAAAGAATTTTGGAGGAATAAATATCAACCTAACACTCGGTAATGGTAAATAAATGGAGTTGAAATGAATCAGGAAATATTTAACGAATTATTGGAAAGCATAAAACAGGGCGGTAAAATATTAAAGGATAAAAAAATGAACGTTCAGGAAGAAAATATTCAGATTGTTCAAAAACTATATGCAGCATTCGGTAAGCGCGATATAAATGCAATTATTGAAGTGCTTAGTACTGAAGTAGTGTGGGGTGAACCATCAAATCCCTTTAATCCGGCAGGAGGTACCCGGTATGGGCATGAAGGATTCTTAGAGTGGTTGAACATAGGTCGACAAGCTGAAGACATCTTAGTTTTGGAACCGCGGAAAATGTTAACCGATAACGACTCCGTTGCGGTTATTGGTTATATGAAGTGCCTGGCGATTCCAACTGGTAAGACTTATGAATCGGATTTTGTCCATTTTGTCACCATTAAGGACAAAAAAATAGTAAAATTCCAGGAGTTTTTTGATACTTATCTGGCAGGAGAAGCCTTTCGCCGTCCCATTTCTTAATGCGATATTCACTTCATTAATTGAATAACCCTATGCATTCTGATCATCTTCCTCCTCCTTAGGCATCATCCCCAGTATCCATTTAGCCTTGTCTATTTTAGGAGGCTCATAATTCAAAAACTTGTCTAAAAGAGACTCCACATAATTATCAATTATTATCATTGCCCTATGCTCTGGTATTATGAAATTTTCTTTTAATGAATGATCTAAAAATTTTATTAGATGATCATAATACCCATTGATATTCAGGAATCCGCAAGGCTTATCATGAAAGCTTAATTGAGCCCATGTAATAACCTCAAAGATTTCCTCTATCGTGCCAAAACCGCCGGGCAGCGCAATAAATCCATCTGAAAGTTTAGCCATCAATGCTTTTCGCTCATGCATTGATTTTACTATACGTAAATCGGAAAGACCGGTATGTGCCTCTTCCTTATCAACCAGATCTTTTGGAATTACACCAATAACTTCGCCCTTAGCTTTTATTACTGTGGAGGCTATTTCTCCCATTAAACCAACACGGGCTCCTCCATAAACCAGGCAAATATTCCTTTTCGCAATAGCATTGCCCAAATCCTTAGCAGCTTTAACATATGCAGGATTAACCCCAAAACTGGATCCGCAAAAAACACATAATCTTTTCAAATAAACTCCGCAATGAAATAATTTATATTTTAATATTTATCAAATATGGCTAAATTAATCATAACAAAACATTTCACGTCAATAAAAATGTATAGTAGTTTACATTAAAGAATCAAAAATGTTTGTTCCTTTTGTTTTATCATTAAAAATTGCATAGTGGGTCTACGCTCTTCCCATTTTAATATTATTCTGGTAAATTTAAATACAATTTATCTGAAAGCTTAAAAACAACACCATTATACCGAAAAAATAAATGAAAGCAATTGTATACTCTAAATACGGATCACCGGATGTTCTTGAACTCAAAGATGCAGAAAAACCGG
The DNA here is from genome assembly GCA_003141435.1 of Ignavibacteriales bacterium. Classification (GTDB taxonomy): domain Bacteria; phylum Bacteroidota; class Ignavibacteria; order Ignavibacteriales; family Ignavibacteriaceae; genus Fen-1301. The sequence continues at coordinate 18,428 of PLLW01000019.1, forward strand.
TGCCAAAAAAAAATCAAGTACTGATAAAAGTTCATGCAGCATCTGTTAATCCGGCTGAATTGCATCTACTGAGAGCGGATCCATCCGTTACACGCGTTTACTCTGGACTTCTAAAACCAAAATTCACCATACTCGGCGCCGACATTTCAGGTAAGGTTGAAGCGGTTGGCAGAAACATAAAACAGTTTCACATAGGTGATGAGGTATTCGGGGACTTATCTCATTGTGGTTGGGGCGGTTTTTCCCAATATGTTTGTGCTCGTGAAAATGCACTGGGGTTGAAACCTGCCAACTTATCCTTCGAGGAAGCTGCAACTGTACCTTTAGCATCACTCGCCGCCCTGCAGGGTCTTCGCAATAAAGGAAAGATTCATCCGGGTCAAAAGGTTTTGATTAATGGCGCGTCTGGTGGTGTTGGTACCTTTGCAGTGCAGATTGCCAAATCGTTCGGTACTGAAGTAACCGGAGTTTGCAGCACAAAAAATTTGGACCTGGTGCGCTCCATCGGTGCAGACCATGTTATCGATTATACTNNCATGGGTGTCAATAACCGGCAGTAAGAAAATGGGTCTAATGGGTACGGCAAAACCAAACAATAAAGATCTGGCTTTTATAAAAGAGCTTATTGAAGCCGGCAAAGTAAAACCCGTTATTGATAGACGTTACCCGTTAAGTGAGGTTGCCGAAGCTTTTCGGTATCTTGAAAAAAAACACGCCCGCGGAAAAATAGTAATAACTGTGGAACATTAAATAAATAACAGCCCCCTTAGAAAAATAAATTATTTATATTATCTGAATTGTTTATTTGAATAATACTTATTTTTATATACGTGAATTAATTATTTTTGTAAAATAGTGAGGCAAGATTAGATATTCTCTACAGTGTTCTAACTAACTAATTATTCAAAATAATTTAGAGATAATCATGAAAAAAATAATCGCTCTCTCACTTCTGTTAATCAGCACCGGTTTATTTGCTCAGGAATATGAACAAATGAATATGTTCTCAACATTAAAGCTTGGCGCTCTTGCAGGTGTAAATTTCTCTACTCTCTCAGGCGGATCAGTTATTTTAGAAGGGAAAACAAATCTTACTCCAAATCTAAACCTCACCCTTTCAGTGGGCTATTCTAAAATAAATAAGAAAGCCGGATATAATGTAAATACATATCAGCATATCCAGTTTGACAATGTTAATGAATACGAAACTGAATCTTATACTGTTAATGAAATAAATTATGATGTGTTTCCGGTTTCTCTCGGACTTGAATATTTCTTTCAGCATGATGTCTTCTCTCCATATACTCTTTTTGAAGTCGGATACAATGGCGTCCAACCTCATCAGTTTAGGTCAGGTGGTAATATCGCTGGTTCTTACAGTACATTTGATCAATTGCCTTCGGCTTATAAGGCAGAAGCTCCATTAATTTCTAATAAAAACCCATATCGTATCGCTGTTGGAATTGGTACAACATATAAATTAACTTCCCTTATTAGTCTTGATCTGAGGTATTTATATCAGTATAACAACTCAATAGAAAATACAAATCAAATATTAGTGGGCATTATTCTCTAATAAAAGAATATTTTTACCTAAGAGAACCGGACTTGGTTTCACTCTAAATTTTGCTCATCCCGTTTCAACAGTTATTATGTGGGCACTAATTGTTTTCATTATAATTAGCATATTTTATTCCCACAAGAAATAATGCAGGCTATTCCTCACCATATCTCTACTTAGGTTGTACTATGGTTTAACAATCTTCTTAATACATAAATATCATACAATATCATAACAAATCATATGAAATCGTAGGTTGATAGGTTTGTTGTTGATGATTGTCCAGTTTTGGCTTCAAAAACGCCACTTTCTGAACCATAGGCTCCCCCCATTATTATGCTCAATATTACACATCCCCTAAAATAAAGTACCCCTCTATTAATTAATATTCCACTTTCTCGTTTTTGTCCACATAAAAATAGGGCAAAAATAGTTACCCTAAATTACTCTGCCTCTGCGTTGCTGCTATTATTGAAATCCATTCCTTTATTCCTTCCTCTAAAGTAATGCCGGAAATTATTTATTATATTTATATCATTCATTACATTCAATATTTATCCCATGATGAAAATTATACTGTTTGGTTTTATAGCTTTATTCACATTTATCTCCTACCCTCAAAATATTCAGGAAAGGGAGAATACCTTAATCCTTTCCCCCGATGGACTCAACTTCCTCCCTTTAAGGGCTAATAATCAGGAAGCAAAATTGGGTATCCTCTATTATCCCAATTCAACTAACCTGAAAGTAGATATTGGCCATTCGATTGATCTGCTCCAAATAAATCTACAGGAAAAAGAGTATGTCACCGTTGGGATAGAGTTCATGGCTTATGCCTATTCAATGAGTTTTAGCCAGTATAGGCTCCAAATAGGCACTCTGGACGGGTTTTTTGGAGGAAATGCTACTTATATACCCGGGAATTTCAGGAAAACCGCTTTTCCACAAGATTCCGGTATCTCCACAACAGCGCCCATCTTGTCGATGGCTATTATGATCTGCACAATAATGTATGGATGAATGGAAAAACCCCAATGCGCAACTAATTTATCTCACTTTTTATATTATTTTAATTGAAAACTATTTTATATTCCCCTAAATTTGTTATCTAATGGAAAAAATTTCTTTTATTAAGATGAGTGGCGCAGGTAATGACTTTATTGTAATAAATAAAGACATCTACCCGAAGCTCGATTTTAATAACATTGCTGTGAAGAAATTATGTGGTAGAAGAAATGGAATTGGCGCCGATGGTTTAATTACTATTGCCGGTTCTGTTGGTCAATATGATTTTATCATGAATTATTATAATTCTGACGGCTCGACAGGTAGTTTATGTGGTAATGGTGCCAGATGTGCTGTCAGGTTTGCAGATTATTACGGAATTACACAAAATAAGTCTGTAAAATTTCTTTCTAATAATGTAGAATATTCAGGTGATATACTGTCGGAGGATTTAACCCGGGTTAATTTCAATCCTCCTGCCATAATGAAACTTAAACTTGATATTCAGGCAGCAGGTCAATCAATTAAATGTTCTTTTATTGATACCGGTTCTCCTCATGTGGTTATAAATATTAACGATGTTTTGAAAGACCCGGCTGATAAAATTTCTTTCTATAATGATCTTAATAGTTTCCCCGTCCTGCAAATCGGCAGAGAAATCAGGTACTTGAATGATTTCAGTCCCCGGGGAACAAATGTTAATTTTATTAAGGTTTTGGATAAGAAAGTCTTTATCAGAACTTATGAAAGAGGTGTAGAAAATGAAACTCTTTCATGCGGCACAGGCTCTGTCGCTTCAGCATTAGTAGCAAAATACTTATATGATCTTACTCCTCCTGTTTCTCTCTTAACGAGGGGAGGGGATTACTTAACAGTGAACTTTAAATTAGATGGTAATGAAATCTCAGACCTGTCTTTAAGTGGTCCGGCTAAAATTACATATACCGGCGAATTTTTATATAATAAGTTTTTTTAATAATTGGAGATCAAATGGCGAAAGTTATATTCTCAGTTCAATATGAGATTAGTTCTGGTAAAAAAGAAGAATATTTTGGTGTAATTAGAGAATTAAAGAACCTGCTTAAAGCTGATGGGTTGGAAAATTATACTGTCTATGAAGTAAAAGGGAAACCAAATAATTATCAGGAAATTTATACTTTCTCTTCCAGCGAAGCTTTTGACCAGTTCGATGATAATCAGGATGAAAGATTAAACATTTTAATAAATAAACTAAACGATCTCACAACAGAAAATTCAACTAAATACACAACTCTTCACGAAGTTACTGAAATTTAGTTTATCTGGTTTTATGAAAGCGGCTATTAGTGCCGCTTTTTTACCTTTCTCCAATCTTGCGCATCTCCTATGATTATATTGTTCATTTTGGATATATTTCATTGCTCTTGATTTATATTTGTTAACATTGTATTCGTATGTTTTCTGAAGTTTATTTTAGTATTAAAAGATATTTGCAATGACTGAACTAACCGGTGCTATTCATATGCATTCTGTTTTCTCGGATGGTTCCGGGGAAGTTGAAGATATAGCCCGTTTTGCCGGTGAAGCCGGTCTGGATTATATACTTTTAACAGATCATAATACTCTGCGGGCTTTAAAGGAAGGCTATGAGGGATGGTACGATAATACTCTGCTCCTCGTGGGCTGTGAAATAAATGATAAACTTAATGAAAATCATTACCTTGCTTTTGGTATAAATGAAGCCTTTTCTACTAGGTTGCCTGCAAAGGAATATGTTAAAAGAGTTAAAGATGCCGGAGGTATCGGCTTTCTTGCTCATCCCCACGAAAAAAGAAAACATATGGTGGAACATCCCCCTTATCCATGGACAGATTGGGATATCCCGGATTTTACAGGCATCGAAATCTGGAATCATATGTCGGAATGGATGGAAAATCTTACAGAGCAGAACAAATATCAGTCCTTTCTTCATCCCCTAAAATCAATTATTGCTCCTCCTAAGGAAACTTTGTTAATTTGGGATAAACTTAATTTAACAAGAAAAGTCGTAGGCATTGGGGGAGTCGATGCTCATGCCCATAAATATAATGTTCTCGGCTTTGTTGAAGTTGAGGTCTTTCCTTATAAGGTGCTGTTCAAATCAATCCGGACTCACCTTTTAATAGATGATAATCTTCCCCGTAAGAACGATGAAAAATCATTAAACACAATTAAAAAAATTATATACGGCGCCCTCGCTTCTGGTAATAGTTTTTTTGCTAATGATTATATATCAGATTCAAAAGGCTTTAGGTTTTATGCTGAAGCAGGGAAAAAGAGATACCAGATGGGGGAAACAATAGATTATTCCGGTAAGATCACACTGGGTGTATTTGCCCCTTCCCCAAAATCGGAAATAAAGCTGATTCATAATGGACAGTTGATAGATACAGAAGAGGGAGGCGGTGCAAAATTTGAAATAAAAGATCCCGGTGTCTACCGGGTGGAAATATTACATAACAAAAAATCGTGGATATTCTCTAACCATATCAGAATAAATATATAATACCCTTATTTGAATTAGTTTGGTTCGTATTTACGGCCTTAAATATTTTACGTTAAATAAATTCAGCGAAATGAAATGTCCTTATTTGGTTCATATTTAACGACCTTAATTAAAATACGTTATAGTATTTTAATTGAAGGCATGTTTCTTTTGTTTCTTTTCTTGCGTCAAGAAAAGAAAAATTAATATATATCTGTCGAATATATCTCCATATATTCAACAGGCAGCTCCCCCCCAAAGCGATGTATCCTCTGTCGTTTTGACTTTTTAAGGGATTTATTTATATTGTCCTTATGAATTTTAATACTTTATATCATCACCACCATTTTAACTCACATATAATGTGCCGGCGTTGAACTATATCGTATCTTAGGAATTATGAACCCCGGCAAACAGTCGGGGTTTTTTGTTTTATTTAATAATAAAGGAAATGTCAGAATGTCAATTTCAAATAATGGGAATCTTAAATTAGCCATTCAGAAAAAGGGCAGATTAACAGAAAAATCTATTGAACTCATAAAATTATGCGGAATAGATATTGATAACTATTCTGAAAGATTAGTTGTGCAGGCATATAACTTTCCGCTGGAAATACTTTTTCTACGGGATGATGATATCCCTGAATATGTTCAGGATGGGGTAGCCGATATTGGTATTGTCGGTGAGAATGTAGTTGTATCCAAGAATGCTCAGACAGAAATTGTAGAAAAGCTTGGATTCGGAAAATGTTCCTTGATGATGGCAGCTCCTGAAAATATTACAATAAAAACTATTAAGGATATTGAAGGGAAAACTATTGCCACATCTTTTCCGCGGGTTGTGCAGAATTATCTGAATGAAAATAAGATAAATGCTAAAATAATAGAGATCAGCGGATCAGTAGAAATAGCCCCCGCACTCGGAGTCGCCGACATGATCTGCGATATCGTTTCAACCGGTAATACTCTTATGATGAATAAATTAAAGAAATCTATTAGCATTTTTGAATCCCAGGCTGTCCTTATCCGCTCTGCTAACAAACCATTAAATCAGGCAAAGCAGGAATATCTGGATAAACTTCTTAGACGAATGAGGTCGGTGCTTACTGCAAAAAATTCCAGGTATCTGATGATGAATTGTCCTAAATCATCCTTGGAAAAAATAGAGAAGGTTCTTCCATCAATAAAAAGTCCAACTATCCTTCCATTGGCTGATGAAAATTTAGTTGCAGTACATGCAGTAATTCCTGCTGATTACCTCTGGAAAATAGTAGATTCATTGAAAAGTTTAGGAGCAACTGGTATTCTTTTATCACCAATTGAGAATATGATTCCATGAAAACCTATCTGTTAAATACTTTGGATGCAAAGAGGATTTCGGAATTAACCCGGCGTCCTGCAATTGATCTCGAAAAGATCTATGCTGTAATAAAACCTATTCTTAATGAAATTCAGAAGGATGGCTTACAGGCAGCTGTCAAATATGCAAAACAGTTTGACGGGTTTTCTTCATCTTCAATTTATGTTACGGAAAGTGAGTTTCGGAAAGCTGAGAAATCTCTTGACAATAATGTGAAGATTGCATTAAAATCCGCTTATTCAAACATCCTTGCTTTTCATAAGGAGGAAGTTCCTAATCAAATTATGAAAGAAACCCAGCCCGGTGTTTTATGTTCACGTGAATTCCGTCCGATTGATAGTGTGGGATTATATATTCCGGGAGGTAATGCAGTTCTTCCCTCTACTGTCTTGATGTTGGGTATTCCTGCTCAAATTGCCGGATGTCCAAGAGTAGTTTTATGCACACCTGTTAAGGGTGAAAAAATCAACCCTGCAATATTATATGCTGCACAGTTATGCGGAATTAAAGAAATAATTAAAATAGGAGGAGCACAGGGAATTGGACTCCTCGCCTATGGCGATTCCACATTCCCCAAAGTAGATAAAATATTCGGACCCGGTAATCAATATGTTACAGCAGCAAAACTTCTTGTAAGTATTGATCCGTCTGGATGCGCAATAGATATGCCTGCGGGTCCAAGCGAATTGCTGGTCATTTCCGATGAATTCGCAAACGCATCTTTCATTGCATCTGATCTGCTTTCGCAGGCAGAGCATGGAGAAGACTCCCAGGTAATTTATGCCACAACTTTGGAAGTAAAAGCTAAAGAAGTAGAAAAGGAAATTGACCGGCAGCTATTGTCATTGCCGCGCAAAAACATAGCTGAACAATCATTAAGGAATTCTTTCATACTAATAACGGATACCCTGCTTGATGCGGTAAAATTCAGTAATTTATATGCACCCGAACATTTAATTATGAATGTTAGACAGCCGGGCGATTTTACTAAGCTCATCCAAAATGCCGGCTCGGTTTTTCTCGGAGAATATTCTCCCGAAAGTGCAGGAGACTATGCCTCAGGAACAAATCACTCTCTCCCGACTTCCGGATTTGCGCGTTCTTTTAGCGGTGTCAGCGTGGAGTCTTTTATGAAAGCAATTTCATTCCAATCTTTAACGAAGGAAGGATTAAGAAATATTTCCTCTGCGGTTGAAACTCTCGCTTTGGAGGAAGGTTTATTTGCCCATAAAAATGCAGTGACAATAAGGTTAAAATAATGATAAATGATTTAGTCAGAATAAATATCAAAAACCTCAAGCCATATACTTCTGCAAGAGATATGTATTCTCAGGGAATTCTGCTCGATGCAAATGAAAACAGCTTCGGTTCAATTGTGGAATTAACAGGTGAAACCTTAAACCGCTATCCCGATCCGCATCAATTATCTATGCGTGAATCTCTAGCCGCTTACCTGGGAATATCTTTCTCTAAGCTCTTCTTTGGTGTTGGCTCTGATGAAATTATAGATCTGCTTATTAGAATATTCTGTGACCCCGGTAAAGATTCGATAATGATCCTGGAACCTACTTACGGAATGTATAAAGTATCAGCCGACATCAACGACGTAAGATCAGAAACTGTATTGTTGAATGACAAATTTGATATTAATACGGAAGCAGTTATAAATAACTGGAATAAAAGGATAAAAATTATATTCCTCTGCTCGCCTAATAATCCTACAGGAAACTTGTTAAATAATAATTCTATCAAGACGCTTCTGCAAGAAACCAAATCTATAATTGTAGTGGATGAGGCTTATATCGATTTTGCCGTAGAAGGAAACTCGTGTATAGATATGATAAATGAATATCCCAACCTTGTTCTCTTAAGAACATTTTCCAAAGCATGGGGTTTGGCAGGCATTCGCCTCGGCTACTGTATCGCAAATGAGGAAATAATTAATTATCTGTTTAAGGTAAAAGCCCCCTACAACATAAATTCATTCACAAGAAAAGCTTTTCAGGATTCATTTCTGAATATCAGTACAAAGAATGATTTTGTTAAATCAATTCTTAATGAAAAACAATACCTTATAAAAGAACTAAATAAAATAAAGCAGGTAGAAAAGGTATTCCCCTCAGATGCTAATTTCATTCTAATCAAAATTAAAGATGCCTCATCCAATCAGAAACTTTTAGCCGATGAAGGAATAATAATTCGCGATAGAAGCAGCCAGCCATTGCTTGATAACTGCTTGCGCATTACTGTCGGTACTCATGAGCAGAATAAACAGTTGATTGACTCATTAACAATAATATTAAATAAACAGAAAAGCGTATGAAAACAATTCTTATTGATGCCTCTCTATTTAACATTAACTCACCAGGGAGCGAAGGACTGATCTCAGGATTAAAATTGTTGCAGTCTAAAGGTTGCAGACTTTATATCGATGCCACACTTAAAAACCTTAACCCGTTCCTGGTTAAGATTTTGAAGTCGGAAAAGATCTCTCTTAAAGAAAATGATAAGAAGATAACTTATGACTTTACCATCGCATTGAAAGGGAAGAGTCTTCTCACAGTAAACAATAAAACAAAATATAACAGCTTTGAATCTGCAGCAGAATTTATTCTCTTACAATTCCGGTTCTCACATGTTCTAAGAAAAACTAAGGAAACTGATATCTCTGTTAAAGTCTCCCTGGATAGCAAGCAGGAGGGTAAAATTAAAACGGGCATCGGTTTCTTCGATCATATGCTCTCTCAGATTGCCCGGCATGGAAATATCTATCTGGATATAAATGTCAAAGGCGATCTTCAGGTTGATGAACACCATACTGTTGAGGATACAGGTATAGCGCTGGGACAGGCAATCGCTCAATCCCTCGGCAATAAAACAGGAATCAAAAGATATGGCTTCTTCCTCCCTATGGATGAATCAGCCTCATATTGTGCCCTCGACCTCGGAGGACGTACATTCCTTAATTTCAATGCTAAATTCATACGTAATACTGTCGGTCAATTCCCAACTGAACTTACGGAAGAGTTCTTCCGTGCCTTAAGCACCGGAATGAAAGCAAATATTTATCTTAAATCTACCGGCAAAAATGATCACCATAAAATTGAATCTCTCTTCAAGGCATTTGCAAAAGCCCTGAATGAAGCATGCCGTATCGATAATAGAGCATCCGGGGCGCTCCCCTCAACTAAGGGACTTCTATGATTGCTATTATAGATTATGGCGCCGGTAATGTAGCATCCGTGGCAAATGCGGTCACCCGACTCGGTTCTCCTTTCATAATAACTTCAGATATTAATGGTCTGGATAAAGCGGAAAAAATTATCTTCCCTGGTGTCGGTGAAGCCTCATTTGCTATAAATAGATTGCATGAAAAAGGACTCGTTAACTATCTTAAGGAAATAAAAAAACCCTTGCTCGGCATCTGTCTGGGAATGCAGCTCTTGTGTGCCCATTCCGATGAAGGAAATGTGGATGGACTCGGTATATTCCCCGTCAATGTTCTCAGGTTTAAGAGTAATGAAACAAAAGTGCCCCACATCGGATGGAATACCGTCCGCTATAATTCCGGTAATAAATTGTTTAAGGGGATTGATCAGGATGATTTCTTCTATTTCGCAAATTCATATTATGTCCCTGTTGATNNGTGCAGTTCCATCCCGAGAAATCATCGGAGTCAGGTCTTAAGGTATTACAAAATTTTATAGAGTATTTATAAAGGAAATTACAATTTGCTGATTATACCCGCTATCGATATTTATAATAAAAAAACTGTCCGTCTGTCCAAAGGAAATTATAATGATATAACATATTATCCGTTATCCCCCCTCGAACAGGCTAAAAGGTTTGCACAGCTTGGATTCAAAAGAATTCATATTGTCGATCTTCTTGGATCAGCATCCGGTGAAGTGACTATAATCGATATATTAAAATCAATTAAAGATGAAACTGGAGTCGAAATAGAATTCGGTGGAGGCATAAGATCTGAAGCTGTTGTACAAACATTAAAATCAGTCGGCATCGGCAGGATCATTATTGGGTCCCTTGCTGTTAAGGATAAACCATTATTCGAGTCGATTCTTCAGTCCCATGCCCCGTCATTATTTATTATATCGGCCGATGTTAACAATAAACAAATCGCTGTTCATGGATGGACGGAGACTACTTCCATTTCACTTAATCAGCATATTGATTATTGCTTATCTGTTGGTATAGATCAATTCCTGTGTACGGATATTTCCAGGGATGGTATGCTGCAGGGGACTAACACTGAACTTTATATTGAGCTCATGAAGGATTTTAAGGATATTAAACTAATTGCCTCTGGAGGTATAAAAAATATTGAAAATGTTTTGGCGCTTAAACAATTGAACATTTATGGAACGATTGTGGGCAAAGCCATTTATGAAAACACTATTGATTTAGAGGAGTTAAGTACACTTGCTAAGTAAAAGAATAATTCCCTGTCTTGATATTAAGAACAACAGGGTTGTCAAAGGAATTAACTTTGTTAATTTAAGAGATGCTGGTTCCGCTGTTGAACTTGCCGAAGTTTACTCAAATGAGGGAGCGGACGAACTGGTTTTCCTTGATATAACCGCTTCCATTGAAAAGAGGGATACTCTGCTTGACCTCGTAAAAGATGTCGCTTCCGCAATTCAGATTCCGTTTACCGTAGGTGGTGGGATAAGGAATCTTAGGGACATAGAGAATCTGTTAAAAGCCGGTGCAGATAAAGTTTCTCTTAATTCCTCTATCGTAACCGATCCGCAGTTGATTACCGGCGCATCAAAACAATTCGGTAGCCAGGCAATTGTCGCAGCAATTGATATTAAACAGATAAATCAAACCTATAAAGTATTTGTAAAAGGTGGTACCGAAGAAACTTTTCTGCAAGGATTGTGGTGGTGCAAAAAGGTCGAAGAATTAGGTGCCGGGGAAATCTTATTGACTTCTATGGATAAAGACGGAACTAAATCGGGATTCGATATTCCATTCCTTTCTTTATTAACACATAATGTTAATATCCCTGTAATTGCCTCCGGTGGTGCAGGTTCTATGAACCATTTCCTTGAATGTTTTAACAATGCAGATGTGGATGCCTGTCTGGCGGCATCCCTTTTCCACTTTGGCGAAATAAAAATAAAAGAATTAAAAGATTATCTTCAACTAAATAATATACACGTGCGTAATTAATATGAAAAAAGAAATGATCTCACCAAACAAAATGAACTTTGATAAACTGGGTGGTTTAATCCCCGCAGTTATAATCGATAGTATTACCAACGCAGTTTTGATGGTTGGTTTTATGAACAGGGAATCACTTGATAAAACAATCGCTGCCGGAAAAGTTACCTTTTACAGTAGAAGCAGAAAAAAAATATGGACCAAAGGAGAGACCTCAGGAAATTTCCTTAATGTTACAGAAATAAAAAGCGACTGCGATAACGACACTCTTCTTATCAAGGCAATCCCTTATGGCAACACATGCCATACAGGTGATTATTCATGCTTCAAAGAAGAACAATATCCCGGTATTACATTCCTGAATGAATTGTTCAGTTTAATTCAATCAAGAAAAAAAAATATGCCTGAACATTCATATACAACCAAACTTTTTAAGGAAGGGGAGGACAGGATTATTCAAAAAGTAGGTGAAGAAGCAGTCGAAACAATAATCGCCGCCAAAAACAAATCTAAAAAAGACCTAATCAATGAAACCTCAGACCTTATATACCATCTCTTTGTAATGCTGGTAGAAAAAGGCATCCCCCTCACCGACATCGTTGCCAACCTCCATAAGCGCCATACCAAATAATTGTCCCCATTTGATATTTGCATTAATATCAAATAAATTTAAATATATTTATATCAATATTTGGTAAAAGGTGGGCGGGCAAGATTCCACCGTTAAATCACTATAAATCGAAACTTGAAATTACATCATAAATGATGTATATTAAAACTGCATGAAAAATGCTTGGTGTGTGATATATTATGAAACCCTTGACGGGAAATGTCCTGTCCGGGAATTCATCGATTCTAGGAATAAAGAAAACCAGGCTAAAATATTAAGTGTGATTGACTACCTTGAAGAGCGTGGTCCCAATCTTCCCAGACCTTATGCAGATCTATTGGTAGATGGAATTCATGAATTAAGAACGAAGCTTTCTGGCGATGAGTGCCGGACACTTTACTTCTTTTGTTTCAAAAGGTATATTATTCTCACTCATGCTTTTATAAAACATGAAAATGTCGTACCAACGAAAGAGATTAAGAAAGCAATTATGCTAAGGACAGATTTCCTGAATAGGTATACGGAAAAAGATTTAATTAAATTGGAGTATGAAGAGAATGAAAACATTTAGAAGCCATTTGAATGAAAAACTTAAAGACAAAAAGTTTGCTGCAATGTATAAAACAGAACATGAAATGCTTGGCCTTGCCATTAAGATTGCTAATGCCCGTACAACCCAGGGACTCACGCAGGTAGATCTTGCTAGAAAAGCAAATGTCACTCAGCAGCAGTTATCTAAAATTGAAAACGGTGAGAATTGTAATATGCTTACTTTTCTAAAAGTTAGCAAAGCTCTCAATCTGCAAGTTAAAATTGTGTAATCTTTCCCGGGACGATTTCTTCTAAAACATTATTCATGAAAATATCTCTAAAATAAACATTTATCATGGATTATCACTATTTTTCATGTATATTTACTGTAAACGTTTTGTAGAGAATGATATGAATAATAAACAAATTTCACAAAAAATAAGTGTTTTTCACGGAAGAATGGCTCCTGAACCGGGGAATTTGGTTGGGTATGGTGCATTAATTGATTTTCTCAAAATAGCTGTACCGGTACCAAATCAATTAGCTTTGATTAGTGAAAAACACAGACAATATTCTAATGAAACATGGCAGGTTTTTACTTTAAGGCATCAGCCAAATGAAACGCTGTACGATCATCTTGTCTTTGCATTAAAGTATGAAGGCATAAATCTTTTATTTTTCAAAAAGTTATTTGAAAAACTACCTCCTAAGGAAATTGAAAAATGGAGTATCTCTGAACCCCTCAGTCAATACAGTAGGAAAATATGGTTTTTATATGAATGGCTTATGCAAAAGAAATTGTCTGTGCCGGATCTGAAGGGAGGAAGTTATGTTCAACTGATAGATACGAAATTACAATATGCAAGCCCGGTAAGTGTAAATTCAAATCGGCATAGAATAAAAAATAATTTACCTGGCACGGTTGATTTCTGTCCCCTTATCCGTAAATCAGAAAAGCTGGAACATTATATAACAGAAAATCTATCCCAAAAAACTAATGAGCTTTTTAATGGCATACACAAAGATATATTACTCCGGACTTCCTCATTTTTATTATTAAAGGATTCTAAAGCTTCCTTTAAAATCGAGAATGAAAATCCCGGTCAAAGTAGAGCAGTGCGGTGGGGAAGAGCTATCGGACAGGCAGGTAGCAAATTATTAAGTAAAGATGAACTATTCAGATTGCAGCAAATTGTTATAGAAAACAGCCGGTTTATAAATATGGGTTATCGGACTAAAGGTGGATTTGTCGGAGAACATGACAGGATTACAGGGGAACCGGTTCCGGAACATATTTCTGCACGCTGGCAGGACTTAGAAATTCTGATGGCAGGGTTGTTGGATTCTGCTAATCAGATGGAAATAAATCAGTTTCATCCTGTTCTTACTGCTGCCCTTATTGCTTTTGGTTTTGTCTTTATTCACCCCTTTGAAGACGGAAATGGAAGAATTCATCGCTATCTGATTCATCATTTATTAGCTTCTATGAAGTTTGCACCAAAAGGAATAATCTTCCCGGTATCTACTGCAATTCTGGATAAAATTGATGATTACAGAAAGATATTGGAAAGTTATTCCCATCCTTTACTTGGCTTCATTCAATGGAGAAAAACTCCGGATAATAATGTCGAAGTTCTAAATGAAACCATAGATTATTACCGCTATTTTGATGCCACTTATCTGGCAGAATTTTTATTTGAATGTGTCGACCATACTATCAAAAAAATAATCCCTGATGAAGTGTCTTATCTTCAGAATTACGATGCTATGAAATCTTGGCTGGACGATCATTTCCAAATGCCTGACAACATGGTTGCTTTACTTATCCGGTTTTTAGAACAGAACAATGGAACCCTCTCCGGGAGAGCAAGAGAAAAGGAATTTGTAGAATTAACCGACAAAGAGGTAAAGGAAATTGAAAAATATTATCAATCACTCCGGCAATCATCATCTATCTCATAATTATATATGACACTCAATACCGAGCGAACACCTTGAATACTTTTATTACATCCCTTATTCCTCTTTCTAATTTAACCCACTCAATCAGCATACTTCTTATTCTGCTTTTAAGTCAGGAAATAACAGAATTAAAAAAGCAGGAAGGGGGGTGCTCTTTTTTACGGAAAGTTTTATCGCTTACGGTAATTCTGATGCTGTGCGAAAAGCGCTGGAAAGATTGGTTAAGGCAGGAGAATTAGAAAGAATTTCCTTCGGGATATACGTCCGCCCCAAAACAGATAGCGTTATTGGCAAATTAACTCCCGGTATTGAAGAAATAGCAAAAGCAATTGCTCGTAGAGATAGAGCCAGGGATAGTTCCTACAGGTGTTTATGCTATTAATCGCTTGGGTCTTTCTACTCAAGTGCCGTTAAATGTGGTTTACCTGACTGATGGTGCCGCGAGAAAAATAAAAGTTGGAAACAGAACAATTACTTTCAGGAAAACAACACCTAAAAATATAGCGGCTGTTGGTGAAATAAGCCGGCTGGCAATTCAGGCATTAAGAACTATAGGTAAAAATAATATAACTGAAGCAGTGATAAAGCAAATTCAGATTTCCCGCTATTACAAAAAACATTTATTGACGCTGGATTTAGCAACGTGGATATCCAAATTCGGGATACAACTTCAAATGACCAGGACCCTTTGATACTAGAAGTAAATTACCCCGCACTTACGGATAAATCTGATTATTTACAATCAAGAGTTTTAATTGAAATAGGCAGTCGTTCCTTGAAAGAACCTTTCACTTCTCCGTATGCAATTGAAGATCTCCGGACTTATGTGCTGTCCAAATCATTTTCCCAAAGATTATTTCTCCTTTTTCTATCATTAAATATCATTATCTTTACTTCATAGTTTAGAATTCTGTTCGAATTTCAACTGCGCCCATAGTTCAAATGGATAGAACGTTGGATTCCGGTTCCAAAGGTTGAAGGTTCGAATCCTTCTGGGC